>NZ_OZ271837.1:1883000-2234500 GCF_965601775.1 Flagellimonas sp.
TAGTGAAGTAATTTACCTGTGATAGGTCTTTTGGAATATTAGATGAAGACTGGAGAGGATAACTCATCAACCAAATTTTCCAACATTACCACTCCTTTTTCCAATTGGTCTTTAGCAATAAACTCATCTGCCCGATGCGCTTGGGCAATTGACCCCGGCCCACAAATAGCGGATTGAAAACCTTCGTCAGCAAATTGACCCGCCTCAGCAGCATAGGAAACCGTATCCCATTTTGAATTTCCTGAAATCCGTTTTATCAATTCGACAACATCATCCTCTGCTTTTGTGTCCAAATGCGGTACTGGTGGATGGTTTTCCACAGTCTTGATTGAAAAATCAGGAAATACTTTTCTAAGTTCTTCTTCCCGTTCTCGGCAATGGGCTTCAAATTCGTTTACAATACCTTGGATGTCATCCTTGGGAATTGTTCTCAAATCCCAATAAAAATGGGCTTTGTCCGCAATTACATTAGGAGCAATGCCTCCATTCACCAAGCCAATATGAATGGTGGAATGCGGTGGATGGAAACGCTCATCCAACTGCTTGTCGGCAATCAATTGGTTCATTTTGTTTTCCAACCATAAAATCAATCGCATGGATTCATGAATGGCACTGACCTCTTGTTTGATTCGACTGCTATGCCCTGCCGAACCATTCACATAGGTTTCCAAAATATAAATCCCCTTCTGTCCTATTATCGGTTCCATTAAGGAAGGTTCTCCAATTATGGCATATTTTGGTGTTTCTGAATAATGTTCGTTGATGGCCCTGGCCAATTCAGGTGCCGCTAGACAACCGATTTCTTCATCATAGGAAAAGGCAAAATAGATGGGCTTTTTCAAATCTGCTTCCACCATTTGGGGCAATGCGGCCAAACAACAGGCCAAAAATCCCTTCATATCGCAAGAACCCCTCCCATATAATTTTCCATCTCCTTTATCGGTAAGCACAAAAGGGTCCGTGGTCCACTCCTGTCCTTCCACGGGTACCACATCAGAATGTCCTGATAAGATGACACCGCCATCCACAGCTGGACCAATCCTGCAATGCAGAGATGCTTTGTTTCCTTCTTCATTGGGCACCAAATGAACTTCAATTCCAAAAGATTCGATATACTCTTTTATCCAAAGGATAATGGTCATATTGCTCTCTCCGCCCAGAACGGGAAAGGAGACCAATTTTTCAAGAATTTTTTCTACAGTCATACTAACTATAATTTGTGGCTACTGCGACTATCAAGGCCAAAAAGGCCATACCAAGTAAAGTGATAAGCACAGGAAATATGAAACGAATCCATCTATCGATGGGAACGCGGCACATGCTAAGCATGGCAATTAGACCTCCCAAAGTTGGATTGACCAAATTGGACAGCCCATCCCCTATTTGAAAAGCCAAAATGGTAATTTGTCGCGTTAATCCCAAGGATTCTCCCAAAGGGAGCATCACGGGCAAAGTGGCCAAAGCTTGACCGCTTCCAGATGGAATAAAAAAGTTAATTACGGTTTGGGAAACAGACATACAAATGGCCGAGGCATACAAGGGTAAATCCTGAAGCACTACAGAAAGCTGATAGGATATGGTATCCCCAATATTTCCCATTTCCATTAGTACTTTGATGGATGTGGCGAATCCGACCATGAAGGCTCCCGGAGCCGAAATGGCCACTGCTTTCAAAACAGTTTCGCTCATTTCAGTAGCACTCATTCGGGATACCAATCCACTTAATAAAGCGACCATCAAAAATATCGCAGAGAGTTCGTTGATGTACCAATGCAAATTGAATACACCGTACAAAATGGCGATAAGCCCTAAGACAAAAATGGAAATGACCATCCAATTTTTCCGATTCAAACTGTATTCATTTACCGGTTTTGAAAGGGCCAATTCGGATACGTTTAGTCCTTTTCCTAGGCTCTTGTTGGGGTCAAGTGTGATTTTTTTGAAATACCGCACGTTGTAATAGGCCATTACACTTAAGGCCGAAAAGCAAAGAACACTGCGAAGCAAAGCTCCAGAAAACATCGAAAGCTCAGCAATTTTATGTCCGGTTCCGACGGTATACGGATTGATGGGTGATAAACCAAATCCAATGGTCATGGCTCCTACGGAAATACCCGCAGCCAAAATCAAATCCCCGCCTAAGGCAAGGCTCAGCACTGCGGCAATCGGCACCATAGCGATATTGTTCTCATATCCCACAGAAACCCCGAGGATTCCATAGACAAAAGTCATGATAACAATAATGAGATGCTTGTTCCGTAAGCCCAACCGATTCACTAAAGTACCCACGGCATTCTCAACCGCTTTGGATTTCTCCATAAACGTAAACATGATTCCTCCGGAAATCACAATGAAAATGATTTCAACCGCTGCCTTGAAACCCAATGGTATCGCTTTGAACATGTCCAACAGGCCTACGGGGGTGGATGCTATGGTTTTATAGGAATCGGGAACCACGGTACTTCGTCCATCGACCAAAACCCTTTCGTAAGTTCCAGCCGGCAAAATGTAGGTAAGGATACTCACCAAAACAATAATGCCAAACAACATGGTAATGGCATGGGGAATATGACTAAAAAATGAAGGGGTACCGGAATTGGATGTGCTCATGAATCAGCGGAAGTACAAACTATAGCTCTATTTTTCAGTTGTAATATAAAGGGAATTTGACAATTGGTCAGCTTTATTTTAAAATAATGTTTCCATTGTTACCTAGTCAGTCCTTCTGCATCATTTAAGTAATTACTATTTCCCGCAGAGCTAAGCAAAGAATTACTACCTTTTTGAAAAATTAAAATCATGAACCTTACAACTCGTTTTTTCCGCCAGATACTGCTAACTGCTTTGATGGTAATAGCATTTTCATGCAAACCAAATGAAGAGAAAAACTTAAAATCCCAGGAAACTGTGGTGCAAGCTGAACCTAAGAAACCAGAAAAAGTATTACGACATATGGTGATTTTTAAATTCAACGAAGACTCAAGTGAAGCGGATATTGATAAGCTCAATACAGCTTTTACCAAACTTCCTGAAGCTATTCCAGAAATTGTGGATTTTGAATGGGGTCTAAATCAAAGCCCGGAGAATTTTGACCAAGACTTTACCCATTGTTATTTAGTGACTTTCAAATCAGAAAAGGACAGGGACTCAATATACGCCCCTCATCCGGCGCATATGGCATTTGTGGAAAGCATTCAACCCCATTTGGAGAAAGTTTTTGTCGTGGATTATTGGACAAATCCATAATTGTCCTTTTACTCCTCATAAGATTCCCACCAAGGATTCAAGACCATATCTTCTTTAAAGAATATCGGTTCTCCAATTTTAGGGGAGACCAACTTTACTCCTAACTCTTCGGATTTTTTGGCTACACGTTTAATAGGGTCCGTCCAAGTGTGCAAAGCCAATTTAAAAGCGCCCCAGTGAATAGGCATGATGCGTTCCGCCCGTACGTCAACCCCTGCTTGTGCCGTCTCTTCGGGAAACATGTGAATGTCAGGCCATAAACGATTGTACTGGCCACATTCTATCATGGCAAAATCAAAAGGACCATACTTTTCTCCAATCTGTTTAAAGTGTTCGGCATACCCACTATCCCCACTAAAGAAAATGTTTTCGCCATTGGATTGAATCACCCAGGAACTCCAAAGGGTCTTGGCCCTATCCGAAAATCCACGACCAGAAAAGTGTTGGGCGGGCGTGCAGACCAATTTGACATCTTCGAATTGGGTTTCTTGCCACCAATCCAACTCCACAATGCGTTCTTTGCCTATGCCCCACTCTTCCAAATGGACACCTACACCTAAAGGTGTATAAAACATCTTGACCTTATCTTTTAATTTTTGAATGGAGCCGTAATCCAGATGGTCATAGTGGTCGTGGGACAGGATGACCATATCTATTTCTGGGATTTTCTCCAGTTCAATAGGCAATTCCGAGCTAAATCGCCTATTGCCCAACAAGGGGTGTGGCGCCGGAACATCCCCAAACATGGGGTCTATCAAAATCACTTTATCCTGCAATTGCAATAAAAAAGAAGAATGCCCAAACCAATACAATGTGGATGGTGCAGTGGAGTTTGCCAATTGCAAAGAGTCCATTTTGATTACATCCAGACTCTTTTTGGGGACCGAATTGGGCTGTTGCCGAAGAAAACCTATCAAACTTTTCATCATATCCCCCAAACTCATGTCCAACTTTACCTCATTGGTGTTTACGAACTTCTCATCCTTATAATTTTTGGATTTGGCATATTCCTTTTTCTGTTCTTCGGTGGCCTTGCCGCCAAATTGGGGACTGAGATTTACAAATAAGATGGTGATGAGCGCTATCAAACCAATAAAGATTCCTATTCCTATGAGCATTCGCTTTAAATATTTTAAAATTTTGGACTTCATTGAATATGTAAAGAAATAAAGAAGGCCTAAATCTAAGGTTTCGTTATCGATTTAGCCACTCTTTAAACTCCGAAGTTTTAGGGCGGCTTACAATAAACTCTTGTCCTCTGTCTTCGACTATGGACAATTTTAACCTATGGTTAAAGTATCTGTCAATTTTTAAAATGGCAGATTTGGCCACAATTTGGCTGCGGTTGATGCGAAAGAACTGCGCATGGTTTAAGGTGGGATGCAGTTGGTCCAGGGTTTCATCTATAATCACCCGTTTATCCTGGGTCACCCCAAACGAAACGCTGTCTTCGGAATACACATACAACAAATCCGAAATACGAAGCTGTGCAAAGCCATCCCCTTCTTTTACCAATATACCTTCCCTTTGCTCCCCACCTTGCAAATCCGCTAGAAAACTTTTGAGCATTACCGGGTCCAGACCCGATGGTTTTTTAGAACTCAAGAACTTGTCCAAGGCGTGTTGCAGGTCGTTCTCCTGAATCGGTTTCAAAAGATAATCCACACTGTTTACCTTAAAGGCCCGAATGGCATATTGGTCAAATGCCGTGGTAAATATGATGGGACATGGCACTTCTACTTTTTGAAATATTTCAAAACTGAGCCCATCGGCCAGCTGAATGTCCATAAACACCAGTTCGGGTGCAGGATTTGCTTTGAACCAACTGACGCTGTCCTCAATGGTGTCCAAAATATCCAATACCTCATGCTCAAACTCAAGCAGTTTCAAGAGGTTTTGCAACTGGTTTGCTGCCCTTGGCTCGTCTTCAATAATCAGGATTTGCATAGGCATGTTTTTGGTCCGTAGCAGTCAACAATGGCAGTTTTACAGTAAACGCACCATTGTCTTGATTGATTTCAACTTCTTTATTGGCAATAAGGCGATAGCGACTTTCAATATTCTTCAAACCCAGTTTGGTTGTAGGCAATTGTGTGGATTTGGGCCGTATTTTGTTACTTACCATCAATTGCCCGTTTTGGACTTCTACTGTAATTAACAACTGTTTTGTCTTGGAAACCACATTATGCTTTACCGCATTTTCAAGCAAGAGCTGCAGACTCATGGGTATGATCAATTGACTTTTCGAAGATTCAGGAACTTGCCAATCCAATTGGAGATTGTCCCCAAAGCGTTCTTTCTGAATGTGAATATAGGCTTCAGCAAATTTCAATTCCTCGCTGAGCTCAATAAGATTGGCATTCCCGGCTTCCAAAATAAAACGAAACACTTCCGACAATCGGTTTACAAATTCCTTGGCCTCTTCCCTGGTATTTTGGTCGATAATGTCGCGCAACGTATTCAACGTGTTGAAAAGGAAATGCGGTTGTGCCTGGTTTCTTAAGGTATCCAATTGTGATTGGACTATGGCCCGTTTGGCTTGTTCTTCTTCCCGAATAGAATTCTTTAAAAGCACATAATAATATACCGCCTCGTAAATGGCCATGGTCATGGTACTAATTAATATTATGGGCAGAATAATCCGGGAACGTAAGGGGTGGTTGTAACTTTCATTAAAAATAAAGCCCAAAATCATATTTCCTGTAAAATCAACTGCCATAACGGTTACCACAATGGTTAAGAAAAAAAGAGGAATTCGAATCTTGTTGTCTTTTAAACTGGGGTACTTTTTACGCAATACAATTAAAATGGACCGAATAATCAACCAATTAAATGTTGCAAACATCAAAGAAACGCTCCAATTGATAGTAGCTTCAATAAAAGGAAGACGAGCGAACGAGTTTCTGGAAAACATAAAGTCTGTGACAAAACTCAAAAGGATAATCCCAACCGCTACAAACCACGCGTCATTGAATCCTAGGTATTTTATTCGCCTTGCCTTATTGAAAACCTTCATGCGCCTTAATTATACCCTCACCAAAGGCATTCCCTGTTTTGCTTGATAGAAGGTAAAAGCTATCCATGAAGCATATAACAGCCCAAAAAGAATGACCAAAATACTTTTGGCAACACTGGAGGCTTTCAACCTATTGGTAAGGACTACTGCGAATAAAGGAATTATTTGAATGCCGTGCAATCCAAAAAAATGTGCGATTCGCAAGTCGCCGGCAATGGTACTCCAATTCAACAGGGGCAAACCTTCACCTCCATCGGGAACTCCTACATTATGTGCCATTTGCCCTATCATCTGCCCACCTACCCAACTTCCAAAGAAAACTACAAGCCAACCCAAGAGAATGGCCCATTGAACGTGTCTTGGCGTATTTAGCCTAAGACGTATAGTTTCTATAATAAAGAATACCATAACGAAAACTATAATACTGATAAGAATCCCCATAAGCCCAAAAAGAATCCCATCAAAGAGACTAGATTGATTGTAATGGGATTGTACGCCCCTGGCCGCCTGAAAAACAATAATGCATATTTCGGCAGCCAAAGTCCACGAAACGATATTGTTGACGATGTTTTTCTTCCTTCTGGAGAATGGATAAAGTGTTATCAAAAAACCTGAAGTCAAGACATACAATCCACCTGAAATTGTAAACTTTAAGGGTTTCACCCAAACATTGATGCCCATTAACATTCGGTCATCAAAAATCCAACCTAAGACACTAGCAAGGGCGAGTATAAAATGGAAAACGACCACACCATATAATATGGGACTTTCTTTTCTTACAGTTTGAAGTATGTTGTTTATTTCTTTCATGACTTACGTAGTTTGATGGTTCTTAAAAACATGAAAAGCAAGAAGCCTACAGGACCCAACATAAAGGTTGCAAAGAGACAGGGTGCCATGAGAAGTTGATGGATGCCCAAGTTTCTATTTTGATTGACCATCCACATACCTATGAGCAAATCAAAAGCTAAGTAGTGTACCCATCCCGCCATTACGGCATCTTCCAAAGTGAAAAGGGACATTACAGAAGACAGGCTCCCAAAGTCCAAACCAGCACCCGACTGAATGTGTAAAACGATATAAAAGGCATAAAATAGAGAGAGTAAAAGGGGGATAACCTTATAGTCAATCAAAAAGCGAGTGACCTTCCATTTGGGGAGGATAATCAGTAAAAGCCACATGGGCATCACCATCATATTGGCTATCGAGAAAATTTCTGCATTTGTCATTGATGTTTGGTTTTATGGTTAAACACGTACCAAAAATCAATGTTCGTTCAAGGAAAAAGAAGTGAAGTCTATTGAATCGTCGTTATTAGATATTGAATTGTCATCAAAAAAAGGACAGCTCCATCCGAATGCATCAGATAGAACTGTCCAGCTGCTATTGATTCAATGTAATCACTGAATTTTTAAACCCTCTGAATTTGGGAATCTGCCTGTGACCAACCAGCCTCCAAAATTCTCGGAAACAGCCAAAAGCAAAGTATTGTTTCCCTTCTTTAGATTGAGATAAACTGCATCAAACAGGCCTATGGTTCCCAAATAACGGTAGTCTCGACTTCTGAATCCGTTATTTCCCCTATAGATTGGTTTTCCATTGAGTATGACCACTACCCTATCGCTATACCCAAATTCGAAGAGTCTGGTCGCATCATTTCTGGAATTGATATTAATTTTGGCAAAAACGGTATTACCGGGAATATCTCCACGTAACTCAACCTCACGTGAAATGTTGGCGGCTACCCCTTCTTCGAGCACTATGCGTTTGCCCCATTTTCTTGCATCAATGACTTTTTGCAGGTCAGTTGGATTGTCCAATAGTTTTTCCTCGAATTTGTCCGAAACCTCCCATTGCTGAATGGCTCCCTTAATAGGTTCACGGGTACCCGGATTGAAATCTTTTATTTCACCCGCTCCATTTTTTATGGAGAAGTTTGCCAAATGCACACCGGAATTTAACCCTCCGGTAAAAGCTAATCCACCTGCTTTACCTTCATGGAACAAGTTCCAGGACAGGTTAGGTTTTTCACTATTATCCAAATAGACCTGCGCTTTGTCATCCTGCACTACTATTTTAATGTGCATCCACCGGTCTACCGGATATTTGTAGGGAAAAGAATATTTAGGTCCAAAATAAAATTGCCATGGGGTTATGCCATTGAATAGGGCCACCGCTTGGTTCGCGTCGGGATTACCAGACTGATGAGGTCGGATATAAAATTGTTCGGCGTTGGTCCCATCCACTCGGAAATACACTCCGGGAAAACCACGGTCGCCTGTCATGTAGATGTCATACTCGATAGTTCCATTTAAAAACTCGGCATTTTTAAGCGACATGGAACCCCCCAATAAATAGATGGCATCTTTCCCTTTGTAGGGTTCAAAGACGTGGGCCCGGGCATTAATGTCCCAATGAAGGGTATCCAGTGGAGTGGATTCTTGTGAAATGGCCAATGATGAAAGCAAAAAGGCCATAGCATATAGAAAAACTGTTCTCATGTTTTTTGATTTTGATAGTGCTAAGTACGTTTTTAGTCCAGGAATGAAGCGAAACAAGTTCGTTCAAGTTGGTTCATTCACATTCATGCATTGGTTTTTTTGCAATCTTTGCGGTAACGTCTAAGCCATGAATAAAGAGGAATTTTACATACAGCATTGTATCCAACATATCGAGGGGAAATTGGGTTGGGGACCTTCCTATGCATGGCATAATGATATGTTCGTTGAGTTAAGTGAGCGGATTCAACAAGAGACCAAAATCTTGCTAAGTCCAGTTACCTTGAAGCGGGTCTGGGGAAAGATTGCGTACAAAAGTGCTCCTAGCATAACCACTTTGAACACTTTGGCCCAGTTTGCGGGATTTGAAAACTGGCGTGATTTGAAAGGCAGTATTCCCAAAAAAAGAAGTTTCCGGACACGGAAAAAAATCGAATCGAATTTGGGGGTGATTGTGTTAAGTGCTTCTATAATGACGTTGGTTTTTATCTCGCTCTACTCCTTACGAAGTGTCCCTATCCAAAATGAGCCAATCGACCCATCTCGGATACTATTTCAGAGTAAGCCCATTACACAAGGGCTGCCCAATACGGTTGTCTTTGATGTGGATTTCGATGGGATAGAATCAGATAGCATCCATATTCAGCAATATTGGGACCCTACAAAAACCATTTCCTTGACCAAAGGCCAAAAACAAGCCACCGGTCAATACTATTTTCCTGGATATTTCAGGGCCAAGCTCTTGGTGGAAGGAGAAATTATAAAAGAACATGACCTATTTATTAAAACCGATGGTTGGTTAGGCACTATTGATTATGGGCCTATCCCCAAGTATTATGAGTCCCTCAAAGTTTTTGGTAAAAAGCTTGCGTTCCCAGAAGGAGCCATTAATGAGATTACTTCGAGTGAAAAACCATTGACTTCAACCTATCATATGGTGAAAGCATTTGATTCCATTTCAGGAGATAACTTTGAGCTACGGTCCATTCTTAAAAACACCTATAATGATGTTTGGGCCGTATGTCAGAAAACCTCCATCATTGTATTGGGCACCAAAGGAGCTATGGTGGTCACATTGGGAATTCCAGGTTGCGCTTCGGAATTATGGGTTATGATGAACGACAATTTTTTACATGGAAAAGAGCACGACCTATCTGGTTTGGGATTGGACCTTTCCGAGGAAAAGGAAATAAAGTTAACCGTAGTAAAAAAAGAACTAAAAGTAACTACAGGAGACGAAATCTTGTTTCAGGGAGATTATTCAGAAAGTCTGGGTAGGATTGCCGGAGTGCGCTATCGTTTTTTTGGGGCTGGTGAAGTCCATCAAAGTATGCTTTCGGATTTAGAAGGAAAGACTATTGTTGATTTTATTCAATCGGAAAATACCAACGGGCTATAAGTCACAGTTTACTCTTGCAGTTTCACCTGGACAGCGTTCATACCCTTCAGTCCTTTTTCCAATAGAAAAGTGACCTTGTCATTTTCGGCGATTTGGTCAATCAACCCAGAGACGTGCACAAAGTGCTTTTCATCGGTATCAGAATCCATTATAAAACCAAACCCTTTGGAGGTATCAAAAAAAGCGACCTTACCTTTTCTTGTTGGGTCTTGGTCTTCTTCGCTCTCCTCCTTTCTTGGAATCCCCAATTCTATGGTTGAAGCATCAATTTCTTCTTTTTCGGTTTCTTCTGGTGGCGTATCCGTAAGATTCCCGTATTGGTCCACGTAGGCAAAAGGAATTCCACCTCCGCTTTCCTTACTTTGGGCTTTTCGAGCTTCGCGTTTTTTCTGTTTTTCTTCCCGCTTCTTTTGTTTCTGTTTTTCTTTTTCGCTCTTGTTGTACGTTTGCTGTGATTTGGCCATAGGATTCTTTAATACCCTTAAATTAGAATTAATTCGTACAATACGTATACATTTTTCCAAAAAAATATATTTTTTAAAAAATCGAAGTAACTACAGAGCAAATCTGGTTTTCAATACCACGCAGTTCATTTCACCCAATAGCTTTAAATCTTTGAGAAATGTTCTTTCTAAAACATAACTGGATTAAGTTGTTTTCTATTCCTTCAACACAATACTTAAAGCAGGGTTAATCTTTTCTTAAGGATGTAATATTCAACCTGTTAATACGACTATAGAGGTGTGAAAAAGGGAATGTTTGAACATTCATTTTGATAACTATGAAAGGAGCTAATTATGAAAACTTCAAAGAAAAACAAGGCCGAAGGAAAAAATATTTTGAACAGGATTTTGGACCGTCATGCCACCTGGAAAAATTCCAGAAGGCATACGGGATTAAAACTCATACGTTTTTCCTAATAGATAAAAAAAGAGGGCTTTTTGCCCTCTTTCTGTTTTTATCGCTTAAGTCTTACCTCCTTCTCAATACCCAAACGCTTCATTTTCGCAAATAAAGTTTTGTCCTTCATTTCAAGAATTGCGGCGGCACCATTAGGACCACTCACCCGCCAATTGGTTTTGTCCAAAACTTTAATGATATAGTCCCGTTGCATAGCCTCAAAGGATTTAAAATCTTCCTTTAATTCTGATACGCCATTCGTTGAAGGAATCCACTTCCCTGGGTTTAGTGTAGTGCCATTCTCTAGAATTACCGCACGCTCTATTAGATTTTCAAGTTCTCTGATATTTCCAGGAAAATTATAATTCATTAACAACGCGATAGTTTTCTTACCAAGTCTTTTAAAAGGTTTTCCGGCTTTTGCAGCATACTTTTCCAAAAAGTACTGCGCCAATAAGGGGATGTCATCTTTCCGCTCCCGAAGTGTAATATTGTGAATGGGGAAAACATTTAAACGATAGTATAAATCTTCTCTAAACTTACCTTCCTTGACCATTTTTTCAAGGTCTCGATTGGTGGCAGCAACAATTCGAACATCCGCTTTTATTGTTTTTGTTCCTCCAAGCCGGTCAAACTCACCTTCTTGTAGTACGCGAAGGAGCTTGGGTTGCAAATCCAAGGGTAACTCCCCTATTTCATCCAAAAAAATAGTACCTCCGTCAGCTAAGCTAAACTTGCCCACCTTATCCTCTGTTGCTCCCGTAAACGCTCCTTTTTTATGTCCAAAAAGCTCACTTTCAATCAATTCCGAAGGCAGCGTCGCTGCATTGACTTTAATCAAGGGCTTTTCTTTGCGTTGACTATTATCGTGAACAGCCCGAGCCAATAATTCTTTTCCTGTTCCGGATTCCCCGGTAATTAAAACCGTGGTGTCTGTGGGAGCCACTTGGTTGACCTTTTCAAGGACAACCTTATAATCTTCACTTCGGCAAATAATATTTTCAAAATTGAATTCTTGTTTGATTTCCTCCTTGAGGTATTCGTTTTCAATTTCCAATTGGTCCTTGAGTGACTTTATTTCTTCCAAAGCTTCAAAAAGCGCTTTGTCGCGTTTGTTCTTTTGGGTCACATCCCGAATAATGGCACAATTCAAATTTTCCCCTTGGTACGTCAGGTGATTTGCGATAATATTGGCTGGGAACTTGGTGTGGTCTTTTCGCGTAATCAGCCAATCCAAATGCAAAACCTTTTTCTCTATAAGTTCCATAAAGTGCTCCCTCCACCATTCAGGAGTAATATTTTCATCCAAGTCATAGATATGGAAATCATTGAGTTCGCTTTTTGTGAATCCCAAATTTTTTGAAACCGCTTCATTGTAGTGTATCAATTTACCATGGATGTCCCAGATATATATTAAATCTGGGGCGTTGTCTATGATTTCCTTGTACAGCTTTAAGCCCAACTCGTGTTCCTTTTGGGCTGTGACATCTTGATAGGTCCCAATGATTTTTACGATTTTATCTTTTTGCACAATGGGTTCTGTGACACATCGAATGTATTTTGAGTGTTCATCATCTCCCTTAAAAGTCAATACCACATCGTAAGAGGCACCATTTCGAATGGCTTTGCTCAACAAAGTTTTCAACTCTTCGGATTCCTGAAATAAGTGAATTACTTTCCCAGGTAATAAATCGTCTTTCGTATCAGTTTCGAAAATTTCAAGAGCCTGCTCTGTAACCACCAAGGAACCATCCTGTAAGTTCAATTTCCAACCTCCCACATTCGCCATACGCTCGGCATGGTTCAACAGGTTTTTATAAAAACTGGATTCAGAAATATCATTGACAATAGCAGCAATAATATTTTTTCCATTATTTGAGAAAAAATGTGAAGAAACCTCGACATCGTAAAACTTTCCTTTTTTTGTTTGATGTACGGACTTAAAGCTGTATACCTTCTCATTGCTAACTTTTTCCCAATGTGTGGCCCAACTTTCCTCTGTGGCTGATGGGTTTATATCGAATATGGTCAACTTTTTAACCTCTTTGGGGGAATATCCCAAACGCTTTAAGAACTGGCCATTGGCATAGATAATCTTTCCTGATTCATCCATCCACATGATTTTATAGGGCATATGTTCAAAAAACTGCTCTCTAAAAAGTTGAAAAGGAATTTCTAAGTCCATTTGGGTATGTTTTTCCATGTTAAAATAAAGACAAAATTTCTCATATAACAGAAAATACTATAGATAGAGAAAAAAATTAATTGTCTGAAACTGATTAACTATTTGATATACAATATTTTATGTGTTTGGCACATCATTGGACTATACCATGTCAACAAAAACTTAATCATGAAACGAAAAGAGTTTTTACAAAATGTGTCTTGGGGAGGAGTATTGGCTGCACTAGGAGTAGGCAACTATCTCAAAGCAGCTTCCAGTTCTCCTACGAACACAAAAACAAATGTCAAACAATTAGGATTTAATCACATAGAAACGATGGAAACAAAAACAGCAACAACAGTATTACATAAAGCGGATACTAGAGGAAAAGCAAATCACGGATGGTTAAACTCACATCACTCCTTCAGCTTCGCCAATTATTACAATCCCGAGCGAATGAATTTTGGGGTATTACGGGTGTTGAACGACGATGTGGTTTCAGCGGGAATGGGATTTGGCACTCATCCACACAACAATATGGAAATCATTTCCATACCCCTAAAAGGAGATTTGGAGCACAAAGATAGCATGGGGACTGCGGCCGTGATAAAGCAGGGAGATATTCAGGTCATGAGTGCAGGTACGGGCATCCTGCATAGCGAGTATAATGCCAATAAGGATAGAGAGGTAAAATTCTTGCAAATATGGGTGATGCCCAATGAAAATGGAGTAGCGCCTCGCTATGACCAAATCACATTGGACTTAGAGGACAGAAAAAACAAATTACAGCAGGTGCTTTCACCAAATGCTGAGGACGCAGGAGTTTGGATTCACCAAAATGCCTGGTTCAACATGACTTCTTTGGAAGAAGGAAAGTCATTGAGCTATGCATTGAATGATGTTGCGAATAATGGAGTTTACGCTTTTGTTATTGAAGGTAATGTAACCATAAACGGCCAGCGGTTGGAAAAAAGGGACGGCTTTGGACTTTGGGATATTGAAAATCTGGAAATATCTGCCGACAGCGATACCGAACTACTATTGATGGAGGTACCTATGAATATTGAATAATCAAAACAAGAAAATTTAAAAACAACACAAATAACAAGTACAATGAGAACCTTAAAATTATCTACACTAGCACTATTGATTACAACAATGAGTTTTGCACAATGGACCCAATATGCACCGAATCCCGTTAATGATCCTGCCAACGCTGCGGAACAAGTATTGCATCCAGGAAACCATGCTTTGCTTCTTATAGATCATGAGGGTCAAATGGCCTTCGCGGTAGAGTCACAACCCATTGAAGAATTGCGAAATAATGCTGGCTTGATTGCAGGGGCTTCCAAACTATTTGAGGTGCCAACCATTATAACAACAGTTGCTGAAAAACAATTTTCAGGACCCGTGTTCCCAGAAATCAGGGAATATTACCCCGATGAGTCAACCTATATTGACAGAACGACCATGAACTCTTGGGAGGATAAGAATTTTGTGAAAGCTGTTGAAGCCACAGGAAAGAAAAAATTGGTAATGGCGGGTCTTTGGACAGAAGTATGTATCAATCTAGCTGCCCTATCCGCTCTTGAAGATGGGTATGAAGTATATGTAATCTCAGATGCCTCGGGTGCAGTATCACAAGAAGCTCATGATATGGCAATGACTAGAATGATACAGGCTGGTGTAATCCCAATGACATCCATGCAATATATGTTGGAAGTATATAGAGATTGGGCACGTTCCGATCAATATATAGAGGTGAACGAGCTTGCCAAAAGATATGGTGGCGCTTATGGTTTGGGTATAGATTACATCAAGACCATGCAGAAGTGGGCTAAAGAAGAAGACGAAAAGAAGTAAAAAAAGCCCTTCCTAAAGTTGAAAGACCCTCGTAATCCGAGGGTCTAAAATCCAATCGAGATGAAAAAATTTGTATCACTATTGGTAATGGCAGTGTTGCTGATGGCTTGTAATGAGCCAACAAAAAAAGCTTCTGAAACTGCGGACATGGTTGTCACCAATGCAAAGGTTGCGGTGATGGACCCCGATAGGACAATTACTGAGGCCATCGCCATTAAGGATGGAAAAGTTATTGCTACCGGAACAACGGAAGAAATAAAAGCTTTGGCAGGTGATAGCACGAAAGTCATAGATGCCAAGGGCAGAACATTGATTCCTGGTTTGAACGATTCGCATTTACACTTGACCCGAGGAGGACGATTTTTTAACGCTGAGGTCCGATGGGATGGCGTGAAAACTCTGAAACGGGCGTTGGAAATGCTAAAAGAACAAGCAGCTAGAACTCCAGAAGGACAATGGGTTCGTGTAATTGGTGGCTGGAGTCCATTTCAATTTGAAGAAAAGCGACTGTTCACCATGGAAGAATTGAATGAAGCTACTGGCGATGTGCCCACCTATGTCCTGTTCCTCTATAGTCAAGGGTATCTAAACCAAGCTGGATTGGACGCGTTAGGAATTGATGAAAATACCAAAGCCCCTACGGATTCTGAATTTCAGAAAGGCCCCGATGGAAAGTTGACAGGCGTTTTAATTGCGGACCCAAATCCTACCATCCTATACGCTCGTATAGGAAGCTTACCCCCTTTAACTCAACTAGAAATGGAAAATGGCACAAGACAGTTCTACAGAGAACTGAACACTTTTGGAATTACCAGTGGGATTGATGCGGGTGGTGGCGGACATAAATTTCCCAGAGATTATGTCGGCACCAAAAAACTAGCAGATTCTGGAAAAATGCCTATCAGACTATCATATTACCTGTTTCCCCAGAATAAAGGGGCAGAATATGCCGAGTTCAAAGCGTGGATGCTTAATAATAAAATAGGTCACAATGGTGAAATACATTTAAAACACGGTTATGAATTGGAAGGGGGCGGAGAATTTTTGGCATGGAGCGCTGGTGACTTTGAGAATTTCCTTGCACCACAACCCTTGTTGGATAGAGATCGCCCAACTTGGAGAGAGGATTTAAAGCAGATTGTTCGTCTGCATGTGGATAATGGTTGGCCATTTAGGGTTCACGCCACCTATGGCGAGACCATTTCTTTAATGTTAGATGTATTTGAGGAGGTAAATAAAGAAACCAACGGCAAGTTGGCATCAAAACGATGGTTGTTTGATCATGCGGAAACCGTACAAGTAAAGGACTTGGAGCGCATCAAAGCCTTGAATGGCGGGGTTGCCATACAGGCGCGTATGGCCTATGCAGGTGAATATTTTGTAGAGCGTTATGGTGTCGAGAAAGCCAAAGAAGCGCCACCAATTAAGAAAATGATGGAAATGGGAATTCCCGTTGGTGCTGGTACCGATGGAACACGTGTAGCTAGTTACAATCCTTGGCCCGCTTTGTATTGGCTGATAACTGGGAAAACTGTGGGTGATTTTCAACTTGCATCCGAGGAAAATCAATTGACACGAGAGGAAGCCTTGCATTTGTATACCAAAGGCAGTGCATGGGTCTCGAACGAGGAAACCGTTAAAGGTACTTTAGAGGATGGCATGTTCGCTGATTTCGCTATTCTTTCCGACGATTATTTCACTATACCTGAGAAGCAAATCAATGATTTGACTTCTGTATTAACAGTAGTTGATGGGGATGTTGTCTATGGAGCAGAAGAATTTGTCGATATGAGTCCGGAATTGCCAGAGGTTATTCCAGACTGGTCACCAGTAAAGTATTTCGGAGGATATCAATGGAATTAATCAATAAAAAACAAATATGGAAACAGCAGTAAAAACAAAATGGAATTTAGATACCACCCATTCAGAAATTGGATTTAAGGTAAAACACATGATGATTTCTACAGTGACGGGTCACTTTGAGGATTTCGAAGCTACCGTCATTACGGATTCAGAGGACTTCATCAATGCTGATTTTGAATTCCAAACTTTCGTAGGAAGCATCAATACCAAAAATAGAGATCGTGATAACCATTTAAGGTCAAATGACTTTTTCAATGCGGAAGCACATCCTGAAATGAAATTCAGGTCTACGTCATTCGATGGTGAAAAGCTTACAGGGGATTTGACCATTCGGGATATTACCAAAAGTATTGAGTTGGATGTCGATTTTAATGGTATTGTGGTTGACCCCTATAGTCAAACGAAAGCGGGTTTTGAAATTACAGGAACTATCAACCGAAAGGACTTTGGCCTTGCTTGGAGTGCAGTGACCGAGGCTGGTAGGGTAGTTGTTGCAGAACAAGTGAAATTGGTCATTGACCTACAGTTTGTTCAAGAATAGATTAACAGCTTGGAAAACCAGGGGATATTGCAATGAAGATTACATGTTTTCTCATATTGCTATGCTGGTTTTCCAACTTTTTGATTCATGCCCAAGAAGAAAACTCATCACAACTGGATTTCAAATTATTGCGCCAGAATGATGTAATATTCATCAATCCGAATACCAAATCAGGTATCTATCAAAACATTAAGCAAGTCCGACTGGGCAAGCAGGGAAATCTGAGTTTTGGTGGAAGTTATCGGTTTCAATCTGAAGCCTTTATTAATGAGGAGTTTGCATCCGAAGTTGATCAGGATGATATTTGGTTTCTGAACCGGTTGCAATTTCATTCCCACTTAAAAATCACTGATAAATTTGAGTTTTTCGTCGAACTCAATTCAAGCTTGATTACAAGCAAAGCCAACTTAACTCCCGTAGATAGGGATGAATTGAGTTTTAATCAACTTTTTGCCCGTTATCATTTTGATGAGAATTGGAATGTGCTTGTGGGTCGGCAGAACATGCGCTTAGGCAGTGGACGTTTAATTGATATTCGAGAAGGTCCCAACGTCCGTTTGTCTTTTGATATGGCCCAATTGCAATATCAAAGTGAAAAAACCGAGCTTACTGGTTTTTATGCCGTGCCGGTAATAGTGGGCGAAAGTGTTTTTGACAATGATGCCCTAGATTTTCAGGAATCGGTTGGTGGAGTGTATTGGACACAACATTGGAAGCCAAATTCCAGCATGGATATCTATGCCATTTACAAGGAAGAAGAAGCAAAAACCTGGGATTCTGGAACGGCAGATGATAATCGACTTAGTTTAGGACTACGCCATTTTGGTGAATGGAAGAAATTGACTTATAACAACGAGTTTGTTTTTCAAACCGGTAGTTTTGGAAATCAGAATATTAGGGCTTGGACCATTTCCTTTAATATCGAATACCCTATGCCCTATTTTGGTGACAACAGTGTAATTGGATTGAAAACGGAAGCCATAAGTGGCGACAACAGCGATACTGACAACACGCTAAACACCTTTGATGGTATCTATCCCCGTGGTGCCTATTTCGGAAGGGTTGCACGAATAGGGCCTTCTAATTTATTTGACATTCACCCCTATTTTGACACCTCTATCGGGCAATTCAATTTTGAATTCGACTATGTGGCCTTCTGGAGATTTTCCAGACAAGATGGGGTTTATGGTCCTCCTCTTAATTTGCAATATCCTTCAGCAAACGAAGAACGGTTTATTGGACATCAAATTGGTACAATTACAGCGTTTGAATTAAACAATTTGGTCAATATTGAACTGGAAACCAATCTGATATTTCCTGGCGCTTTTTTGAAAGAAAGCGGTTTGGATGACACACTTTTTCATACAGTATTAACAGCGGAATTGAAATTCTAATTCAATTCGCTATCTTCCATACGTCCTTAGTTTTCATTCAAATACTTATGCACCATACTGATGGACATGGAACCTTCACCCACGGCTGAAGCTACTCTATTCATCGCACCACTTCTTACATCGCCCGCGGCAAACACACCGGGCACACTGGTTTCCAGCAGATAAGGCGGTTTGCTTTGCTTCCATTGAATTGTTCCCAACTCATGATCTAGCACATTCCTTCCTGTAACCAGAAAGCCTTTTCCATCTTTTAGGAAATTGGCCCCTGTCCAATCCGTATAGGGTCGGGCACCGATGAAAATAAAAATTGCTCGAGCTTCTAAATTTTCCTCTGAATTTGCAGTTTTGTTTCGAAGTACTACTTGCTCCAACTTAGATTCTCCAATGGCTTCGACGATTTCTGAGTTAGGAATCACCTCAATATTTTCTGTATTATCAATTTGGTCTATCAGGTATGAGCTCATAGTGCTTTCCAAAGAATCCCTTCGAATTACAATATTTACCTTTCTGGCATATTTGGATAAATACATAGCACCTTGTCCAGCGCTGTTTCCTCCCCCAACTATATAAACATTACCATCCTTACAAGTATGGGCTTCGGTAGTTGCCGCACCATAATATACACCAGCACCAGTCAAATCTTCCATGCCCTTATTTGGGAGTTTTCGATAATCCACTCCCGTAGCAATGACCACGGCTTTACTTTTAAGTTCGCTACCGTCTGACAAGGTTATGATTTTGTAAGAGTCCCGTACTTCAATTTTTGTAACCTCAACTGGGGAAAGAAATTCTATACCGAATCGGGTAGCCTGGGTAATTGCCCTTCGTGCCAGGTCTGAGCCACTCAGACCTTTCGGAAAACCCAAATAATTTTCGATTCTTGAACTGGTTCCTGCTTGCCCCCCTGGGGCTTTTCGGTCAATTAACAAGGTTTTTAATCCTTCGCTTCCCCCATAAACCGCTGCTGCCAGTCCAGCTGGACCGGCCCCGATGATTATGACATCATACAATTCTTCTTGCGCCCGTACATTCAAGCCTAATTTTTCAGCAATCTCTGAAAGGCTTGGATTTTTTAGCATGTTTCCGTCTTCAAAGAAGACAGCGGGCAAGTCTTTAGAACCTAGCTGGTTGATTTCCACCAATTCTTTTGCTCCATCTTCATTTTCAACATTCAAAAATTGATAGGGAAACATATTTCCGGCCAAAAAGTCCTTGATATTATGAGTGTTAGGCGAAAACGGATATCCTACTATTCGCAAACCTGAAAAGGGCGGGGAATAATTGGCCAACCAGTCCTGCAAAACATCATCTATCACCGGATAAAGCTTCTCTTCAGGAGGATTCCAAGGTTTCAGTAGATAGTAATCCAACTGTACGTCGTTTATCGCCTTAATCGCAGCATCAGTATCTGAATATGCAGTGAGCAGAACCCGTTTCGCTTGGGGGTATACCACTAGAGCTTTCTCCAAAAAGTCCACCCCTAACATGGAAGGCATGCGTTGATCTGATAGAAAAAGTGCAACCTCTTCCCCTTTGTTCTTTAATTCTTGGATAGCTTCAAGCGCCTCTTGGGCAGAGGTAGTGGCCATAATCCGATAATCATTTCTGTATCTGGAACGCAAATCTCCACGTATCGCCGATAAGACTTGTGGGTCGTCATCGACAGCAATAATGATTGGTTTTTTCACGAATTTTCTTCTTCTGGGTTATGATTGATGGGCAAACAAACTTCAAAAATGGTCTCCCCCGGCTTGGACTTTGCCTTAAGTTGCCCGTTGTGTTGCTTAATGATTTTTAGGGCCACGTCTAACCCCAGACCGGTACCTTTTCCTATTTCCTTGGTGGTAAAAAAAGGTTCAAAAATACGATTGAGGTGTTCTTCTGCAATTCCGTGACCATTATCTTCCACAAACACATACACAAAACTACCTGAGGTTTTGGTCTTCACCTTGATTTCTCCCCCCTCAGAAGGCAACGCATCGATGGCATTGTCTATCAGATTAGTCCAAACCTGATTTAATTCCCCAGGTAGACCATGTATTTTGGGTACATTCTCATCAAACTGAATATCCACTTTATGTCCAACCTTAGAAATCTTATGATTTAGCACATTGAGTGTACTTTGTATCCCGGTATGTACGTCCACCATTTGAAAATCCAAACTTTGGTCCATATAGGAATAGGTCTTGACGGATTTTACCAAGGTTTCAATCCTTGAGGAGGCTTCTTTGATATCACCCACCGTTTTGTGAGTGGTCATGTTTTGGACAATCCATTTCAATACCGGATTAACATCTTCTTCCCTTAATAGTGATTTCACATAGAGCAAATCATCCGTAGTGAATTGATATTCCACCAACAAGGGTACCAAATCATACTGATCATCCAAACTGCAGCTGGAAAACCAATCATACAAATCATCCTCAAGGTCATTCTTTTCCAGCATGGAGAGCTCTTCTGGTTTCTCTTGGAGCTTTTTGTACATAAACTCATTAACACTGTCAATTGCCTTATCGTCAGCACGAATTTTGATAACCTTCTTAAAGTCCTCCGGCAACCCCATTAAATGTTGTTGCAATAAAGAAGCGCTTCGCACCATGGCTGATGCTGGATTGTTCAGTTCGTGGGCTAAACCTGCGGATAGTTTTCCAAGGGCAATCAACTTTTCATTTTGAACTTCAATCTGGGTGATATTCCGGATGCGATTATTCATTTCATGAACCAACACCTCTGTAAGCTCATAAAACCTACCTATCAATACTTGCAGTTTTTCCCTATCCAATTTTCCGACGATACCCGGTTTTATCGCCACAGCATATCCCCCAGCATTTTTTGCCCTTGAGTAGGGCAGTAGACCAGAAATATCATGTTTTTTGATTCGACCAAAAGCTTTACGGCTATTGTTTTGTAATAAGTATAGCTCAAAATCTCCCTCAAAGATGAGCGTTAGGCTGTCGATGGGACTCCCTTTTTCAAATAGATAACCCCCTTTGGGAATCTCTTCAATCTCGAGATTGTCCATCAACCAGTCCAGTTGTTCTTTTGGAACAGTTTGAAGCTGTGGAAAATCTGTAAGTTCATAGATTGTTTTCATAGTGAATTCTTAGATTGGAAAGCTCTTGGTTTCCTTTCTGAAAGATAGCGAACTTCGTATTAAAAACCGACTATCATCCAAACCCAGATTTCATAAAAAATATTCTTCTCCAATTACATAAATAGGTTTTTCAAGCCAATGAATATTTGTAAATTAACAACAACTAAATACCGGTCAATGCAGCACCATGTACTCCTTAACCTGTTTGCCATTTTTGGAGTGGCAACAGCGGTGATAATTATATGCAAATTCCTAAAAATTCGCTACATCATAGGCTACCTGATTACAGGGGTCTTGCTTAGCCCGAATACCAGCCAATATTTTACCAACATGGAGGAAGTTGATGTATACGCCGAAATAGGCATTATTTTATTATTGTTCACGGTAGGGCTTGAATTTTCTTTTAGCAACTTGAAGCGCATCAAGAACTATGTGTTGATTGGGGGCGCTTCCCAGGTATTTCTTACCATCTTCATCACTGCTGGCCTAATATGGCTTTTGATGCGACCTTCGGTAGAGGAAAGTATTTTTTGGGGTTTTTTATATGCACTCAGCAGTACCGCTATTGTGGTGAAGGTATTGCAGGACACCAATAAAATCACAACGCCCCATGGAAAGTTCATTTTGGCTGTGCTTTTGTTCCAAGATATCATGATTGTTCCTTTAATGTTGTTTACACCCATTCTTGCTGGCGCAGGCGATAGTAGTCCCTTGGAAGCTTTGTTATGGCTATTGGGGAAATTGATTCTTATGGGGGGCATTGCCTACCTTTTGGCTCGTTTTGTCATTCCCTTTTTTCTAAAGACCGTAATGAAGGTGCAAAGCCAAGAGGTATTTCTGATTGCCTTGGTATTTATAGTAACTGGAATTGCTTTATTAACAGAGGAATTAGGCCTTTCCCTGGCATTGGGGGCGTTTATAGCTGGACTCATCATCGCTGAGACCGAGTATCACCGTATGGCTATTTCTTGTTTTCTTCCATTTCGTTACGTATTCATGAGTTTCTTTTTCATCTCAATGGGGATGTTGTTGGATTGGAAGATTTTCGCCACAGATTTTGGTTGGATTGTATTTTGGTTCTTCTTCGCCCTATTGGTAAAAGCCATAGCGGGCATACTTGCTGTAAAGGTGATGAAATTGGATTGGAAAACCGCCTTAGCCGTTGGATTCTCTATTGCTCAAATTGGTGAATTCTCATTTGTTCTGGCTCAAAGTGGACTGGAATATGAACTAATTAGCAAAAACAACTACCAAATCTTTTTGGCCGTTTCCATCCTGTTAATGTCGGTCACTCCTTTTATCGTGACACAAGCCGAACGAATACAGCCTACCTTTTTAAAACTTTTAAGAGTCAAAGCGCATGGATGAGAAGAAATTGAAATTATACGGTACCAACTGGTGCACCAAGTCCGCCAACCTGAGAAACTATCTGCAATCCATTTGGTTAGAATTTGAGGATTTTAATGTGGAGACCCAACCCGAAGCGGAAAAAACAGTTAGAGACCTTTATGACGGGAAACTAAAGTTTCCTACGGTGACTTTTGGGGATAAACATCTTAAGAACCCCTCAACTAAAGAGTTGGATGCGTTTTTAAAAGAAAATGATATTAATCCCTAGGGCCTGATTTCTCAATAGCAGCTAAATAATACATTAATATGGAGATAGAAATAAGAGAACGTGAGAGCAAAGGCTTTGCAATAGCACGAGAGGACGGAAAAAAAGCAGGGATGATGACCTACTCCATTCCAGGGAGTGATTTTATTATTGTAGATCATACCGAAGTGGAGGAAGCCTTTAAAGGCAAAGGGGTGGGAAAACAAATCCTTTACAAAATTGTAGAAATGGCTCGTGAAAAGAATTTAAAAATTCTTCCGCTTTGCCCATTTGCAAATGCTATGTTTAAAAAACTGAATGATATTCAAGATGTATTGAAATAACTAAATTATAATAACATGTCTGCACCAAAAGAATACAAAAAAGGAGATTTCGCTGTAGTCTGGAAACCAGAAATATGCATCCACGCTGGAGAATGTGTAAAAAGATTACCCGAGGTATACAATCCGAAGGAACGCCCCTGGATTAAACCTGAAAATGCATCGATTGAAGCTTTAAAAAGTCAAATTGACGCCTGTCCCTCAGGAGGTTTGTCTTATAAATAAGAACACTTGAGCGGAAAGTGACTTTCACGGGTTTCCATGAAGCATTTCAAAACGATTTCTGAATATTGCGAGGGCATTAATATTGCTCCTCCAAAACATCCGCATTTCGATATTCGGAATTTTGAGGAGAATATGCTCACGGTCCATAGTCAAATGCCCGTTTTCCGACATGAGTTTTATGCCCTAGCCATTAAATCTGACGGGGATGGAAAAGTTGTTGCCGGACAGTTTTCAAATTTTCCAGAAGGTGTTATCGTTTTTTTTAATACCCCGTTCCAATTAATTTCCTGGGACATTTTACCCAATTGGAAAGGATACTATCTCATGTTCAGTCAAGATTTTGTGGTTCAATCCAATATTCTTTCACAGCTTTTAAAGTTGTTTCCTTTTTTAAAAATGGAAAAGTCCATTCCATTTGAAATCTCATCGGACCAGCTCAAAACTATTCTCTCCATTTACAAAAGTGTTTGGGAAGAATACAACGGTTCCTCACCAGATAAGTTTCAAATTATTGAGGCACAGGTATACTTGTTGTTGTCCATAATCAAAAGGCTTTTTGAGCAACAAGTTGACCATGAGACCGCCAAAAGTGGTTTAAAAACAGCCGACTTAAAACTACTTTCAAGGTATCAAACCCTAATCCAAACCAGTTTCTATCCCAATACAAAACTGGAAACCTTCGCTAACTTGCATTCCACCAGCTACTATGCCCAAAAATTGAGCGTACATCCCAATCATTTAAATTCTGTGGTCAAAACCTTAACCGGAATAACAGCTCTTAACCATATCCACAATCATCTGTTGATTCTTTCCAAATCGTATTTAGCCCAAACAACTTGGAGCGTTAAGGAAATTGCCTTTACCCTATTCTTTGATAGCCCCAATAACTTCAGTGCTTTTTTCAAAAGAAAGACCGGAAACACACCCTTGGAGTACCGCCAGCAAGTGAATCTTTGAAATTTATACTTCTTCATTTGATATCATAAAACACTCCCCTACTTTCTTTCAGAGCTTTGTATCAAACAAATAAGCAATGAAAGCAATTATAATTGGAGCGCTTATCTTCCTATCCTTAACCTTAAATGCACAACATATGAAAGACCCAAAGGATGTGGTTGTCAATTTATTTGTATCCACAGATAAAAGAGACTGGGAAAATGTCATGGAAACATTTGGTCCCAAAGTGTTATTGGATTACTCCTCCATGACGGGAAATCCAGCTACCGAGTTAAGTCCAGAAGATATCGTTACGGCTTGGAAAGGCATACTGCCAGGATTTGAGTCCACGCATCATCAAGTTGGCAATTTTCTGGTGGAAGTAGATAATGATAAAGCTGAGCTCTTCTGTTATGGTACAGCAACACACTATTTGTCAGATGAAAATGGCAATATATGGACTGTAGTGGGTTCTTACGATTTTGAACTTGTAAGCGATTCGGATAAAAATTGGAAAATCAATTCCATGAAGTTCAACTTTAAGTATCAAGATGGAAACACTGGGCTTCCCAAGAAAGCCATTGCCCAACTAAAATCCTAAAAAGCGGAATGATGAGAACCTCTAGTATACTGTGCATGTTGATATTAATAACATTTGGCTGTCGTGATACTTCGCAAATAGAACTCTCTACCCTTCAAGAAGAATTGAAAGTAATAAAAAATGAAATGAACATGATCAATGCAACTGCTTCGAAAAATAAGAATTCCGTGCTTGCTTTTTTTAAAGCCCTGGAAAACGAGGATGTAAATGGAATTGTAACTCTATTTGCCCAAGACGCAAAACATACCAATCCTTACGCATCAGGTTTATTCCCAGAGGGTGCCAGCGGTAAGCATGGGATTCGTGATTATTGGACCCCGGTATTCCCAAATTTTGATGGAATGGAATTCCTAATTGAAGAAATCTATGCCATGGAAGACCCGTCCATTGTTTTCGTAAAGTACACAGGGAAAATCAAGCTTAAAAATAACGCTGGTTATTATGAGAATTACTACTACTCCACTTTCAAATTCAATGAGGCTGGTGAGATAACCGAATACGTAGAAATATTTAACCCCATAACCGCAGCGCGAGGTTTCGGTTTACTGGACAAAATCAAATAAAATGAAAAGGACAATTGCAATACTTACCGCAGTGATTCTCATCACAGGTTGTAAAACAAAAAACGAAAGACAAGAAATGCAACAAAACACAATCTCAAAACAAAAAACTATGGAAAAAATACAGTTCAATAGCGAAGGCAGTACGTTGGTAGGAAATCTGTACTACCCTGAAAATTTTGATAGTGCCAAATCGTATCCTGCTATTGTGGTGTCTGGAAGTTGGACCACTGTGAAAGAGCAAATGGCTGGACTATATGCGAAAAAACTAGCTGAAGAAGGTTTTATCACTTTAGCGTTCGATTTTAGAAATTTTGGAGAAAGCGAAGGTGAACCCAGATTTTATGAAAGCCCTTCCTTAAAAAAAGTGGACATTGAAAATGCAGTCACCTTTCTTGAAACCCTTCCGCAAGTAAATAAGGACAAAATAGGTGCCTTTGGCGTCTGTGCTGGGGCCATGTACACCTTGATGGCCGCTTCAGAAGATGACCGGATCAAATCTGTGGTCACCACGGCCTCTTGGTTACATGATGCCGAAGCCGTGAAATTGTTCTATGGTGGTGAAGAAGGAGTTCAAGCAAAAATACAGGCCGCCCAGCAAGCCAAAAAGAACTACGCAGAAAATGGGGTAGTTGAATACATCCCCTCCATATCTACCGAGGATGAATCTGCAGCCATGTATGGACCCTACGATTATTATTTGAATCCAGAACGTGGTGCAATAAAAGAATGGAGCGCTGACAAATTCGCAGTAATGTCTTGGGAAGATTGGCTGACTGCAGACCCAATGCCCTCTGCCACCAAACTAACGATTCCAACCTTGATGATACATTCTGATGGAGCGGTGCTCCCCCAATACACCAAAAATTACTTCGAAAAGATTGCATCAACCGATAAAAAACTGCATTGGATGGAAACCGAATTGGAATCCCCTTTTCACCAATTTAATTATTACGACCAAGAGGATGAGGTAAATCAATCCGTAGGGGAAGCTTCAAAATGGTTTTCACAAAAATTATAGTACATAAAAAAAGAAGTATGCGACGATTTAGTTTTCTAAATCGTCGCTTTTTTATGCATTAAATCATTCTCTGCCAACACCTTTCCACAAAGAAGGCTTCCGTTTCCTTCGTCATTAAAATCATAAAGTTTTCTAAAAATTGGACTTGAGGCATTTTTGGGCGCAAGTTTTCGCAAGAAACCACATCCAAACTTTTAACCGCACTTCTTGTGCAGCATACCTAATCATTAAAACTGACACCCTATAGACATGTCATTACACTTTTCAATTTTCCACCACACAAGTGAAACTGTGAAAAGGGTTATCCATTTGAGGAAACCAAATCAGAAGTTAAACTTAAAACGTAAAGCATGAAAAAAATCCAGTTTTTTAAATTGAGTGTATTGGCGATTTGCATGGGATTATTCCTAGTATCCTGCGAAACAGATTCAGACGATGACCTAATTACGGCATTGGAAGAAGATGAAATAGCCATGGATGATGACGAAGATATTGACGCAACGAACGCGGTTTCCAGTGAAATGACTTGGGTCATAACCGAGTGGAACGACACCTGGTTAGAGTTAGACCGATATGCAACGGGAATGCGTCCAAATGCAACGGCTCGTGCCCTTGCCTATATCCACTTGGCAGGATATGAGGTAGCTGTTCATCAAATTCCAGACGGTATTTCGTTTGAAAACACCTTTGGCCAACTCAGTATTGAACAGAATCGGCTAGAAGATGATGTGGATGTAAGACTAGCCTTGAATACCTGTTATGCCGAGGTTCTTGACCATTTTATGATAAATATACCTCGTCAACAAAGGAATTTAATCACACAAACAGAAGATAGGTTACGAAATACCTTAGAAGATGATGTATCGGAGGAATCCATTGCAAACTCCCAAAGATGGGGAAGGCATGTAGCGGCACGTATTATAGCCTTCGCCCAAACCGATACTGAAGCAGAAGAACAAATTCTAGACCCCCAACCCACTTCCTATGAACCTCCAGTTGGAGATGGTTTTTGGACCTACAGTGCCGAAGAGGAACGAGGCTTGTTTCCATATTGGGGAGAGGTTCGAACCTTTGTTATCAGTCCTGATGAGACTTCAACAATTACTCCAATAGCATACAGTGAAGACCTTAATAGTGAATATTATGAGCAAATGTTGGAGGTGTATGAGGTAAATAATGAAGCCCGGGAAACCAACAACGAACAACTTTGGATTGCTGAATTTTGGTCTGATGACGTAGAGGGATTGATGATGAGTCCGCCAGGTAGGCAGATTTCCATTGCCAATCAATTAATAAAACAATTTGACCTAGGTCATGACGAAGCACTGGTCCTGCTACAGAAGCTTGGCTTTTCGTTGAATGATGCGGCAGTTTCCACATGGGCAGACAAATACGAATACTTGGTTATGAGACCGAATGTATATATCCACGAGTTCATTGACCCCGACTTCCAGACAAACCTCTTCCGATTTATTTTTTGGCCGAACCCTACTTTTCCTGGGTATCCCTCGGGACACTCTACATTTGCTTCTGCCGCTGCTGGTATTTTTATCAATCAGTTTGGCGATACAGTAGATTTTACGGATAGATCGCATGAAGGAAGAACGGAATTTCGCGGAAATCCCAGACAATTTGGTTCATTCAGCGATATGGCCGAAGAGAACGCGTATTCCAGAATACCTCTAGGGGTTCATATCCGGATGGATTGTGATGAGGGTTTACGATTGGGATATGAGATAGCCGAAGCAGTCAATGGATTTGTCTTGGTACAATAAATTTTAGGTTCACAAGAATTGGTTGATGGTTGATTTTAGGTGAAAGGGGCCTCGTTTTCCAAGAGGCCCTTTTTTACATGACAATATGGTTTTTCCATTCGTGTGGCGCAGGAATATCCGTATCATCGATTAGTTGTCGGATATCGATTTCTATGCCCCTGCTCAAATCCGTAATAGGCACATCATTTGGCCCTCCTTCAAATGGGTTTTCTGTATTTTCCCCAATCGCTTCCATTGTGTGAAATACCCATGAAATCAAGGCACTAAAGGGAATGGAAAACCAAACAAAATGTTTGGCTATGAACAATTGAAGGTTGTGGGTTATCTCAAAATATGCTGGGTTTTTTCCCAAATAAGCCACAATTGTACCTCCAATGACCTCGAACTCCTCCATGATAGCGAAAGGCAACAACAAAATAAAAATCCAAACAAAAACATAGTTCAAAGTCGCAAACTGCCTAGGATAGGGAAAATTCTTGATTCGCTCGCTCTTACCCTGCAAGGTATAAAGTTCGGTAAGCATCGACATCATTTGCATATGCCTAAAATCTTCAATTACACCTTCATCCATCAATTCAGACAGGCGTCTTGATTGAATTCCTAAGAGTTGCGAGGCTTGATTTCCTTTTTGGAATATTTCGTCAGCCTCCTTTTTCGAGATGTATGGTTCTATCGCCTCTTCCATGGGAATCGTGTCTTCCAAGACGGTATACTGGGTGGCCCTAAATTCCTTATTGGACTTTTGGCTTTTGAGGTGCATTTCCCACGGTTTGTCTTTCCGCAATTGATAGCGCAAGGCCGTCAACCAAGCTACATGGCGATGCACCAGTTCCTTTTTAATCTCATACAATTCCTTTTCAGTTTTTGGATTTTTGACATTTCTATTGGTAACAAAGTCCTTAGCCATAATAGTCCAAGACCTTGAAGCGTTCACTATACCACCCCAAATTTTTCGACCTTCCCAAAGTCTGTCATAAGATGCATTGTTCTTGAAACTCACGATAAAAGCTACAGCTGTACCCAAAACCCCAAGAGGCAACCAAGGTACATGGAGCCATTTCCACCGCAGGATATCAAACAATATTACAGGAATGGTGGCAAGTAGGATAAAAAGAAAAATATGTCTTCTAGTCCATTTGATCACCCCTTTTACAGGAAATATTCTTCTTGTGTACATGGTTTATGGGTTGATTTACTTGTCCTACAAATTAGGGAATTTCGATAAAAGAAGCACCCTGAAAGAATTATACCAATACTCCTAATAACTTTTAATTGGTTACCTTCAGGGAAGCATAAACACGATAACATTGATTGCCTTTTTTAAGTCAAGGATTTTTCCAATCCTGCTTGTAAACTTTATTGGAATACTAGGCTATAGTCTGGTAATACCTATTTTGATTTTCATTGTTACCGATTTTGGGGGCAATGGTTTCATTTACGGGATTTTGGGAGCGATGTACCCCTTTTTTCAATTTATCGGAGCACCAATATTAGGTAAACTTTCAGATAGGATTGGAAGAAAAAAAGTTTTGATGATATCCCAAATGGGGACTTTTGTTGCATGGACCCTTTTTCTTATCGCCTTTGCTATACCAGAAATACCGCTTTGGAGTCAAACTACGGATTTAACGGGCAACTACATAATGACCTTGCCCTTAGTTGTCATTTTCCTAGCTCGAATTTTTGATGGGTTTACCGGTGGAAATATTTCCGTGGCCAATGCTTACATGTCGGACATTTCTACGGATGAAGATAGAAGCAAAAATTTTGGTCGTATGGGAGCTTCCACTAGTTTAGGTTTTGTATTAGGTCCTGCTTTTGCTGGAATTCTGGCTTCTACCCTACTTGGAGAGGTCTTACCCTTACTTCTTGCGGCATTGATTTCTTTAATAGCCATCTTCGTAATCAATTTTAGGTTGGAAGAAAGTGTTCCATGCGTTGTTGATACCAAAGGGGTTTCGCTACGAAATGTTAGACGATTTTTTCAAGTAGAGCATAAAGATTGTTACACCGAGGGCCACGAGGACATTCAAGGAGAATCAAGTAAAGGATTCAAACGTATTTTGAAAATTGATGGGGTGAAGCCTCTGTATTTAGTGTATTTCCTAACTTTTTTTGGCTTCAGTCTTTTCTATGCCGGACTTCCCATTTATGCCAATGCCCTATTAAGATGGTCGGCCATAGATTTAGGCATTTTCCTGGCCTATTCCAGTTTGTTGATGATTTTGGTACAAGGGCCTCTTCTGGGTAGTCTTTCAAAAAAAATAAACAGTCGTGTATTGATTGTTTTAGGAGCAATCATCTTATCCTCAAGTTTTTTCTTGCTTTCCACCACCAATATAATTCTACTCTATTTGGCCAATACATTACTTTCATTGGGCAATGGACTGATGTGGCCCAGTTTTTTGGCCCTTTTGTCCTCTTTGGGAAGCAAAAACACTCAAGGTGCTATTCAGGGTTATGGCACTTCTATGGGAAGCATTGCCAGTATGTTGGGACTAATTGCGGGAGGTATGCTTTTTGAACGTATCACCACTATGGTATTCACCTTTGGGGCGTTCGTATTTATCATTATAGTTTTTGTGATGATTTTTACACAATTCCAGAAAGGTGAAATTAAAAAACTGCAACCCGCCTAAAATTTCAGAAGAAAACTATTTAGAAAATCAAATGAAACCAATTTCTCCGTTTAGAGACACTTTGATTATTTCGAAGCATATTAAATACCTATTAGGCATTTTTGCACAAATATTTTACTCGACCGATATTTGTTCTTCATACCTTAGAAACACCCCATTTTCAGTAAACCCTTCCAGCACTATCGTAAATTCTCCCACGATATCGGAAGTGTAGAATTCAATAGTTCTATCAGCATTGTCGTCCAGATTTAAATTAGGAATCCATAATAACTGATTGCGTTGGTCGGGTATTCTAGTATTATATGCTTGGGAGGAATAGGACTGTCTAAAATAGTTTTTATTGTTTACAGGTCTTAAAACTTCAAAACCTTCTTGGGCATCAAGTCTGCTACTCAAATAATCCAGTTTTTTCGTCTTAACATCCACTATACCATCAAAAATGGAACTCCCAATTCGATATTGGTCCGAAATTATGGCAATACTCTCTATTTTATAGGCATCATAGTTTTGTATGAATGATTTCTGATTCGGGATTGGAATACCATCCACAATCAATAACGAACCGTATTCTTGGGCAAGTGTTTCCCCATTATCACTGCGTAGCGCAAATTCGACATCATCATTTTTTTTGGACAACCATGCTTTGTCCAATATTTCCAATGCGGTTTCTTCAATTGTTGGAAATCTGGTGTATTCATCCAAGACATATATCTTGCCCACCTTACCATAAAAGGGAAGCTCGGCTGCAGTTAATAACAAGGTATCCGGCTTTACGGAGAAGTACGCATTTTCTATCTGATTTTGGATGCTTCTGGCCAAAATAATCGTGTCATAATTATCAGATAATTCAAAAGAGGCGAAATCAAGTTGCTCAGGATTTAAACTTCTTCCTCCACTGTCCAAGACTATTTTATATTCATTAGAATTACTTCCCATCACTTGCGCGAAAATCCTATTTCCCTGGGATTTGCCATCTAGATTGGCGTAGAACTCTCCAGATTGGTTGGTGGTAACGATTCGTACTTCATATTGTTCGCCGGGAACGGTAATCATTACCTTAACATTCTGAACGGGCATATCGCTCTTGATGTCCGTAACAACTCCTGATATAAGCTCACCCCGTAGCTCAGGTAAATTTTCGACCTGATTAGCTTTTAAAGCGGGGTAACGTTCCCAAAAATTGGTTTCATCGCGCTTCCCCTTTTCAATCCTTGCAAAAGAAGCCGCATTTCTTACGGATACGGAAAAGTTTCCTCTCAAGTCTTCCTCAAGAAGCAGTTGTACCGGCTTTCTTTTCCCAAAAGTCCTTTTGTTCTGCGGAAATTGTATAGGTGAGTCAGAACGGGTTCGGGCTACCTTTGCTCTGCTATTTTTAACGTTAAGGTCCTTACTTTCATTCTTATTTTCAAGTATGGTCCTTTGATTGGATGTATAAGGATTAATTATAATTATATCTTCCTGAAAAAAAGTTGCTTGGCCCCAATTTTTCATCCATTGGGTGTAACCAATCAATTTATACCGACCTGACCTAACTGAAGTCGGCACAAAAAAATCACCGTACCCCAGACCATTTTTAAGTTTGATTTTGTGTTTAAAAACCAAAGAGCCTGTTTCATCCATAAGTTCCAAATACCCCACTTTACTCAACCTGCTTGTTGACTTGGTATTCGCGCTTAGACAAGAAAACTTATAATAGAAATATTCCCCTGACAATAGAAATGATTCGTTGAAACTAACATGAACCAATTCCTGGGTTTCGCTAATAGGAAACTTGGAAGTAATTTGATTCTGGGCGGGCAAATTCAGTACCGAGGCAAATAAAAAAATCCAAAGAATACCTGTTTTCATCAATCTTTAATTTAGTCTTCCCAGAAATCTGGTCGGACATTAGAACCAAAAGTTGTACAATCCACACATCCTGTCTCAACAATAAAGAAGGTTCCTGTACCAAAGGCAAAAAATTTATGGCTTCCCTGCTGAATTAATTGGAAAAGGAGTGGGTCTGTTGGACCGAACTCCAAGTCCGTGCATCCTATTAAAAATGAGGGTCGTGTGTCGGAAAAAAAGTCTTCACGATTAATAAAAATTCTTTGCGAACTCACCGAGGCCACTTCAAATAGCCCCAAGACCCGCTCCCCTGTTGGGCTATCCAAATCTATGTTCCCTTGCACAAAACCTGGTTGGGTCTGCGCAAAGAGTGTGGTTATATTCGAAAACTCGCGCAAGTCCTCATAAAAACTCTGAGCCGCTGCCGATTGAACGTATTGATTGACCAAAATACTATACCGACTACGCAGTGCAAAATCGTCACTGGGAATAAAGTTCACCTCAAAATCCTCTATTCGATTGGAAGAAAGATTTTCTGAACTGGCGATAATAATCTCTTGGGAATTTTGGGTTCTATAGCAAACTCTATCCTGAACGGTTTTGGAGACTACTTCCAATAATGGTGGGTCCACAGATGTAATGACCAAATCTAAGTCGGAACCAAAAGGAGAAACAATTTGAATGGTCTCCTCGTAGTCATATCGAAAAAAACTCGCACCACTACCAACACCTTCACCATCGGCGAATATCGATAAACCTTGCTGACCATCCTCAGAAGTAGAAATGGCTACCTCTAAATTTTCAAGCACACTAATCCCTGTCATACCAGTAGGACCAGAACTAAAAGAACTGCCATTTTCGGTTACTATGGAAAGACTATATAAGCGGTCCTGTTGGGCACTGAACTCAAATTGAGAGATATACCTTCCGGGTTCATCTTCTTGAAAGAGGAAAACATTCCCGGCATCATCAGTAACCTGCACAGAAGCATTACTTTCAAACCGGACATCTTCTCCTGACAGAAATGTCCTTGAGATAAAGATTTCTTGGGTCTTTAATTCTCCGGTAATAAATGCATCAATAACCAATATATCCTCAAAATCTTCAACAGGTGCGTTAAAGGGTTCTGTGCATCCCCACAAAAGCAATAGTGGAATGGCATACATGAAAATTAAGAAGTTATGGATACGTTTTATCATCTTTTCAATACCCTTAGAACTTTATATTATACGTTATGGATGGCACAGGAATAGTGAAAATTGAAGTTTGAACCCCTCTGATTTCACCTTCATCCGTCACAAAAAATACCGAGAAAGGGTTATTTCTTCCCAGTACATTGTAAATGGAAATCGTCCAAAAACTATGCGCCAACTTCTTCTTTTTGTGATTCCCTTCGATATTTAGTCCTATATCCAAGCGATAGAAGTCTGGAATCCTAAAACTATTTCTATCACTAAACACTACAAACTTAGAATTGTCAAAAGTAAAATTACCAATAGGAACCGTTACAGGTCTACCTGTTTGATACACAAAATTCGTAGATAGGCTGAACCTTCGGGAGAACTTATAATTTGCTATTAAGCTCACATCGTGGGGTCTATCAAAATTGGACGGAAACAAATCCCCGTTGTTTATTCTTTCCTCCTCAAAAGGGCTATCAAAGCGTATTAAGGAGCGTGAATAGGTATATCCCAACCAGCCATTTAACTTCCCTCTATTCTTTCTTAGTAGGAATTCCACGCCATACGATTCACCCTCTCCCTGCAATGTTTCCAATTCAATGTTGTCGTTCAACAAAATTTGCGCGCCCGTCTTAAAATCCAGAATGTTATCGAACTGTTTATAAAAGCCCTCAAGGCTCAGCTCAAATTCATTATCGTTTAAGTTCTTGAAAAAACCTAAGGTATATTGGTCTGAACGCTGGGGTTGAATATTCAAATCGGAAAGTTTCCAAGTGTCAATGGGAGAAACCGTGGTGTTATTGGACAAACGGTGTATGTATTGAAAATTTCTTCCAAAACTTCCCTTTACAGATAAGGTGGGATTAATGAGATATCTTGCTGACAATCTAAATTCTGGATTTGCAAAAGTTTCCACTGCCTCATTATTTTCAAATTCAAGGGTCTCAACAATGGTTGCTGTACTCCGGGGGGCGTTATCTGCGAATACTTGTTGAGTACTCTCGCCAAGAAGAGTAAAGAACGAATAGCGTAAACCTGCTTCCACTGAAAACTTTTCCGCAAAACTGATTTCGGTTGACAGGAAGGCCGCATATTCCAGTCCCTTTTCAGAATCCAATTCCCGCGCTTCTGTGATTGAGGTGCTTGAAATAGGTTCTATATTCCCGGGATTCACCGAATAAAACTTACCAGAAATACCGTAGTCAAACCGCATAGCAGAATTTCGTATGTAGTTAAACTTCAGTTTGGCCTCACTTTCACTTACGTCATACCCGAAAAGAAAATCCGAGTTTGGATTGCCATCAAACTCAATGTTGAAATCATATTGGCTGCTGGTTAGGATCAAGCTCGCAGAATTTTTGTTATTGAAGGCATGGTCCCATCTCGCTGAAACCAATTTATTCTCATAGACATATAAAGAGTCAGATGTGATGCTAAAATCATCCCTGCTCAAATACCCTGTTACCTTTACCGTGTTCTTATCATTGATTTTATGGGTATAACTAGCCAGCGCATCGTAAAAGGAAGCCTCACTGCGATTCAAAGAAGGTTCGTCCAAGGATCTTAAAATCCAATTGGCATAGGCTCCCCTACCTCCTACCATTAATGAGGATTTACCCTTGACCACTGGGATTTCAACCAAAGCGTTGCTCGTAACAGGACCTACGGACAAATCCACCCCAATGTCTTCAGGTATTTCATCCTTGGTACGAATTTCAAATACTGAAGACAACCTACCGCCATACTCCGCTGGCAAACTTCCTTTATACACATTGAACTCTCCTATGGCAGAGGGATTCAAGGCCGAAAACACGCCGAAGAAGTGTTGGGGATTATATATTACTGCATCATCCAGCAAAATAAGGTTTTGGTCTGCTCTTCCTCCCCTTACGTTAAAGCCCTCCGCTCCTTCACCAGCTGCAGCGATACCGGGTAAGGCCGAGGCAACCCTTAAAATATCACGTTCCCCCAAAGCCAAAGGAATGTTTTTTGATTCTTCCGTATCTATGCTTTCCGTGCCACTGGATGTTCGAAATACGTTTTTGTCACTTTCGGCTTCTACAATTACTTCATCCAAAGCTTCAATACTCTCAAACATCTGGAAGTCTTGTCTGCCATCATTGTAAACCACAAGTCGTTTGGTAGCATTTTCTATCCCTAAAGCACGTAATTCCAGAATGTGGGTCCCTACCGGCAACCGCATTTCGTAGAATCCTCTTGGTGAGGTCAATACCGCAAGGTTTAATTTTTTTATTATGATTTGTAAATCAGGAATGGGCTCCTTGGTCTCGGCGTTGGTAACATAACCACTTACCCTGGCACTAGTCTTGTTTTGACCTCTAATTGCCTTACCAATACGAAAAGTTTCTACTTGGCCCCTATTTCCCGACTGTGTCTTTCTAATCAGGACTGGAAAACCTTCGGTAGCAACTTCATTTTCCGATTCAACCGTTAAGGAATCTACATCAACTTCCCTTTTTCTAAATGCCTTCGGAAGTTCATCATAAATGGCATTATTTCGAGTGATGATAATCTGCGCATCATCCAAGAAATAGAAATTCAAGGTTCGTTCCTGAACCATATCCTCCAAAATCTTTGAAACTTGGGAGTTGACATATTGACCTGAAAACGTATCATTGCCCAACCACTCGTCCACGTAGAAAAAACGATAGTCGGATATACTTTCTATTTTATCGAAAGCCTGTTGTAACGGAATACTATCAAAGGAAACCGTAATATTCTTAGAATCATTCTGCGACCATGATTTGGTGCCGAGTAGCAAACAAATCAAACCTATTAGACAACTAACTCTCATTGGCAAAACTAGATTCTTGGAGTTGGCTATCAATTTGTGTGGATAATCTCATGTAAAAAAGCTCGGGTTCGGTTTTGAGTTGTTTTTTGTTATCCTGAAAGAACGATTTAATGGTTTCCTTTTGCGAAGGAAAAACAGCAATCCAATCGCCTTTTCCATCAACGGCGTAGAGACTGTTCTTATATACCAAATAAAACCTCTCTTTCTTCAAAAACTCATAATACACCCTTCCTTGTTTGTTTCTTTCCCTTGGGGTTTTCCATATTTTTTGATAGGTCTGAATAGAATCACCCTCTCGTACCACTTTGCAAAACCCAATGTTCTTATCTCTGGATGAACTAATGAGGGTATTCACATTTACAAAAACGTTTTGTTCAAATGAAAAACGTTGGACTTTACTGCGAATCAATTTAAAAGGAAAACTTCCCGAAGAACCAAATGGAGCTAGAATTAGGTCATCATTGAATATATCATATTTGAAACTGACTGAACTGAACCGATTGTTATCATATACCACACTTCCTCGAACAAAAGAATCCGTATCAAAGAATTGGTGCTTTCCGTCAAATATGACAAATTCATTAACGTATTGCACACCATTATACAAAGCCGAGGATTCCTGACCGGTTTGTTGGTCGAACCAATCGTAGATTAACTTCTCTTTGGTTTGAGCAAAAGACCCATAAAAAGTGAAAGCGATACAAAGTACCGCAAAAGGGAGGTTTCGAATTAGCTGAGTCATTACTCAAAAATAACCTAGCTCATCCTTATTCATGTCCCAAAAAAAAACCTTAACATTTTTTTAGCATTACCGCCGACTATTCATTCGATTTAGCTTATTCCGAAGTTGTAGAACTCACAGTTCCCACATAAGAAATGGGTAGACGATGGGTACTATTTATATTAATGTTTCCATTCTTATTGGGAAACAACTGCGCGGTAACCTGATAGGTTTCTGTTTTATTGCTGATATTGAACCTTATTTGATAACCCTTACTATTTTGGTCTACTTTCAAATCCTCGGGAATTCCTTCAAATTTAATCGCGTTATCCGTGGGAGGATAAGCACCTCCTATTTGCCTTTCCCCATAATACGGAAAATATGCCGACACACTATCACCTGTCATTTTTAGAAAATTAGCATTACCCGTTAAGTCAACATTGTTTATGGTACTGCCTTGTTGAATCAATCCGGCGTTTGCGACGCTATTTAGACTTGATGTTACTAAAGGTCTAGCCCATCTAGCCTTGAATTCAAACGTTTTATTGTTGACTAATGTCTCCAGTTCCTTTTTTTGCTCTTCAGTAACAACACGGTCCTTTGCCGACGAGCAACTCATAGCAACTCCAAAACACAAAGCCACTATTACATATCCAAACCTTTTCATACTTCGTACTTTGTTCTTAAAATACGGAAGAACTGCTTGAATTGAAAGCTTTTTAACTTTTGTGTAGCATTTCATCTAAGGTTTACTTTCTTTTTGAATATGCATTCCAAATAAGCAAATAACCCAAAGCTAGACAGGCTATTGCCGCACAACAAAACATCACCATAGGTATACGAAGTCTAACGCCTTGGTAAAACCCTCCAGAAACCAGTGCTCCAAAACCGATACCGGCCTCAAGAGCTATATACATTGTGGCTATAGCTCTTCCTTTGTACTTAGGATTGCTCAAATCTATGGTCCATGCATTTATTGCCGGGGAAACTATACCCATAGCCAATCCATACAAACCTGCTGAAACCAACAACCCAGAAGGGGTTTGCAAATAACCCATCAAGACCATCGATATAAAAAGAAATATCAAGCCAACCACTATAACGGGTACTCTGCCATACCGGTCGGAAAATGAACCTGCAACAAATCTCACCATAAGAGAGGCCAAGGTGAAAACAATAAAGAAAGTCCCCTTGTTGGCCAGCCCAATGTAGTCACTCCAATCCGGCACCAAGGTAAGTACCACTCCAAAAGCGACATAGGTAAGTAAAGTGACTACCCCAGCAGGTATCGCCTCTTTTGCCAATATTTCATGTCTGGATATGGCAAGACTTTGAAGTTTAAATCTTTTTTTTACCCGTACCGTTTCTTTCAACCCTAACATTAGGGCTATGGCAAATAAGGCCAGAAGCGACGAACTGAAGAATAGTATCTGATACGAAAAATGCACCTTTATTAAGCTTCCCAAAGCTGGACCCAAAGCCAAACCAGTACTAAAAGCGATACCTTGTATTCCCATTGCCTCCCCAAGACGCTCTTCTGGAACAATATCCGAAACATAGGTGGAGGTTGCGGTTGGTGTAAATCCAGTTGAAAATCCGTGAAATAACCGAAGTAACAAAAATGCAAAAACCGTATAGGTAAAATTGTAAAGCATTCCACAAACCAAGCATACAAACCCACCGAACAACATCACAGGTCTTCGACCGATGGTATCGGTCAATTTCCCACTAAATGGCCTTGAGAGTCCAGCCGTAAGGGTAAAAAGAGAAATAATTAGTCCAATATACTTGGCTCCACCCAATTGGGTCAAATAGGCGGGAAGCTCTGGAATAAGCATATTGAAACTCGCCGAAAAAAACAAAGAAGCTAGACAGACCTGTATAAACCGAGACGTGTACATGCTATTGCTCTTTTTGGTTTTTACAGCTGGATTAAACATTTAAAAACGGATTCTGTTATTTTTGATAACAAAGAACCCTGTTCTTCTACAAGAAAAAAAGGACATTTGTCCCAAGCAGGTATAAAATGATAAGAACCAACCAAAGTCTTATTTCCTACATCAGAACTCTCGATAACAAAGGAACTTACGGGATTGGAGCATCTATTTTTGAACCCAAAACCACAATTTTCAGACAAAATCACCGCTACGGCAAGGTATATGTAATTAAACGTGGCATAGCCAAGTGTTATATCACCGATGAAAATGGAAGGGAATTCATTCAGGAATTTTTGGGCGAGGGCATGGAGTTTGGTGAATTGGAAGTTTTTAGTGACAAATCAACTATCTGCTCTGTGGCCTCAATAAATGAGGTCGAAGCCTTTTGCTTTACCCATAGTCTCTATAAACAACTTCTTGAGGAAGATAGTACTTTCAATAAGCTTATCATGAAAGGACTAGCGGATAAAATACGGTATAAGGCACCCAGACATTCCTATCAACACTCCTATCCTATCGAAGACAATGTGCTTCGTTTACAGAAGCTCTTTCCCCAGCTAACGGAAATTCTCCCAAAAAAAGACATTGCGAATTACATCGGCGTCACTACCCGAAGTTTGAATCGGGCTTTAAAGGAACTTAGACAAAAAAATGACGGGAATTAGTCAATACCTTCAAACCATTTTTTGAAGTCCGCCACCTTTTCACGACTTACAATTATCTCCTTTTCCATTTTAACAGAAAGTATGAGTTTTAACCTGCGGTTGGCATAAACCAAAACGTCATTAATGGCATTTAGATTAACCAGGTGGGATCGGTTTATTCGAAAAAATTGTTTAGAATCAACCATTTCTTCCAAATCTTCCAGTTTATAATCAATCAAAAATCGTTTGCCTTCTTGGGTAATCAAGAATACATCCCTGCCTTCTGCGTAAAACACAGATACCGACTGAGTAGGTACAGCACGCAAATGAGACCCTATCTTAACTAAAAAGCGATTTTTAAAGTTCTTTTTTTCAACCAATTGTCCTAAGGATTGGTTGTTTGCGGCACCAGAGTACTGTGATTTCATGACCTCCAACTTTTGTAAAGCCTTGGTCAAGTCCATAAACTTTACTGGTTTTAATAGGTAATCTATGCTGTTTACTTTGAACGCATCCAGCGCAAACTCATCAAAGGCAGTAGTGAAGATGATGGGTTTGTCCAACTGTACGGCATTGAAAATTTCAAAACTGAGACCATCGGAGAGTTGAACGTCCATAAAGAACAAATCGACCCGGTGTTTATGGGCCCTTATCCATGGTACTGCTGCTTCAAGGGACGGTAATATTTTTAAGACTTCAATGGCACCACTATACTTTTGAAGATAGCGTTCCAGTTTCTCAGCGGCCAGTGGTTCATCTTCCAGAATTGCAACTTTCATTGTAATTGGAGTTTGGGGAGTTTTATCATTTTTACATCTTTAGAATGCAAGATTTCTACCGGCAGTGTTGTATAATGATTATAACTCCTTATTATTGGATTTAACTTGTTGATATTAAGTGAATTATTAAGTCTTTTCTCATATTTATATTTAACTAGTAAATGGGTTTCATCTTCTTCCAAATTCACCTCCACACTTTCTGTGTTTGAGGGAATACTGGCCCTCAATATTGTTTCACATATCAATAATAAGCTACCGGGTACTATCAAGGTATTCTTTGGATTATGACTTTTAAATTTCAAATTCCGAAAAGGTAGGCGATTCAAAACATCAATGAAATTCCTCAACTCGGAAAGCTCCTTGTCAATCCCAACTACCTCACTTCGCTTACTAGTTAGAATGTATCTATACACTGAAGCAAAATCGTCGGTCAAGGTCTCCGCTTCATCTGGGTTCTTTTTCATGAGAACCAAAATCGCTTCCAGACTTTCCAATAACAGCTTAGGATTTATGTCCTGCTTAAATGTGGCAAAATCCTCCTCCATTTCAATTCTGGCCAGTTCCTCTTGCTCCAATCTACTGGTATTTATCTTGTGTAAAAAATGATTGCTGATGTACAAAAGCACATAGAACAAAGCTACGGTCGAGAAAATGCTTACGAATATGATAAGTTCCCTAGAATTAGGAGCGTAGGACAATACTTGGGTAAAATAAAAGTACATAGTAGAAATAACCAAACTAATGGTTATCAGCAAAGTAGTGCCTACATGCAGTAAGGACTTTAAAACAAATGAGTTTGGTCTTTTTAACTGGTTAAACAAGACGATGGTACACCTTGCGGCTTCCTGTATGACATAGGCTAAGCCAATGCAGACATATAATTCCTGAGAGAAAAAATTACCGCTCAAATCCTCAATAGTATTATTTATCAAAAGGATGAGCAGGTAGATTAATGCACCTGTAAATAAAGGACTAAGTAGGCGAAAAAGTGGATGGTGTACAAATAACTTTTTCATGGCAGAATGGGTAGTTTAACTCTGAAGTCTGCACTTCCTTTTTGGATAACAACCCCCTTTTTTGCCAATAACTGATACCGCGCTTCTATATTGCTAAGCCCTATTTTGGTGGAAGCAACATTTGTTCTTTTTTTGGTAATGTTATTCGTCACTTCCAAAAAATCGTTTTCAACTTTAATTTCAATTTGAAGGGGATTTCCTGAATCTGCGGTGTTGTGCTTCATGGCATTTTCCACCAACATCTGTAGCGTTAAAGGGGGTATCTTAGTGTCCAATACGGATTGTGGAATGTCTGAAACAAGTGTGATTTGTTCCTGAAAGCGCGTTTTCATCAAAAAAAAGTAGGACCGAACAAATTCCATCTCCTCCGAGACCTTTACCAAGGTGTTTTTATATGTCGCCAAAGGATAGTTATATGAACTTGCCAAAGAGCGAATGAATTTTTCTGCAGACTCAATGTCTTTGGGTATCAAGGAAGACAGAGCATTAAGACAATTGAAGAGAAAGTGTGGACTTAGCTGGGATTTTAAAGCGGCTAGCTGTAGGCCCGTTTGCCTTCGACTTATTTGCGATGTCAATAATTGTCCATGAACATATTGCTGATAACTGTAAAAAGCGAAATAAATAATATTGTACACCAAAACGACGCAAAACAATAGAACGCCCATCTTTACAAATACCATTTCATCCCTGTTGGAAAAGAAACTGCGATTCGAATCTATAAATTCATAAGATTTAAGGCCTAGGTAAAGTATACCCATTCCCAATATCATATGAACCAAAACACCGGTAAGTAAACGGATGCCGGTATATTTTTTCCAATCGATGGCTTTGTTCAAAAATCGATTTACTACGTCAAAAACATAGCAAATACCTATGCCTAAACTACCATTTAAAAGAACACCCCAAAAGTTGATGTGTTCATTTACATTGTGATACACATAAAAGAGAGCGCCAAGGGTAAAACCCAACACAACTATAAGTAGATGTTTACGCATAATGGGTTGGTATAAATCATATTTCAGTTGCCGCATACCACCAAAATACTCATAATTGGCTTATACCAATATGAGAAACTCGACGGTGCAAATTCTATTGAATGGCATTTATGGCCCTGCGGTAGTGGGAATTCGAATTTATTGAACTGCAAGTGGCGCGGTATGCTTCTACAACCTCTGGTCCGCTTTGACTTGCTTTGGAGGCGAACTTTACCAAAACTTCGGCCTTATGGTGGTCAGAATTGATTCGTCTTACGGCACTGAATACCTCTATCATTTGTTTCTCCTTGAGACTCAGCGTCGCAACTTGTTTCAAAACAGCCGCAGTATGACTATCGGAATTGATACGACCCAATGCCGATACCAAATCTTCCATGTTACCGTTAGAAAGGCTTTGTCTCTGCACCATTTTTTTTAATACACTTGCTTGATGGCTGTCTGAATCCATGCTTGAGACTCTTTTTAGTACATGGGAAATCGTTGAGGGCTCAAGGTCTTTTGAACTTGTCATTTTGGAGAGTACATCCCCCAGATGATAATCTGAGCTCATGCCCTCTGTAGCATCCAGATAACTATGTTGCGTACTTTCGGGAAGACTGGAATTACTTATGGCTGCCTTTAAAACCTCTGCCCTGTGATGGTCCGAATCAATCGTCTTGGCGGCATTAGCCAAAAGTTTAGCGTTGTTTGTGTTTAAGGAACTATTCTTAAGTGCGGTAAGCAACACCTTTGATTTGTGATAATCGGAATCTATATCGCGTGCAATCACAAACATGGATTGCATCTGATTCTCATTGATACTCCCTTCATTTAGAGTTTTTTTGAGCACCTCAGCCTTGTGATGATCCGAATCGATTCTGGAAGCGGCGTTGATAAAAGCAGAAATACTGGCTTCCGTGGACATTAGGGATGCTGAGTTATTTTTTAAGATATCAGCCTTGTAGTAATCGGAATCCACATCATCCCCTACTACTTCAAGCACAGAGATAATGTCTGGGTTGTTGAGGTTCTTCTTTAATAAAAGCTTGATATATCTTGTCTTGACATAATCACTATCTATAATGTTTACTTCCCGTAAAACACCATAAGCACCTCGCTTTTTATATATTCGGTCAACTCGCTGTTGCGACCCCAAAGTCGTTGTGCGCACTACATCCAAGAGTACTTCTGCCAACCACTTTTGCCCCTCGCCCTCAAAACTCTTTTGCGAACTACCAACATAATATTTTTTGATAAGTTGTCCCGTATTGTCCGGTTCGATAAAAATTCTTCTTCGACTGCCGAAGGCAGACCTTTTAATTTCCATGTAACCCCCGGGGGAAATGGATTCTATATCGGTGTCATCATCGGAAAGGACAATATCACCTTCATATTCCACATGAAAATTTTTACCGAATGGATTGCTAACGGAAATAGAAGTTTTGCCATCTTTTTGAATTCGCACGGATGTGCTTTTATTCTGCGCTTGGGCTGTTTCGCTGCCAAACAAAAGGAAAACTAAAAGTAATTTGGCAAGAAGTACGGCTAGGATTTTAGTAAGTTGTTTCATCACTGTTCGTTTTTTGATTGATAATTGATATGATGTTTTTGATTGATGCGACAAAAGTGAAGAAGGTCCATCAAACTGAAAAATAAAATGTAGTGAAGTGGCCCTATTTTGTATTGAATTGTACAAATTGGGCAAGAGTCCGTTGTATGACTATTAAATTCCTGCTTTATTTCTTGAAACGTTCAAAAATGGCCAGCGTCTTTTTGGTATTAATGAAGTATACACCGGTCAATAAAACCACGGCGGCAATCAAAGATTGTAAGGTAATTTCTTCCTTTAAAAAATACCATCCCAAAAGCATGGCAACTATAGGGTTTACATAGGTAGAGGTGGCCACTTTTTCAGGGGAAACCACTTTTAATAAGTAGTTGAAAGAGGTAAAGGCTAGGATACTTCCAAAAATTACCAATAGGACCATCACTACTTTCACATCAAAACTCCAATTAACGGGAGAAACCCATGATTCACCAAAACCAACACTCATCAGCGCCAAAATAATTCCGCCAGTAAACATTTGGTATCCCGTATTCACAAAATAATTCGAGGGTAAATCCGCCTTGGCAACAAAAAGACTTCCGTATCCCCAACTTAACATACAAGCCAAAATCATTATCATTCCCAATACTGAGTTTTCCTTTGCGATTATCTGTTTTTGACTTACTAAAAGGTAGATACCTATAATCCCAAAGATTACCCCAATAACTGACATGGGCTTGATCTTTTTGCCCTCCAACACACGCATCATCAAAAGAATAATAAGAGGCTGTGCCGAGATTTCAAGTGCTGCAAAGCCCGTATCTACATATCGAAGCGCCCAAACCACAACACCATTGCCGAAACTTAAAAAAAGAAATCCAGCGATAATCGCATTCCAAAGCTGCTTGCGGCTAATTTTAATTTCAATCCCCATTAGTTTGGCCAAAAGAAACACTAACAAGCCCGCTGTTGTAAATCGGAAAGAGGCTAACATAAAAGGGGGGAGCTCTAGAACCGCAATTTTGTTCATCAAGTAGGTGGAACCCCAAATAACATAGATGGCAAAGAAGGCTAAAACGATAAGCACTGTATTTCTTGACCTAGGCATATGACCATATTGCATTCCAATGCAATATTACAGTGCTTTTCAGTACAAACTAACGACTGTTCTTTAAATTGTTGGAATAATTTTCCGAAAACTAGTAATAGCGGTTGGTGTCAAGAAGATATGCGGCCATATCACTCTCCAGTTTTTTAAAACTTTTCAAATGATTTCGAACCTCATAATCAAGCTTTTCCCCGATTGATCTATTTCCTTTAAGAAGACCCATTAAACGACTTTGTCTATTCGAGAAGGATTTGAAATCTTGCCGTAGATCGTATAGTTTTTCGAAGCAGGACTGATTGTTGGGTTCGCAGGTATATGAACTCAACTTCTGCAACAAACGATGCATAGCAGTGTTATTTCTTTCCAAACGAATAAGTAACTCTTGGGTCGGAATTACATTACTTTTTGTTGGATTGTTCATATTTTGTTTAATTATGGTCTTAGCAATCTACACATTTAAGATACAAATAATCCTACATTTTTACGCAAAATTAACTTCAATTTCTGATTTTTAACACTACCTCAAAAATCGTTGGCTAAAAATTCACATTAATGAATTTCAGCAGTTTATATTACTTTTTTCTTAACATAACACAAAATCTAACATCTACTCAACTTAATCATAATCGAATTTTAATCCTCAACACCACAGTTCTTATCTCAAGAATGGATTCTTAAACAAAATATAAAGGTGTGTGCCAGATTGTATTCTTGATTTTGCGTGAATATGTACTTTTGAATAAAATTGTTGCCTATGAAAATGCTATTTCCCTTTTGTTTCTTTCTACTAACTCTCGTGAATCCGTTTTCAGAAAGACGAATGGATAGAAAAATCAATTCGGCCAAAATCACATTTGAATTTGTATCCAAAAAAGTAAAAGGAACTATAGAGGGTTTTGAATCGGAATCAACCATTGAATGGGAAAATTTGGAAAACTCCTATTTTAAAGGTTCCGTCCTAGCCAAAACTTTGGATACCAACAATGGACTCCGCAATTGGTCCTTGAGGAGTGGAAAGTATTTTGATGTAGATGACCACCCCAAGATTACTTTTGAAAGTACTTCGGTTACAAAATCGAACGATCAGCTTCTTGTTACAGGAATGCTTACCATAAAAGGGACTGAAAAAGAAATTACAATCATCTTTAGAAAAAGTGGTCAACAACTTATAGGAACCACGTCTTTATTTTCGATTGATTACGGTATCAAAATCAAGAAAAATCGAGAGGACAATCTCGTCAATGTAAAAATGATTTTTGATATTGACCCCTAATTAAGGGTGTTCTTTTTTGAAAATTAGGGTATAAATTCTCCCAACACCCCAATTGCCGAGCGGAAAATAAAGCGCAAAAAACAAAGCCATTCCCAAGCTAAAATTTCTAATATTGAACAGTTGGTCCAAGATATTGTCCGGATAGGCATACGAAGTCTGCAAGGCATAACCCCCAAACTCCAGAAGTCCCATAGCCACTAATCCATACGCATATTGAGCATGGAAAGGTAAACCACGTAAAACCAAGGAAATTGGAACCATATACAAAATGTAACAGGTAATTACTTGCCACCAAAAGGTAAATTTTGCAATCTCCACCTGGATACCAAACCAATTCATGGCCATCCCCCAAGAAAAGTACACCAAGCAATAAATTACCAACAATCGGTTGTCCACTTTTACCTTATGCAATACATACTGTGCAAATTCTTTCATCAGGATTTCTCTCTATTGGGACTTGGTTTCGATTTTTGAATCTATGATTTGAAGGGCATCCTGAACCGTTTCCATTTGGTCCATATCTTCATTTTCCAGCATGATATCAAAAGCGTCCTCAACGTCTAGGACAATATCCACAAGGTTTGCAGAATTGATATTTAACTCATTGATAAAATGACTTTCTAAGGCAATACTTTCCTCTGAGACATCATCAGGTAGATAATTGGCCACAATGCTTTTAAGTTCTTCGTATCTCTTTTCTTTTTCTGACATTTTTTAATTTTTCGAATACCGCTTAAAAATAACACAGGCATTGACATCACCAAAACCAAAACTGGCCTTTGCAATAATTTCTGGTTTATGACTCATAGACTTTCTGGGAATTCTGGACTCGTCAACAGTTTTTAGTATTTCAGGATGGATGTCCTCACAATTTATATTGCCAAAAATCTTTTGGTGCTTGAATTGAAGCACAGTTCCAACACACTCCACACTCCCAGCTGCTGCCAAACAATGTCCGAACATACCTTTAAACGAATTGATATATGGAAAGTCCATTCCCTTTCTTCGTAAAGCTATACTCCAATTCTCAATTTCAACAGGGTCTTTAGTCGTTGCGGTTAGGTGTCCATTAACTACGTCTATATCATTTTGTGAAATATTGGCGTTCTCGATAGCCTGTGTTATACAGTGCTGGACAGCCTTACTATTGGGTGCGGTCATACTTCCTCCTCCACGATGGCCTCCACTATTTACTGAACCGCCTAGAACTTCGGCATAAATATGAGCATTTCTGCCCAAGGCGCTATCCAAGGATTCCAGAACTAAGGCTCCCGCCCCACTTCCTGGTACAAAACCGGCTGCCGAAACACTCATTGGTCTACTGGCCAACTCTGGCTTATCATTGTAATTTCTAGGCAAAATTCGCATGGCATCAAAACCTCCCCAGATATACGGACCGCTATCACTGCAACTACCGACAAGCATTCGTTTGGCCTTACCCGATTTAACACGCTCATAGCCCATTAAAAGTGCTTCTGTACCGGTAGAACAGGCAGAGGAATTCGTTGTTACCTGATTTCCACAACCTAGCATACCCCCTAAAAAAGCACTTATCCCACTGGCCATGGTTTGAATTACAGTAGTGCTTCCTGAACGTCTTACATTACCTTCGTCCACTGCGTAGATAGCATTTCTGAATCGGTCTACGCCTAGCATCCCTGTACCGAAAACAACTCCATTGTCCCAATCGGGCTCATCGTCTTCGGGGATTTTGAGCCCAGCATCATCCCAGGCATCTTTTCCAGAAATCACCCCATAAATCAAGCCTGTAGCTTCCAATCCTCGAAGCTGAATATTAGTGAAGTATTTATTTAAATCAATATTTTTAATGATTGGACCTCCAGCTATTTGACATCCAAAATTTAGTTCTTCTAATTCTTTGTAAAATCGAATGCCACTTTTGCCATTTTCCAAGGCATTTCCAAATTCTTCCAGGCCAATTCCATTCGGTGCACATACCCCTAAACCTGTAATCACCACCCTATTTTCCATCTCTTCCAGATTTAAACATCCCAGCCAACACTCCTTTACACGCCAGTTCTCCTTTTTGATTATACAATTTCACCTTGCATTTGAGTTTCCCAAATCGAAAATATAACTTTTCCGATTCTACTCTAACTGTTTCTCCAGGAAGAATGGGAATGTAAAACTCCATTTCTGAACTGGACATGCCGATTTGAAGTTTGTTATCATTCATTTCCTCTCCCAAAAGAAAGATACCGAGGCACACTACCCCAATTTGAGCGCAGCACTCGGTTAAAATAACTCCCGGGGTAATCGGTTCATCTTTAAAATGTCCTTGGTAAAAGTCTAAATCCTTCCTAAATGAAAAATTACCAACAACACCTTCTGAATGCACGTATGTCAACTCATCTACAAACAAAAAAGGTTTGGAATATGGCAGTTTGGACAGAATTTCGGTCTTTTCCATTCTTTAAAAGATATTATCGCAGGCTTTCGCCACCATCCGCTTTTACCACCGTTCCATTTATCCATTGGGCCTCTTCTAAAGTCAATAGGTAAACCACATTGGCAACATCCTCGGGAGTAGTCAATCTTCCAAAAGGATTTCGCTTTTTTGCTTGTTGCCTCAATTCATTACTTCTAGGAATCATCTGGAAAGACGTAGTATCGGTAATACCAGCTTGTACACAATTCACACGCAATCCATTGGGCGCAAACTCCAAAGCCATACTACGAACAAGGGATTCCAAGGTTACTTTAGCCGCAGAGACGGCAGCATAACCTTTCCAAGCTTTTGTACTTCCTTCACTCGTAAACGCTATGATTCTGGAGTCTTTAGCAAATAGATTAGCATTCAAAATAGCCTTGGTCCAATCGTACAGGCTGATTCCCATAGCATGAATGGTATGTTGAAAGTCCGATGTATTCAGCGTTGGACCACCTTCCGATTTCAAGGGTTTAAGGTTGCCTTTGGCAATGCTGTGCACCAAAACTCCAAGTTTGTTATCTCCAAGTACCTCAGAAATGCTTTGTACCACCTCTTGCATTTTCGCTGGGTTAAGGGCATCTGCATTAAAAGCATGTAATTGAATGCCAAACGACCTAATCGAATTAAACTCTTTTTCAATGGTTTGAAGTTCAGACCTCCTATCCCGATGTAAGATCAATAAATTATATCCGTTCCTTCCCAATTTTTTAGCGGTAGCTAATCCGAGACCACTACTACCCCCTAATATTAAAGCCCATTTGGATGAATTGTTTACCATTAATTATGAAGTATTACCAGCGTAATAATACACGTTGAGCCGAGAAGCCAGGTCCGAAACTGAGAACCAATCCTTGTTTTCCTGCTTCATACGGCCGATTTAAAAACTGCTCCAGCACATATAGTACCGTTACACTGCTCATATTACCAAAATTTCGTAATACTTCTCGAGTTTCGTCAATGTTTTTGCCTAGCTCTCCAAATAAAGATTCAACGGTTTCCACTATTTTTCGACCCCCAGGGTGAAAAATCAAATAATCCACTTCTTCCATTTGGGTTCCGTGATTTTTGAGGAATGGATGAACAATATCAGGGAAGTGGGTGGAAATCATTTCAGGAACCGCAGGGTCAAGAATCATTTTAAGACCCGTATTGGTCAAGTCAAACCCCATCAAATGGGTGGCTTCCTTAAAGTGATACATTTCCTCACCAATTATCTCAGGACCTGAAATATCCTGTTCGGAAGACAGCAACGCACAAGCCGCACCATCGCCAAAGATGGCAGCACTTACCATATTGGCCATAGAAAAGTCGTTCAGTTGAAACGTTGCTGTTGGACTCTCAACAGCTACTACCGCTGCCCTTTTACCAGGATTGGAGCGCAAAAAATGTTTTGCATAAATGAGCCCAGAAACACCGGCAGCGCAACCCATTTCGGTCACTGGTAAACGGACAATATCTTGTTTGAAGCCTAACGCATTGGCCAAATAGGCATCTAAAGAGGGAATCATTATCCCTGTGCAGCTTACCGTAATGATATAATCTAATGAATCAGCCCCCCATCCGGCCTTGTCCAAAGCGAGTCGCAATACGTCTTGCCCGAGCTTCTTGACCTCACGTATGTAGATATCATTTTTTTCTTGGAAAGAAGTGGCTGTAAACACTTCTTCAATATCCATGATTCCATAACGTTTTTCAACCCCAGACCCTTCAAATATCTTTACCACCTTTCTACGAAAGCGTTCCTCTTGACCCGAAAGCCACATCTCTACAAAAGGCAGAATTTCCTTAGTGGTTCTACTATATTTTGGTAGCCGTTTCGCTACCTGTACAACTCGTACTTCACTCATCTATCGCTCGGTTGATTGATTTGCATTATCCATACATAGCGAAATGCCCATTTCCATTGAATTGTATGAAAAACATTCGGTATTTTTTTTGCCAGATTTTCCAGGTCTACCTTACGAAACCCTTTGCTAATGGAAATAAGGCCGTCCGTTTTTGCCACCTGGGTTCGGATAAAGAAAAAACTGAAAACCTTAAAGAGGTTATAGGATAGTCTGCTTCGTTGTAGGTCATTAATCACCACCCCTATTTTGGCAAGGGTAACAAACTGTTCTAAAAAGGCATCAATCCGTTCCTCCTCAAAGTGATGCATGGTTAAAGTATTAATTAAAATATCGCATGAAAAGGATGAATCGGCCTGAAGTATATCCATTTTCCTGTATTCAATTTGAGAAAAATCTCGACTTTCTTCACGAGCAATCAACAAAACATCATCTCGGAGGTCTATACCCATCATACTATGCGAAACCCCTTTTTTACTGAGAAAATCAGATAGTTTCCGAAGCATTGTACCATCACCACATCCCATATCCAAAATCGTATACGATTTATGTTTGTCTTTTTTAATCAATTTCCAAACCCCGTTTATGGTAATCGCATCACCGCCTAATAAATTATTGCATCTATTAATATCTTCATAAGCTTGCCTTAAGGTTGGCAACTCCATATTGGGGTCATCCATCAATTCATCGACTCTACTTCGAATTGAAAAATCCATCATTGCAAAATTGGTTTTCCATGAGTTCCAGCAATCACCCCAGCTAACATTTTTTTTGAGCCCGCTATGGTTGAAAGTACAAAATCAAACCAATTGGTATGCAGCATTAAACCTTGAAGTATTCTTCCTATTTTCAATCTTTTTTGAAACTCCTTTGTCCATGCCTTGTTATACTCCTTTTCCATGGTATTTCTAGAATAAAAATCCTTTTCAAGATACTTGTTGATGCACTCGGCAGCAATTTTTGCACTATGGATAGCCATAGCCATTCCGTTCCCACATAGTGGATGAATCAGACCTGCTGTATCCCCACACATTAGCATATGATTCTCTACAGGTTTCTTTTTATCGAATGAAATTTGTGCAATACTCAAAGGTTTTTTAAAAACTGGGGTGCCTGATTCCAAAAAATGGTCGAGAATTGGATTCATAGATAACACTTCGCTCTGAAATTCTTTCAGATTCCCGTATTTTTTAAAATCCTTGTATTTTGCTAGATAACAGAAATTGATTTGTCCATTTTCGGTTTTTGAAAGTCCTCCATAACCTCCCGGGAAAGTCTGCAAAGACACTAAATCATCTGGGAAATCGTAATTGCGGTAGTGACATTTGACTGCGAGCCACGCTGATTTTTTATTCATAAAGGACCGATTCAGCCTTTTGTCCATATTAGACCTTTTGCCAAAGGCTCCGATTACCACCTCTGCCACCAAGGATTCTTGACTCGAAAGGGTTAGCATAAATTTGTTATCGGTAAACTCTATATCTTGGACCGAATCGAATAGAAGCTCTACCCCACTCTTTTCTGCCAATTGATACAGCTCATAATCCAATACATACCTGCTTATTCCAAATCCGCCCAATGGAAGTTTGACCTCCGTGGATTTACCGGTATACGTGCCAAGTTGTAAAGTGGTTATTTCTACCGAGGTAAGTTTTTGGACTTCAAAGCCCAATTTTTGCAAATAGGGTCTTACTTCATTGGAAACATACTCACCACAAACCTTATGATGTGGATACCTGTTCTTTTCGATGATGAGTACTTGTTTTCCTCGCTGCGCCAAATCAATTGCCGCGGTCAATCCTGCCAATCCCCCTCCAATAATTACGACCTCATTCGTATTCACATATTGAAGATACATCATTCAAATAAAAATCCCGACCATTTGGCCGGGATTCAGGAAAACTTTTTAACTACGAATATTTCTTAGTTCGTGTTTTGATAGGCTTCTTCTTTTAACTCGTCACTGGCAACAATAGCCAACTCCACTCTACGATTTTTGGCTTTGCCTTCGGAAGTTTCATTCGTTGCTCGCGGTTGTGCCTCACCATACCATTTAGTGGTAAACCTACCTGCAGAAATTCCTTTGCTTACCAAATAGTTGGTAACTGATTCCGCTCTTTGTTTTGACAAGTTCATATTATAATCTTCTGGTCCTGCACTATCCGTGTGCCCTTCAACTAGAATAACAGATTTTGGATATTCCTTGAAAATTCCAGCCAACTTATCCAAAGTAGCGGCAGAGGTACCTTTTACATCCGATTTATTGGTGTCAAAGTAAACCCCGGCGTCTTCGTTGAAGGTCACATTGATTCCTTCTCCTACGCGTTTCACCTCTGCTCCAGGGATCTCCTCCTCGATACGCTCAGCTTGTCTATCCATACGGTTTCCGATGTATCCGCCAGCCGCACCACCAACTACGGCACCGATTATGGCTCCAAGAGCGGTGTTTCCTTTGCCTACATTGTTTCCAATAACACCCCCAATGACTGCTCCGCCAGAAGCACCTATTACTGCACCTTTTTGGGTGTTATTCGCATTTTGAATGGCATTACAGCTTAACATCAAGCTAATGGTCAGCACGTATACCGTGCCTTTGGTTATTATATTTTTCATGAGTTATTGTTTTTTAGAAAATTGATATACAATGGTAACCGGTTGTCCGTCCACAGAAACATTGGACCTCAAGGTCATGGCTTGTTCTGTAAGGCTACTTATATTTAGACGGTATCCAAATCCTCCGGAAATGTCTTTTCTTTTTTCATCGATGAATTTGAACTGAAGTTGACTACTGTAGTTCTGTGAAGGTTCCACAACCGACCACCTAAAGAAACGGTCCCCACCTTGACAAAGTGAACTTTGGGAAATGGTATATCGACCTGTACTATTATTGTCCCTAAAGAACCAATCACTTCCCTCAAAACAGATATCTTCGGCATCATTGAAGATTACGGATTTGAAAGTACCGGTATTGTTCTCATATGAAATATCATCAAGGGTCCAACTACCACTAAATAAATTTCTCTGGGTTCGGGCACTCTTGGAAACTGAACAGGACATTAGCAGCAGTCCAAATGCCGCGGCTAGTAAAAAAGCTTTTTTTGACATAAGATTAGAAGTTTTACAGTTGATATACGATTAGGACACACAAATTTGTCTTTTGTGTTGTTAAAAATTTGTTAAGTGTTTATTTTTAGTACTCATACAGTTCCACTAAAGCGTTTTCAAACCGTTGTTTGGGTAAGAAGTTCTCCTCCAAATTCTTGGCAAAAGGTACTGGGGTATCCAAACTACCTGCCCTTTTTACAGGTGCATCCAAAAACTCAAAGCAGTTTTCCATAACCATTGCTGAAATATCACTGGCTACCCCTCCAAAAAGGGTATCCTCCTGCAATACAATTAGCTTTCCTGTTTTTTTAACTGAGGTAAAAATGGATGAAACATCCAGAGGTTGAAGTGTTCGCAAATCTAAGACATCTGCCTTAATATTTGGATGCTTTTTCAGAATTTCCTTCGCCCAATGTACCCCTGCGCCATACGAAACCACGGTTAAGTCTTCACCCTCCTCTAAAAGAGAAGCCTTACCAAAAGGTAAGGTATAATAGTCCGAAGGAACATCTTGATAAACACTCCGATATAAACCTTTGTGCTCAAAAAACAATACCGGATTTGGGTCGTTGACCGCTGTGGCCAGTAAACCTTTGGCATCCGAAGGAAAAGCTGGGTATACCACTTTCAAACCCGGAACTTTGGTAAACCAAGCTTCATTGGTTTGGGAATGGAAGGGCCCGGCACCAACCCCACCACCACAAGGCATCCGAATTACAACATCGGCCTTTTCACCCCATCGGTAATGTACTTTAGCCAAATAGTTAACGATTGGATTAAACCCTGAGCTTACAAAATCTGCAAACTGCATCTCCACCACCGCCTTCATTCCATTGATGGATAGACCCATGGCCGCGGATACAATAGCAGATTCACAAATAGGCGTATTGCGTACACGGCTTTTGCCAAATTTTTTAGTGAATCCTTCAGTAATCTTAAACACACCTCCGTACTCCGCAATGTCCTGCCCCATGATGATAAGTTCATTGTACTTATCCATGGATTGTTCCAAACCTCGCGAAACCGCATCCACAAAGCGAATGTTTTCTGTTTTGTTTCCTGACTGGAAATCTTCATATAGAAAACTTTGGAACACCTCATTTTTTTCCTTTTCTGTATTTGCGGAAACTGCTTCTTCTTCAAAAGCTTTCTTCAAATGTTCTTCTATCTCAGTTGAAATAGCCGCTTTTAAGTCTTCATCTTCTTGGTCCGAAAGTATATTTTGGGTCTTTAAGTATTCTTCAAAATTGGCAATAGGGTCTTTCTTTGCCCACTTTTTCATTAATTTATCAGGAACATACTTTGTGCCGCTGGCTTCTTCATGTCCACGCATCCTAAAGGTTTTAAATTCTAATAGAACTGGACGTGGTCTCTTTCTAAGGGATTTGCATATTTCATTCACCTTGGTATACACCTCAGTGATATTGTTCCCATCAATAATTCGGGATTCCATTCCGTATCCCCTAGCCCTATCTGCAAGATGCTCACAATTATACTGTTCGTTGGTAGGCGTAGAAAGACCATATCCATTGTTCTCAATACAAAACAGCACAGGAAGACTCCAAACTGATGCCACATTCAAAGCTTCGTGAAAATCTCCTTCGCTGGTGGCGCCCTCACCTGTAAAGACAGCCGTTACCCGTTTCTTACGTCGAATCATATCAGCCAGTGCAATGCCATCAGCAACGCCCAACTGGGGGCCTAAATGTGATATCATTCCAACGATTTTATGCTCCTGACTCCCAAAATGAAAACTTCTGTCCCTTCCTTGGGTAAAACCACTTTGCTTCCCTTGCCATTGTGCAAAAAGACGGTATAACGGAATATCTCTGGTGGTAAAAACCCCCAAATTTCTATGCATGGGAAGAATGTATTCCTCCTTTTTTAAAGCCATGGTCACCCCCACTGAAATGGCTTCCTGACCTATACCACTAAACCATTTGGATATCTTTCCTTGCCGCAGAAGAATGAGCATTTTTTCTTCTATCATTCTGGGCTTCAGCATTCCTTGGTATAAATCAATCAAGATTTGATTATCCAAATGCTTCGTATGGTATCGCATAGTGGGAATTTTACAGCGATTAAAAGTACTAAAATGACTTATGTTCCGGTAAATTCTGTTTAACCTTTATGGTAATTCCGTATTTTTGATGTTACTAAAAATGTATCGTTATGAGTGCAATTCCCAGCGTTGACCTTCGAGATTTCGTTTCCGATAATCCCGCTCGAAAGGAAAAGTTTATCAAAGAAATTGGTGCGGCATTTGAAAATATCGGTTTTGTAGCTCTTAGCGGGCACTTTTTAGAGGATGAACTCGTAAACAAACTCTATGGTGAAATCAAAGATTTTTTCCATCAACCGCAAGAGGTAAAGGACAAATATGAAATAGCGGGCATAGGTGGGCAACGAGGGTATACTTCCTTCGGGAAAGAGCATGCCAAAGGAAAAAAAGAAGGCGACCTCAAAGAGTTTTGGCATTTTGGGCAATATGTTGAAGATGATTCAAAACTTGAAGAAGAGTATCCGGATAATGTATTCGTGGAAGAGCTACCCGATTTTAATACGGTTGGGAAAGAAACCTATCAAAAATTAGAAAAGACCGCCAAATATGTATTGCGCGCTTTAGCACTTCATTTGGATTTGGAAGAAACCTATTTTGACCAATGGATAAAAAATGGAAATTCCATATTGAGACCAATTCATTATCCTCCCATCACAGAGGAGCCTAAAAATGCAGTACGAGCAGCTGCCCACGGTGATATCAACTTGATAACTTTGTTAATGGGTGCCCACGGTAAAGGCCTTCAAGTCCAGAACCATGAGGGTGAATGGGTGGACGCCATTGCTCGACCAGACCAGCTCATGATCAATGTGGGTGACATGCTTTCCAGGCTGACCAACAATAAATTGAAATCTACGATCCATCAGGTAGTGAACCCTCCAAAGGAGTTATGGGGCACTTCCAGGTATTCGATTCCGTTCTTCATGCACCCCGTGAGCGAGATGCCCTTAAACTGTTTGGAAAATTGTATCGATGATAAGCATCCTAAAGGTTTTGAGGATACTACAGCGGGAGAATATCTCAATGAGAGATTAATTGAACTAGGCTTGGTAAAGAAATAAGAACCATGGACCTCCAAGACCAGTTAAAAAACTTATTTCCCGATCATACTCCGGAAGAAACCGACAATACGAAAGAGGAATCCCCCTATTGGCTTCAAGAAGAACCCTTGTTGTGCAAGTATGAAAAGCGGAAGGGGAAGCCTGTCACCATAATTGATGGGTATAATGGTGCAGATGCTGATTTTAAAAAACTGACGAAGGACCTCAAGTCCATGTTAAGCGTTGGAGGAAGTTTTAAAAATGATTCCATAATCATTCAAGGTGACTACCGAGATAAGATTATGGAGTTTCTAAAGTCCAATGGGTTTTCCGTAAAACGGGTTGGTGGTTGATTAAGGGTTTTTCATTTACATGGGGGTATTCTTGGAAACTTGTTAAAATTCACCCTTGAAAACCAAGCTTTTAGGAAAAAATTTTTGAGTCTTTCGTTTTAATCTTACATTTAAAAACTCTAACCGACGAAAACTAAAACTGAAAATGAATTCACTGTTGCACATAACCAACGGGGACAGTTTTACCTCTAGATTAAAAACACTTGACCTTAAGGGAGATATCATAACATGGCGCGAAATGCTCTGCGAGGGAAAAACCCTATGCAATGTTGGGAGTGAGTCCTTTTGGAAAACCCGATTTGAGTTCCTAAATAAAAACTACAAAGTCTCGAAATCGTGGTTTGTAGAAAAGACGCTAAAAGAATACCGTTCACTTTGTAATCATAAGCAACAGGACCAAATTGTACTCTGGTTTGAGTATGATTTGTTTTGTCAAATTAACATGTTGGCAGTGATAAGTTGGTTAAAAACCCACAGAAGACACGCCGATATTTCTTTGGTATGCAGTGGCAAGGAAGATGAAAGCGACAAGTTGTATGGATTGAATGAGATTAGTGACGAGAAATTGCTCTCCCTTTACCAGAATCGCATAAGTCTTACCCAAGACGATATTGAATTTGCGGATTATGTTTGGCAGCTTTACTGTAGTGATAATCCCATGCGACTGGAAAATGTAATTAACCACAATGCATTTCAGTTCGAATACCTTTCTGATGCCTTAAAGGCACATTTGAAGCGTTATCCGACTATCAAAAATGGATTGAACTCGCTTGAAAACAAGGTTTTGACCACTATTGCGCATGAAAATTTGGATTCCAAAGAAGAGCTTCTTAGGTCGCTTCTAAGCAATCAAGGTGTTTATGGTTTTGGAGACACCCAGTACAATCGAATTATTTCATCCCTTCGTCCATTGATAAGTTCTTTCAATCCTATTAAATTGACAAAAAAAGGTAAGGAGGTATTGAACAACAAAATAAACTATTATTCTCAAATACGTGATAATCAGCAATATTTGGGAGGTTCCTTAAAGTATAACTTCTTATATAATTCTACAACAGATAGAATTCTAAAGCTCTAAAATGACGCTTGGAGAATCAGAATTAATTCTGAATCCCGATGGTAGTATTTACCACTTGAATTTACTTCCTGATGATATTTCGGATACCATAATCACCGTAGGTGACCCTGAACGTGTAAAATCTGTATCCAAATACTTTGATTCCATTGAAATTAAAAAAGAACGTAGGGAATTCTATACGCACACCGGTTTTTGTAAAAACAAAAAGCTTACTGTAATTTCAACAGGAATCGGAACTGATAACATTGATATAGTTTTCAATGAATTGGATGCCCTGGCAAACATCGATTTCAAAACACGTAGGATAAAGGAAAACAAAACACGGTTAAATTTTATACGCATCGGTACTTCTGGTGCAATTCAGGCTGACATACCAGTGGATTCGTTTCTTTTAAGCAGCACAGCAATTGGCCTTGAAGGCCTTTTACACTTTTACGATTCTGAACATGTTAGAGATTTGAATTTGGAAAGTGAACTTGCGTCCCAGTTAAGATGGGAGAAGTTCGGAATACATCCCTATGCCGTTAGTTACGATGAAAAACTTGCCAATACGATTGTATCAACTGATATACGATTGGGTATAACCGTAACAAATTCTGGTTTTTATGGTCCACAAGGAAGAACTTTGCGTGTCCCACCTAAAATCAAAGACTTTAATACTAAACTTGCCAACTTTTCATTTGAAAACCGGTTGATTACTAATTTGGAGATGGAAACTGCCGGCATATACGGGTTAGCAAAACTAAATGGACATCGCGCGGTTTCTTTAAATGCTATCCTGGCTAATCGGATAACTGGTGAGTTTTCCTCAAATGGTTTTAAAACTGTGGATAGGTTGATTAAATATACTCTGGATAAACTGGTAAGCTAAGACAGCTTAACGTTACCTTTAAATAAGGTCACTTCTCTTTCCATAATTTTAGAAAAACTTCGTTATGAACAAAAGATCCTTGAAAAATAGGGATGTCAACTGGCTATACTTTAATGAAAGGGTTTTATTGGAAGCTGCCAATCCAACTACACCCTTGCTGGAGCGAATAAAGTTCCTTGCGATTTTTTCTTCTAATCTCGATGAATATTTCAAAGTTCGGGTATCTCAACTTCGACAACTAAAGTCGGTTGATAAAAAACTTAGAAAAAAACTGATTGCCAAACCCAACAAAACGCTAAAGTTCATTTTAAAAAAGGTAGATGAACAACAAAATAGATTTGGCGAAATCATTCAAGACACTTTGGAAAGCCTAAAGCAAGTAGGGGTTGTTCTTAAGAAAATACAAGAAGTAAATCGTCAGGAGCGCGAATTTTTAGCGAACTGGTTTAAAGAAATTGCTGCCGACTGTACCATACTTCAGGTTAAACAGCCAAAAGATTTCGAGGATGGCAAAATCTATCTTATCGCACAACTATCTAATACAGCTTTTGAAATCATAAAAGTTCCTACGGATTTGTACCCAAGGTTTATTGAAATTCCAGGGGAAAACTATCAGTATGTCTTTTTGGAAGATGTAATCAAACTCAACCTAAATCAGCTTTTCCCAAATCAAGAAATTCAAGGTTGTTTTGCCATTAAAATGTCTAGGGACGCGGAGTTATACCTAGAGGATGACTATACGGATACCGATTTGGTGGATGTTATCTACAAATCCCTAGTAAAACGTAATTCCGGACAACCTACCCGTTTACTGTATGACCAAAATATGCCTGAATCCTTGAAGACCGCTATAAAGGAACAATTGGATTTGGACGATGTGGACTTGGTACCTGGCGGTGAACACCATAACTATTCCGATTTTTTTGGTTTTCCTAATCCAATTGAGGATAACGAACTGTCTTACGAGAAAAAAGTACCTCTTCCACACCCCATACTGTCCAATAGCAAGACCCTGTTCCAAACTATTCTTGAAAAAGACCAATTAATTCATTTTCCATATCAGGAATTTAGCATGGTGGAACAATTTATCCAATCAGCCGCCACTGATGAGCAGGTCACCCGAATAAAAATGTCACTTTACCGTATAGCCAAAACATCGGTACTGTCTGACGCTATACTACTTGCCCTTAAAAACAAAAAGGAAGTAGTTCTTTTTGTGGAAGCTCAAGCTCGATTTGATGAAGAAAACAACATCAAATGGGGACGTATTTTTGAAGAGCAAGGTGCTAAGGTTTTTTTCAGCGTTCCACAAATCAAAGTGCATTCCAAAATATTGCTGGTAGAACGCGAAGATGAGTTAGGTTTACAGCGATTTGCCTATATCGGAACAGGGAACTTTAATGCAAAAACCGCCAAGCTCTATTGTGACCATGGACTATTTACTGCCCACAAAAAGATTACCGCAGATCTAGCCCAGGTCTTTGGAGTGTTGGAAAGAAAACTGATAGTTCCCAAATTGAAGCATCTTTTAGTCTCACCCTTCACAACCAGAAACACCCTGCTGGAACTCATCGAAAATGAAATCGAAAATGCGAAAGAAGGGAAAAAGGCCAAAATCACACTCAAAATGAACAGTTTGGAAGATTCCAAGATGATTAAGGCATTGTACAAGGCTAGTGAATCCGGAGTTCAAATTAGGTTGTTGGTGCGGGGTTTTTGTTGTTTAATTCCTCCCTCGGAAGAATCCTTAGGTGAAAAAGAACAACCTATTTACATCACAAGTATTGTGGACCGCTATTTGGAACATGGTAGAATCTATCTATTTGAAAATGGGGGTGAGGAAAAAATGTATATGGGTTCTGCAGATTGGATGACCAGGAATCTAGACCGGCGAATTGAAGTACTTACACCAATCTTGGATGAAAATGTTTTTCAAGAACTGAAAGATATTTTATACATTCAATTGAGCGATAACGTCAAGGCTAGAGTTTTGGATGCTGAAGACAGTAATCGAAGGGTTCAAAAGCAAAAAGATGAACCGGATATTCGCTCTCAATATGCTATTTATGATTATTTGCAAGCCAAGTTAAATGAAGACCGTTAGAATCATTGGAGTTACTGAACACTTTAACCTCCCGTGGCACTTAGCCATAGAAGAAGGGGCTTTCGAAGAAAGAGGCATTGATTTGGTTTGGACCGATATTCCCGAAGGAACCGGAAAAATGTCAGAGATGCTACAGCAAAATGAAACCGACCTCGCTATTATTCTCACCGAAGGAATTATTAAGAGCATTTCAAATGGTAATCCCGTAAAAATTGTACAAGAGTATGTTTCTTCCCCCTTGCTTTGGGGAATTCATGTAAGACAGGACAGCCCTCATGAAAGCATATCGGATTTGGAAAAAGAAGAGATAGCCATCAGCAGAATGGGAAGTGGAAGTCATTTGATGGCCACAGTACATGCCAAAAAGAAAGGATGGGACATCGATTCCCTTCAATTCAAGATTATAAATAACCTAGACGGTGCATTGGAGAATTTTGATAAAGGTTCCGATGCTTACTTTATGTGGGAACATTTCACCACCAAACCTTGGGTAGACAATGGAACTTTGAAGCGTCTTGGTGATTTTCCAACGCCTTGGCCCTGTTTCGTAATCGCTGCAACCCAAACATTCATTACTCAAAGTGGTAGCTTACTAAACCATATTTTGGAAGTAATCAATACATATACGCTTGAGTTCAAATCCATTCCCAGTATAGACCGTACCCTAGCGAACAGATATGGACAAAAACTGGAGGATATAAGAAGTTGGCTATCCAAAACCAGATGGGGGCAAAATCAATTACGACAAGAAACGGTGGATGAGGTGCAAATCCAATTGAAACATCTAAATCAAATTGAAGAGGTAATGCCTGCAAGTAACTTCTTGCTTGATTAAGAAAAATGCTTTTTGATTATTTCCTTGAATTTTAAATCAGAAAGCGGTTTCTGTGCTGTGTCGGTAACATTCGGATTTGCCAATGCCATTTCTGTGGTTTCCTTCGTATCCAAAGCAGTAAGCATGACAACCACGACATTTTTTTTGAATTCAGTATCAAATTGCTTTCCGTAGGCATCCAAAAACTCCCAACCATTCATTATGGGCATATTGGTATCGAGAATGAGCAAGCAGGGCATTTCCTCTGGATTGCTTTCGTGCTCCAAAAAGTCAATGGCTTCCTTTCCGTTGCTGGCAATGTTTACGGGGAGGCCATCATCCAATTGATTAAGGAAAAATCTGTTTAAAAAGTTTGTAGTCTCATCGTCATCGACAAGAAGTACCGACTTCAGTCTTTTCAACGTACGGGGTTTTGCGTGTATTACTATTAATGTAATAAACGTACGAAATATCTTATTATTTTAACAGTTTTACTGATAGTTTATTCACCAAGTTATTAACGGTTTTCCCATTTTGGATAGTAAGGTATTTGTTTTGCTAAAATGCTTATTTCCAAACCATAAACCACGGTTTGCACTGAGTGGGGAAGGGTGTCCTGAAGTAAGTATATGATGTTTTGAGGTATCTATTAAAGTTGATTTTTTCTTCGCAAAACCGCCCCAAAGAAGAAAAACCAGTCCCTCGGAATAGGTTGAAAGAGTACGAATTGCGGCATCTGTAAATTGCTCCCACCCCTTATTTTGATGACTTCCAGCGTGATGCGCTCTAACGGTTAGCGTAGCATTAAGTAGCAAAACCCCTTGGTTGGCCCAACGTTCCAAATCTCCACTTTTTGGGTAAGGAGTACCGACATCCACCTTGATTTCCTTAAAAATGTTGACCAAAGATGGTGGATGGGGAACGCCATCTTTCACCGAAAAGCAAAGTCCATTCGCCTGGTTTGGCCCATGATAAGGGTCTTGTCCAATAATAACCACTTTGGTTTCATAAAAAGGAGAATGGTCGAAGGCAGCAAAAATGTCTTTCCCCTTGGGGTAGCATGTATTTTGTCTATACTCCTGCTTTACAAACTCAATTAATAGCTTAAAGTAGGGCTTTTCAAACTCAGGCTGAAGTTTGGTTTTCCAACTCGGTTCAATACGTACGTTCATGGTATGAAAATAGTTAAAAAAACTTGTGGGCCATCTTTTTGAAACCACTTGCAAAACCAATATTTTAGAGAATCCAAAAGAGTCGCATGTCAGAAAAACGGGTTGATTTCAAAATAACTTATCTGAAGAAAAAGTTCCCTCTGCGCATAAGTAGGGGGATTCGGGACGGTCAGCATAATTTATACGTATCGGTCAAGGAAGGTAACTTAGTTGGATGGGGTGAAACTTCTCCGGGATTATCTGAAGGTGCTGAAACTCCTGAAATAGCCCAATCAGAAGTGGAAAGGCTATTAAGTCAGCAAAACAATCTGGATGCTCCCCATGAGACTTATGATACAGCAATAGAATTGGGAATTGCACCCTGCGCTTTGGCTGCTTTGGATATGGCCCTCTGGGATTTGAAGGCCAAAAAAGCGAATATGCCCCTTTATCAACTTCTAGGATTTGCAAAGCCGAAGCACCCCACTTCCATCACTTTGGGAATTATGTCTCCAGAAGAAGCAAGGGAACGTCTTCCGCTAATCTTGGAAAATGAGGGTATCCGAACCCTAAAAGTCAAATTAGGCAGTAACGAGGGTATAGAAGCGGATAAGGCCATGTACCAAGAGGTATTGGAATACCATAAAAAATATCCTATTTCCATTCGAGTCGATGCCAATGGTGGATGGAATGTGGAAGAAGCCCAAGAAATGATGAAATGGCTCGCAGAAAGACAGTGTGAATATGTAGAGCAACCACTTGAAGAAGGACAAGAGATGAATTTTCCTTTCTTATTCAAAAACAGACCTTTACCGATTTTTGTTGATGAATCCTGTCGCTTTGCAACAGATATTCCAAAATGGGCGGACTCCGTTGACGGTGTCAACATGAAGTTAATGAAGTGTGGTGGTATAACAGGAGCCTTGCGAATTATAGAAACGGCAAAAGCCTTTGGTTTGAAAACAATGATTGGTTGCATGGGAGAATCGTCTATATCCATTGCCGCCGGTGCTGCTGTTTCGGGAGCTTTGGACCATATCGATTTGGATTCCCATTTAAATCTCAATCCTGACCCTTGCGAAGGAGCGCCTTTAATTAATCAAATAACCATGCCTACGGAAGCTCCTGGACATGGTGGAAAATTCAAATCTGAAACTTAGATGTTCGATATTCAGCAAAAGCTATGCATTTATATGGAAGGCGCTCTAGATAATGATTCCGGGAAAATGGGCTTCGGGCTTATGCGCTTTTCCAAACATCCCATTGTTTGTGTAATTGATTCCAAATTTACTGGCAAAACTGTTGAAGAAGCGGTTGGCTTACCCTACTCTATCCCTGTAGTGTCCACTGTAAAAGAAGCTATAGACAAGGGTAGTGAAATCATGGTATTGGGTATAGCCCCTAGCGGTGGTAAATTCCCTGATTCATGGGACCAACCTGTTACCTTTGCCTTAAAGCACGGTCTTTCGCTGATAAATGGATTACACGATGATTTAAATGCTCGATTTGGTCATTTTTTGAAAACCAATAGGATTTGGGATGTCCGGAAACCCAAACCTTCCTACCCTATAGCAACCGGAAAGGCGGCAAAATTAGATAACCAGAGAATCCTGATGATTGGTACAGATATGGCTTCTGGCAAAATGACAGCTGGTTTAGAATTATATGCGGAACTACTTAACCGGAAAACCAATGTGGGTTTTGTACCAACTGGACAAATTGGAATTACCTTAATGGGAAATGGGATTCCGTTGGATGCCATCAAAGTGGACCAGGCAGCAGGTGCGGTGGAAGAAGCGGTTCTTCAGCAAAGTGACAAAGGTATTGTAATAGTAGAAGGACAAGGCTCATTGGCCCATCCTGGGAGTACCGCTACCCTTCCTTTGATTCGTGGATCTCAACCAACCCATTTCATACTTTGCCACAAAGCTGCGAATGACCATTTACGATTCCCAGTATCTCATGTACCTATTCCACCTCTGGACGAATTCATCAAACTCAATGAAAATGTTGCCAAAGTTTGTGGCTCGCAAAATTCCAGTAAAACCCTTGGGATAGCTTTAAACACTATTGGCCTTTCAGAAAAAGAGGCAAAAGAGAAGGTTACAGCGGTAGAAAAACTTACTGGACTGCCCACCACCGATGTCGTTCGTTTCGGAACTGAAAAATTGATTACTGCCATTCTTCAATAAACCATATTAGCCAAAAGCCACAAACCATGACCGATTTAGAAATTGCCAAAAAAGTCCAATTAAAACACATCACTGAAATTGCAGAGAAATTTGGTGTTGCCCAAGATGAGATTGAGATGTATGGTAAACACAAGGCGAAACTTCCTCTAAAAGCCATTAATAGAGAAAAAGCTTCCAAAAGTAATTTGGTCTTGGTTTCAGCCATTTCACCCACTCCAGCCGGAGAAGGTAAGACCACCATGTCCATTGGACTATCCGAAGGTTTAAATCGATTGGGCAAAAAAACTACAGTGGTTTTACGGGAACCTTCACTAGGCCCTGTATTCGGGATTAAAGGCGGTGCCACCGGAGGGGGGTATTCCCAAGTCCTTCCCATGGAGGACATCAATCTTCATTTCACCGGGGATTTCTCCGCTATAGAAAAAGCCCATAACCTTTTAGCGGCACTCATTGACAATAACCTGCAAAGTAAAACCAATTCGCTGCGCATCGATGCCAGAACAGTTAGCTGGAAACGTGTAGTAGATGTAAATGACAGAGCACTACGTAATGTGATTGTCGGATTGGGTGGTACTACTTCCGGAGTGCCCAGGGAAACAGGTTTCGATATTACAGCAGCTTCGGAAATCATGGCTATTCTTTGTCTAGCCGATGATTTAAGTGATTTAAAAAGAAGATTGGGTAACATTTTTGTGGGCTATACGTATGACAAGGAACCTATCTATGCCAAAGACCTAAAGGCCCAAGGCGCGATGACCGCTCTTTTAAAGGATGCCATCAAACCAAATCTGGTTCAGACCATTGAAGGGAATCCGGCTATTATACATGGGGGTCCTTTTGCCAATATCGCTCAAGGAACGAATTCGGTTATCGCCACCTTGATGGGCATGTCACATTCTGAATATACTGTGACAGAAGCAGGCTTTGGTTTTGACTTGGGTGCGGAGAAATTCTTCGATATTAAATGCCAAAGTGCTGGCTTATCCCCGAAGGCGGTAGTGCTCACAACAACCATTCGCGCTCTTAAGTACCATGGTGGTGCTGATTTAAAATCCTTGACGGAGCCAAATGTCGAAGCACTCCAAAAGGGCTTGCCCAATCTCGAAAAGCATCTGGAAAACATTGCAAAATTCAATATCACTCCGGTAATCTCTATAAATAGATTTTTAACTGATACCGAAGCGGAAATTGAAGTCATCCAAAAATTTGCTGAATCAAATGGAGTTCGGGTGGCTTTGGCAGAAGTCTGGGCAAAAGGGGGTGAAGGTGCCTTGGAGTTAGCCCAACATGTGGTGGATATTATTGAATCGGACACTTCTAATTTTAAACCACTATACTCTTGGGAACTGTCCATTACCACTAAGATTGAAACCATTGCCAAGGAAATTTATGGGGCCGAGCATGTGGACTATACTGCAAAAGCCAAGGCCCACCTGAGGAAGATTTCGGATCTGGGGTTAGACGGATTACCGGTCTGCGTGGCAAAAACCCAAAAATCGTTATCAGACAACCCAAAGTTACTGGGAAGGCCAAAAGATTTTATAATCACGGTACGAGAAATTGAAATTGCAGCCGGGGCAGGTTTTGTGATTCCAATTACAGGAAACATTATGCGCATGCCCGGATTACCGGCTCACCCAGCTTCGGAAGGAATGGATATTACTGACGATGGTGAAATTACAGGGTTGTTCTGATACTCTTGGTTTTTGGCTACGTCCCAAAATCCTATCTTTGCGCTGCTAGAAAAAGAAAATGCAGCAAATACATCCCAAAACGTTACAAGATTTAGAATTTCCCACGGTGCTGGAGCAGGTTTCAGCACGCTGTAATACGGAGATGGGAAAAGAAGCTGCACTTCAAATTGAACCCTTCTTTATTCAAGAGGTTTTGTTGGACGAATTGGGCAGGACTTCTGAATATCTTGCCTCATTTTCTAATGAAAACCGCATTCCAAACCATGGTTTTGACCCCATCAATGGCGAATTGCGACTACTTTCTATTGAAAATACCACTTTGGAGATATCAGGATTCCGAAGGATTTCAGGTATATGTAGCACGCTAAGTATCCATAAAAAGTTCTTCAAAAAATTCAAGGAGTATTATCCTCTCTTATTTGAGTTATCTGAAAAGTTTGAGGAAAACAAATCCATTCCCGAAGAGGTTGGCCATGTTATCGACAAATTTGGAGAGATTCGTGACTCGGCCTCAGTAGAGTTAAAGCATATTCGTCATCAAATCAATCAGGTGCGAGGCAAAATCAACCAGAGTTTTGGAATGGCCATGCAACGGTATCAAGCTTCAGATTTTTTGGATGAGATAAGGGAATCGGTAGTAGAAAACCGGAGGGTTCTTGCCGTTAAGGCCATGCATCGGCGAAAAGTAAAGGGCACGGTCATGGGTTCTTCCAAAACGGGAAGTATCGTGTATATCATTCCAGAGGCCACATTGTCCTATACACGCGAACTGAACAATTTGGAATATGATGAAAAAGAAGAGATTCAAAGAATCTTGAATGAATTGACCAGCTTTATTCGTCCTTATCAAGAATTACTCAAAGGATATCAAGACTATCTCATTTCAATAGATCTAACCGCTGCAAAAGCCAAGTATGGGGAAGAAATGAATGCGATATTGCCAGAAATCAATCAAGATAGACAGCTATATCTTCGAGATGCCTACCATCCACTACTTTACCTTTCCAATAAGTTGAAGAAGGAAAAGACTTGGCCCCAGACTATTGAACTCCATCCTGAGAACAGAATTATTGTGATATCGGGACCCAATGCTGGAGGAAAAAGTATCACATTGAAAACCATTGGTTTGTTGCAGGTGATGCTTCAATCCGGCTTTTTGATTCCGGTTCATGAACGCAGTTCTGTTGCATTTTTTGATAGAATATTGACCGATATTGGGGACAATCAATCTATTGAAAATCACTTAAGCACCTATAGTTATAGGCTTAAGAATATGAATGCCTTCTTAAAGAAGTGCAACGATAAAACCCTTTTCTTGATTGATGAATTTGGTACGGGTTCTGACCCTGAATTGGGTGGTGCCCTGGCGGAGGCATTTTTGGAGGTCTTTTATGAACGGGAAGCCTATGGGGTGATTACTACGCACTATGCAAATTTGAAGGCATTGGCTAATGAGCTACCTCATGCCACCAATGCCAATATGCGATTCAATTCAAAAACGCTGGAACCCACCTTTCAATTGGTTTTAGGGGAGGCAGGAAGCTCCTTTACCTTTGAGGTAGCCCAAAAAAATGGGATTCCCTACAACCTTATCAATAAAGCAAAGAAAAAGATTGAGCGTGGCAAGGTCCGCTTCGATGCCACCATTGCCAAATTGCAAAAGGAGCGGAATAAAATGGCCCAAACCGGTTCACGACTACAAGAGGAAGAAGTAAAAGCTCGAGAGGAAGCGGAGAAGTTGGAAAAACTGAATACCAAAATCAAAACGAAGCTAGAAAACTACCAAGAGCTGTATGACCACAGCCAGCGCATGATACAATTGGGCAATAAGGTCAACACTGCAGCGGAACGCTATTTTATCGACAACAAAAAAAGACCTTTGATTTCTGAATTGCTTCGCATCGTAGAAACGGAAAACAGTAAGCGGAAGAAAACGACTGCCAAGCAAGCCAAAGCGAAGCAAGCACAACAAAAACAGGTCGCCCAAGAGCTTGAAAAAAAGATTGTCAAGGTTCGCCAAGAAAAGAAAATAGAACAAAAGAAAGCCGAGAAAGCTGAAAAGAACAAACCCAGACCCGTTTTTAAAATTGGAGACCGGGTTCGTATGTTTGATGGTAAGGCCGTGGGTAGCATAGACACCTTGGAAAAAGGAAAAGCTGTGGTGAACTATGGTATGTTTACTACCAACGTAAGTGTGGATCAACTAGAACTTGTAGAAGCGAAGAAATGACCTTCTTCAATTTACAATGAACAATGTTCAATTAGCAGTATTTACTGTAGTGATTAATCATTGTTAATTGTTAAATGCACATTGAATATTGTTGATAAAATAACAGCCGGCATCAAGTTGTTGAACCCAACCTGAGCGGCCGACTGCGTATTATGGATTAATTGCAACTGGCATCCGATTCCACGGCGTTGCTCTCAACTTCAATGGCATTCTCAAATTCCGCTACCCCTCTTAAGGTCATCACAATAAAAGTGTCACCTATCTCGGTAATTGTCCCAGTAATCCCCCCGAAAAATGCCTGAGTCGCCAGTTCTTGTCCGGAAATTATGGTTCCATTAGGGTCGGTACCCGTAAGCTTCACTTCTTGCACGTATGGAATGGTGATGTTTTCATAGGTCTGCACAGCATCATAAACCTGAGTCTGTTTTCCTGGGGGTACATTAACGGTTCTACTGCTTGTAAATTCCTGTTGCTCGGTTGTACTGGTTCCCTCTGATATGGTGTTTTGCTCGCTGATAGACTTGGAATAATTAAAGGACTGCTCCGCTCTTCCTGTGACGGAACCTCCGTTCCCGAAGAATGATACCTCGGCTGTCGCCTCCACGGCCACACTGGTCTCTCCTCCAAAAGAGCTGACCACCTCCACGGATTCTTCCCAAGAATTACTGAAGGTCAACTGCTCGGTGACACTCAATTGAAACGTCTGGGATTGTGTTTCAGAGGTGCAATTGGTAAGGGTGGTATTTACCTCAAAGCCATTTTTAACGGAAGGAAGTATCGGTTCACCATACCAAGTGGCAATATCTTCCAATTCGTATTGTATTTGCGTGGACACAATTCTAAAGTTTTGTCCTTCAAAACTAGCAGCGCTGGCGAAAGTAGTCACAAATGTGTCATAGGTAACGACCACAACGGTATTTTCCTCGAGCCGTTGATAAAATTCATGGGCATGGCCAGTGGTATAGTTCAATAATTTATATTGGTTGCCCTCCTTGCTTATTCTGAATTTGAATTCATTTCCCAAGGATGAAACATTGTTGGTGCGAGTTACATTGGAAATCAATATTTCTGTATCCCCAGCGCCTGGCAATTCGCCTAAGGTTACAGACTGGATATATTTATTGCTCTCCCTAGACACAATCGAATATACATTTTCCTCTCCTTGATGGGGTTGGAAATAGAATTGTTGTGAGTTGTCTGCATCCAAAAACTGAGCATTTTGTTTCAAGGTAGGGGTATCCACTTGGTATTTGCCATAGATTAGGGGTATTAATAGAGCTTCAGTTGGATCACTGAAAGCCAATCCATCTTGGGTATCCAAGGCATCCGTTGTGAGGCTTCCATCATCACCAACGAATTGGAAAAAATAGGGAATGTCAGGATTCAAAGAGACTACATCATTAAGGTCCTCAACCGAAATGGCGGATAAACCCACATTATTTCCATTTTCTTTAAAGAGTACTTTTTCTATCGTTTGTGAATACAGTTCGCTATCTGAAGTATCCAAAAGATCAAACTTCAGATCTATGCCTGCCCGGAGTGCCGATTCCATTTCATCGGAAATATCCTCGACTGCAAATTTAAGTTGGGCCGTATTATATAATCTGTCCACTGTCAGTACTTGCTCTTCAAAGAAGCTCGTGTTGGTTGGGGTTACACGAACTTTTTCTACGGGTTGCCCTTTTTTGAAATGTTCCCTGGCATCAATGTTAATACCTATTTCACCTGTAAACGTTACCAGGTCATCTTCATTGACACCCCCGTCTGTTTCGTCAAAATCACCAGAAGGGTCAGGATTCGAGCCTGGGGGATTTGGAGTATCAACCGTGGGTTCCTCTTTGCTACATCCTGCTGCAGCAATGAGCAAGACCATCATCAAAGCCGTGATTGCCTTGAATGTTCCTTTTGCTTTCATAATTTCTTGGTTTTTAGGATTCAACACCTCAAAACTAGAAGCAGGACATGCCCAATCCTAATTTTATCCATGGACAAAGTATGGACAAGTAGCATGGATAGACCACAAAAAGCACATGGACATGGCTTTTTGTGGCATAAATTTAAAGTTTTGAGAAGCCTAGTAAAATCAAAGGTTTTCAAAGGATAGCCACCAATGTTTAGACTGAAGATTCATAGACTTTTTATGGACAAGTCTCTTTTGCTTTCTAGAATCGGGTGTTTTGACAACTGATATAATTGGTATCTTGGTTTTATAATCAACCTCTTAAAATAATGATTCGAAAATGTTTCGCCATAGCTCTTATATGTTCCTTAAGCACTACAAGTTTTAGTCAGAATAACAAACTGTTGGACAGTCTGCTTAAAGTTCATGACACAATCACTGAAGGACTTCCAAAAATCAAAAACCTAGAGGAATTATATTACGCTGAACTCTATAATACTCCGAAAAAAGCAAAAGAATATGCCTTTCAGGCTTACAATTTGGCCACTGCACTAAAAATTGAAGAAAGTGCAGGAGTGGCGCTCTACCACATGGGCACCTATTACCAGGTCATCGCAGACAATGACTCTGCACTGTACTGGTTTGACAAATCACTTCATATATGGGATAAGCTTAAAAACCCTCAGCGAAAGGCAACCACGTTAACTACTGTGGCCATTGTGGAACAACTGAAAAGTAACTACCGAAGAGCAATTGACCTATACGACACAGTCATCGCAATAAACAATAACACTGGAAATAGTTTAAAACTAGCAGGTGCAATTAGATCAAGAGCCACCGTTTTTATAGACAAAGGAAGTTATAAGATTGCACTGGAAGAAACGCTAAAGGCCATGAAGATGTTCGACACCATTCAGGAAGAACCTTGGCAAGATGCTGACACCAAAAAACAACTAGGTTACATTGAATACCTGCAGGGAAACCATAATGATGCCATAGCCTATCAAATGGATGCTTTGAATATGTATAATGACCTTGGTGATAAGGTCTGGCAATGTAAAACTTATTGCGAAATGGGAAAATCCTATCTGGCCGCCGAAAACTTGAACAAGGCAGAAGCTTGTTTCAAAAAGAGCTTAGAACTATCTAGGGAATTGAATGTTTTGGATATGGAAATCCATTCTTTGTTACAGCTTGGAATCCTATCAAAAAAAGGTTCAGATTATAATACGGCGTATGACTTATTGCATCAAAGTTTACAGAAAAACTTCAACCTCAACTCTAAGCTGAACGAAGCCACCATTCGCAATGAAATTGGAAATGTTCTTGCTTTCCAAGGAGATTATACCTATTCCATATATCATTTGAACACGGCATTGAAAATCGCCGACTCGCTGGGCGCCCTGGACCAGCAAAAGAATGCATATAAATACCGTGCTCAAACACAGGAGATTTTTGACCGTCCCCTAAAAGCATTAATGGATGAGAGAAGGTTTCAAGAAATCAATGATAGTATCTTCAGTCTAACCAAGTCCCAGCAAATCGAAGAACTGAAAACTATTTACCAAACCGAACAAAAAGAAGCTGAAATCGCTCTCCAAGAAGAAGAAATCAAAACTCTAAATGAAAAGTCTCGTGCCGACAAACTTCAAAAAGGCCTTTACGCGGGAGGTATGACCTCTGCCCTAGCCTTATTTGGGCTTTCCGTTTTTGGATACCGTCAACGCATCAAAAGAAACCGTGTTGCTCGAGAGAAACAGGAGGAAATCTACAAGCAGGAAATCGCTCACAAACAAAAGGAACTGGCAAGTCAAACCCTACACTTAGTTCAAAAGAACACCTTTATCCAGGAATTGAAAGAGAATTTGGAAAATCTCAAGAACTCCCCAGAAAAGTTCAAAGCAGAATTTCGTCGCATCGTGATGCTCCTTAAAAAGGAAAATGCTTCGGACAAAGATTGGGAAGTATTCAAAACCTATTTTGCGGATGTACACAACGATTTTGACCAAAAACTCAAGACACTTTATGCCGACATCTCTGAAAAAGAAATTCGTTTAGCGGCCTTTCTGCGAATGAATCTGACCACAAAAGAAATTGCGGCCACCCTCAGTGTACTTCCAGAAAGTATCTTAAAATCGAAATACCGATTAAAAAAGAAACTAGGACTGGATAGAGAAACGGACTTAACTAGTTTTTTGAATACGCTTTAAGCCCTCTTTTTAAATTAAAACCTCCAGTAAAATCGTTTTTTAGTCTTATTTTGAAGGTTATTCTATTCAACAAACCAGAAGAACCGAACTACATGAAAAAATCAATTTTTATCCTAACATTTTTAATTCTCGGAACCGTAGTATTTGGCCAAGAAAAGGAAATGAAAAAGGAAATTCCCCAAGCAGAGACCTTTACATCTACGCAAACTGTTTCCATTAAAGGAAAAACCATCACCTTGGCTACGGAAACCGGAACCCATCTATTACGAGATGAAAACGACAAACCCATTGCGCTATTTGGGTTTACGCACTACAGAAAAACCAATTCCAGTAAAGACCGACCTATCGTCTTTGCATTTAATGGGGGTCCGTTATCGGCCTCATTTTGGTTGCATTTTGGGGTATTGGGTCCTAAACGGATTGAAATCAATGACCCTTCGTATACCAAACCGGCACCCTACAAGGTGGTCAATAATGAATATTCCATTTTAGATAAGGCGGATTTGGTCATGATTGACCCCGTGGGGGTAGGTTTTAGCAAACCTGTGGGTGAAGCTAAATGGGAAGACTTCTGGGGTGTGGACCAAGACATTCAAAGCATCGGATTGTTCATTGAGCAGTTCATTATTAAGGCTAATAAAATGAATTCCCCAAAGTACTTGCTAGGTGAAAGCTACGGTACTTTCCGAAATGCGGGTCTCGTGAAACATCTTCAGGATAAAGGTATTGCCATGAATGGGGTTATTATGGTGTCTGCCGTATTTGATTTACAACATCTGCTGTTTGGTCCCGGGGATGATACCGCGTACCTCATCCATTTCCCTACCTACGCTGCTACAGCCTGGTACCACAATAAGGTAAAAGACAAGGGTTCTAGCCTGGAAACCTTTTTAAATGAAGTTCGTGCCTTTACACAAAACGAATATGCTCCTGCCCTTCTTAAAGGTGACCAATTGAGTGTTGCTGAAAGGTCGTCCGTGGCTCAAAAGCTAGGGGATTATTCGGGTTTAAGCCCAGATTTTTACCTAAAAGCAGATTTACGCGTGACTAACGGAGAGTACTTTCAAGAATTCCTCAGAGAAGAAGGGCGTACCGTGGGTAGATTGGATTCAAGATTCACTGGAATAAACGAGGACCCTTTATCCCAAAATGCCCTAACAGACCCCCAAAGTGACGCTATTTCCACACCCTATATTGCTGCTTTCAAGGATTATTTGTACAACAATCTTAAGGTCCGAAAGGATTTGACCTATACTACAACGGCTAGCACAAGAAAAGGGTTTAAGTGGGATTGGAAACATAAGGGCAACATTAGTTGGAACATGCAAGTGGCCACTACCACTCTTCCGGATATGACCTCTGCCATGAAACGAAATCCCAATTTGAAAATCCTAATCCTCAATGGCTATTATGATTTGGCCACTGTTTTCTATGGGGTTGAACATTCCATCAACCATATGGGATTGGATGCAGAGTTGAAAAAGAACATCATCATGAAATACTACGAAGCAGGACATATGATGTACACTCATATCCCATCCATGGCAAAGTTCAAGACGGATGTGGATGAATTCATTGACCAAACTTCAAAGTAAGCCGTTATCTGTTTTAATCATCATTAAAAAAAATTCAATGAAAAGAATAGCCCTAATGAGTATTACCATTGTGCTCTTTATTTCCTGTAAACAAAAAAACAAAGCTCCAGAGGAAAACGCCTTGGAAATTCTAAAGGATTCGTTGACAGAAAAGCTGGTGGAAATCCATAAACAAGGTGAAATCAATGGGTTTGGAGTAGCCATTGTAGATGCCAATGGGACATTATATGAAACTGGAATAGGTTATGCTGATATAGAAAAAGAAGAGAAATACACGGCAAAAACCATTCAAAATATTGGCTCGGTATCAAAAACCTTGATTGGCATTGCCTTGATGAAGGCCCACGAAATGGGAAAACTCAATTTGGATGACCCCATTTCCGATTATTTACCCTTCGAAGTTATGAATCCAACCCATCCACAGGATACCATAACAATCCGACATTTGGCGACCCACACCTCCTCCATAATAGATTCTGATTATTATGACAACAAGGCCTACGTTCTTAAAGATAAACAACAACAGGTTGATACTACCCTCTCAGACGTGAACGAACAATTCAATGCGCCAGATACCAAAATCCCCATGCTCGATTTTTTAGGAAAGCTGCTTGATAAAAACGGGGAATGGTATTTACCTGAGGGGTTTTCCCAAAATAAACCCGGAACTATTTATGAATACTCCAATATCGGTGCTACACTAGCGGCTGCTGTAGTGGAAATTGCCGTAGGTATGACTTATGACAAATTTACCGAGGAACATATTTTGAAACCACTACAAATGGAGACTTCGGGTTGGTCTTTCGAGACAATTGATATGCATAAACACTCAAAACTTTATGCAGCCCCAGATACAGAATTACCCTTTTATTCACTCATCACCTATCCAGATGGTGGACTTATAACCAATGTTTCCGAATTGGGAACGTATCTTACCGAACTCATTAAAGCAAATTCTGGCAAAGGAACTTTGGTGAGCACCGAAAGCTATGCGGAACTGTTTCGAGAACAGTTGCCTGCCGAAAGTTTTCCAGACCGGGATGAGGAAAATGATTATGATGATGAGTACAACACCGGGATTTTTATGGGATATACTCCGCGCGGCTATATTGGCCATACAGGAGGGGACCCTGGTATAGCCACTTTTATGTTTTTTGACCCAGATACGAACCTAGGGCGCGTGTTGATGATAAACACTTCCATACGGAATCGAAAAGGCGTGGAAGAATTCTATGCCGTTTGGAATACCTTGGGAGAGTTTCAAGAGAAGCTAAGTACTGCACTGGAAAATTAGTTGTGCCATTTGACTGGAATTCCTTATTGAATTAACCATGATTTCCTTTAAAAAAGCAACATCCGAAGAGGAATTCAAATTGGGTAAGACCTTGTTCGAAAGATATGCAAAGGACATTGGGATTGACCTTTCTTTCCAGGGTTTTGACCAAGAGTTACGGAATGTAGAAAATCAATATGGACCGCCAGAAGGTGCTCTTTTTTTAATTTATGCTGAAGACCCAATACCCATTGGCTGTTTCGCTTTAAGAAAGTTGGAAGCGAACATTTGTGAGTTAAAACGCATGTTTTTGGAAAAGCACCATCGGGGTAAAGGCATTGGGAAACAAATGATGAATGAGGCTTTGATTGAAGCCAGCAGTTTAGGCTACTCTAAAATCCGCTTGGATAGCATTAAAAGTATGAAAACGGCCATCGCACTGTATCAAGCATTTGGTTTCAAGGAAATTGAAGCGTATCGACATAATCCCTTTGATGATGCGATTTATTTTGAGAAAGATTTATGACCACGGAAGAAAAAGTTCCAATACCTGTAACAAAATCAAAAACCGATTGTCCTCAAAGAAACTAACAACATCATGAGAAAAATAATCTTCAGTTTCATCCTGATGATAGCGTCACAGGCTTTAATAGGTCAACAAAACAACTGTCCTTATTTTGATTTACCCATACCAAATGAAGTTCCACAAGATTTCAACCCTAAAGTTTTGGATTTAAATGGGAGTTTTAAATTCAATGTTGAAATCAAACCATGCGACCAAATTTATTTCACCACAATCAGCGGGAATGAAAATATCTACTTTTCAAAAAAGGAAAATGGAACATGGAGCGAACCAAAAATTGCATCCTTCTCCGACCCAAACCATAGTGATGCAGACCCGTTTCTGACCAAAGATGGAAATAGAATCTATTTTATATCCAAAAGACCGACTAGCCCTAGAGACGAAAACTTGGAATGGAACATTTGGTATGCCAACAACAGCAATGGAAAATGGACAAAACCCCAACCTCTTCCAGAACCTATAAATTCTGAAGATTTTGACGAGTATTTTTTCTCCATTTCGGATAAAGGAAATGTTTTCTTCTCTTCAAATAGAAAAGGTGGTGAGGGTTCGTTTGATATTTATACCGCTAAAATCCTTGGGGACTTGACGTTTTCAACACCACAGAATGCAGGGAGACCCTTGAGTACCGAAAAATATGAATTTGACCCTTACATTGCTCCGGATGAGAGCTTTATACTTTTCTCCATCAACGAAAAAGGGGATAGTGACTTATATGTTAGCCATAAAGACCAAAACGGGAACTGGACGGAACCACAAAATCTAGGGGATAAAATAAATAGGACGGACCAAGATTTCGCCCCTTCCCTTTCTGCCGATGGAAAATTTATATTTTTCTCAAATGATGGGAAGTTAAAATGGGTTAGTTCTGATATCCTGAAGAAACTCAATTGACTAGTTGGTTGAAGCTTGCCTAAAAAGTGTAACACTTCCAAAATTCTACGGTCTTTAGCAAGCACGAATTACTTCATTTTTGACAGTCAACTAGAGAACCTATGAAAAAACGAACAGCCTGTATCCTTGGCTTCCTACTCTTCTGGTCAACTTCAAATGTATTGGCCCAAATGTCATCCGAACCTTTTGAATTTCAATTTGAGAACAAAACTTTAAGGGGATTAATTGAAAAACCAGAAAATAAAAACTCAAAAGCCATTGTGATTATCATACCTGGTTATGGAAAAACCAATTTTGTAAAGGGGAAATGGTTCGGTAGGCTAAGACAAAATCTGGTAGATACGGGATTAACCGTTGTGCTTTGGGATAAGATGGGTTGCGGGGATAGCGAAGGGGTATTTGATGCACAACAACCCGTTGAGAATTCAGCCCTTGAGGCCATTGCAGCTATTAAGGAAATTAAAAGATTACAAATTCCTGGTTCTGACAAAATTGGATTTTGGGGCATTAGTCGTGCTGGTTGGATTGTTCCCCTAATCAATGAACAATATCCTATGGATTTCTGGATTTCGGTCAGCGGTACGGATGATAAAGAGAACTTTGGCTATCTCCTTAAATCGAACTTACTCATTTCCGGTATGAAAGAAGCCGAAGCCGAGCGCTTATATAATGCTTGGATGCTGGGACACAAAATTTATAATACGAAAGGTAGTTATGAGGACTATCTAAAAGCGACACAACCGCTACGACAAGATAGTACATGTCAAAAACTATTCGGGTATAAAGAAATTGGAGAGGTAACCGAAGAAGACATCAAAAAATTTAAAGAAGGACAACAGCAGTATACTGGAAAAGGCCATTTTGATGCCGAAAGTGGGCTCTGGGTCTATATAGATGATTTTGATAAAACCCTTTTAAAGATTAACTGTCCTGTTTTGGGCCTGTTCGGTGCCAACGATTCCCAAGTGGATTGGCGCAAAACAAAAAAGCTATACGAAGAAACCATTGGGGTAAATCCAGACGCAAAACTTGCCATACAAGTGTTTGAGAACTGTAATCATGTGTTGCAGCAGTGTGTCACATGTGCTTGGCGTGAAGATTTATCCGCAACAAACTGGGCTCCATGTGATTCCTATTACGAAACCATGCGAGCCTGGTTAGAAGAAAAAGGAATTGTGGATTGACCCTTACTCAAACGACATAGGTTCGGTCAGGGCCTTGATGATTTCTTCATCCCCTTCAAACTGTTTTTCAAAATTGTAGGGCACCCGTTTATAGGGATTGTAGCCCAACTCAATAAACTTTTGTTGGGCTTTCACCTCCACAAAGCGATACATGCGCCAAGATTGGGTGTCTGGGTTATCGGTCATATACTGCTTTATATAAGGAGTGACTTCTTTTCGGATGGAAAGCGCGCCCAACATGGCTTCTCGAGTCACTTCGTCATAGCCTGGAGCCTGGTCCAGTTCTTTGGTCTTTGCTTCAGAAAAAACCCATCTTCGGGTCAACTCTTGCCAAGCAGGCAATCCTTTTTCTTTATAAGTGGTTTCAAGGGATTCAAAATCATCTCTAGGATAATAGATGCCAATGGATTTAATAGCTCCGTCTTGCAACCATCGGCTTGCCATTAAGGCTATGGCCCCTTCCCGGGTTCTGTTGGTGACAATATATATGGAGTCGTTGATGCGTTTTTCAATAAAAACGGTGTCCACCCGTGCAGGATAGGGACTTTCCTCTTCCCTAACCGATTCGTAGGTGATAATGTCCTTGTACTCCGTGATTTTTTGTTTATCACCTTCCATGCCATAGGAATACCAAGTACTGTTTTCTTGTCCAAGCACGGAGATAGAAGTAAACAAACAGACCAAAGAGAGAATTGGGAGCGTAGTATTATTGACCATTTTTCTAGTTTATGTCCTTAATTTAAAACCCAAACTATTCCCACCACTCAAAATCTGTGTAAACATCTGATTTTTCTGTATGCATGGTCCTGAACGCAATACAATTATTGTCATTCCGCACTTTATGCGGAATCCAAAACCTACCCGTCATTCTGAACTAGGTTCAGAATCCCATCTAACCGTGAACATATTTCATTTCGAACGAAAGCGAGAAGTCCAATAAAGAGATTTCTCAGTCGCTACGCTTCTTCGAAATGACAAAAAGAATCCATCAGTCATTTCGAGCGCAGTCGAGAAATCTATTCTAGTGGAGATTTCTCACTTGACTTCGACTACGCTCAGTCTGACAGTTCGCAATGACAAAAAGAAATCATCCGTCATTCCTAACTTGATGCGGAATCCATTAAAAAGGGACTAGTACCCGTCTGATTAACATTTTTGGGCTTTTCCCAACTTGCTTTATTGAATACTTTCGAAAGGAACGGTTTTAAATCCATGCCTATGAATCGAAGATTGCTTTTAAGTGTATTGGGACTATCTCCATTGGCATTTCTTTCTGCAAAGATTCCGATGTACAATCCAACTATGGAAATCCTTATCAAACGCTGGAAGAAATCGGAGGAATACTCTTTGGCTGTTTTGGAGGCCATGCCCGCCGAGACTATTGAATTTAGACCAACTGAAGAGCAATTCAGTTTTGCGCAACACTTCTTGCATCTGGGCTTTATCAATGTAACCTATTTTGGAATACTTGTGGATTCAAAAACCTACAAGGATTTTTACGCGCTTATGGAGGCCGACTTCTTAATTCAACCACCGGATGCGATAAATGTCTTTCAGCCGGACACACTACAAAAAAGAGACCCTACGGAGAACAAAGAAATCATACGAAACTATCTTACCAAGACCTATGCGTATGTGCTTTCAAGCTTGGCCAAAGTAAAGGATTCCGACCTTCCGCTTGGAAAAGAAAAGGAAAAACCCAGTTATTTATCCGGCCATACCAACTTGGACCTAATTATACGGGGCGAAAGCCATACGGCACACCACAGAGCACAGGCCATTGCCTATTTGCGAATGAACGGCATACGTCCTCCAGGATATACTGTAAACAATACCTTTTAGATTTCTCAGTCGCCACGCTTCTTCGAAATGACAGGGCTTAGGACTCCTTTACAATCGCCTCAATACGCTCCCAAAGGCATTTGGTGGCATAGAGCGCATTCTTCTCCGGCCCATCTATAAGGCCATAGGAATCGTATAGCGCCATATCGTGCACCAATTTTAGGGATTGTACCAAATCCGGCCCGTCCAGCGTATCGGCAAACTCAAGGAGTTCCCGTTGGGCGGGGCTAATTGGTAATGAAATTTTAGATGATTTCTCTGAATCTTTCGAAGGGATGTCAACATTATGGTTCGAACATCGCTTATGACTTTTTGTTTTAGACATAAGATTATGTTTTTCAGTTAGAACCCGGAATGTGCTGACAGCATAAATATAGCTTTTCTGGAAATACCATGAAGAATTCACCCACAAGTACAAAGGATAATTATTAAAAATGATACCTTGGGGATATAAACGAGCTGTAAGCAATTTGAGAAAACATGACTGAAAAAATTAAAAGAATAAATAACCCTTTGACTATTATTGCAATTTTTGCGGCATTAGCAGAAGTAAATGCTACAATAGCAATTGGTCTTGTCGACCCAAGTCTTCATGGTATTTTTATTTGGTTTGTAATGGGTTTTCCAACGCTATTAGTGGCATTATTTTTCATTACATTAAATTATAATACTAAAGTAATGTATTCACCAAGTGACTTTAAAGATGATAAAACCTTTGTTCAATCTCTTTATGGTAAAATAAATTCTGGAGAAAAAGACAAAGATGGAATAATTGAAAGTATTGGTAGTTTAGAAAAAAGAATAAATGAAACTATTGAAAAACAATTAGGCGAATTGAAATTTGATAATCCCAAATTAGAGGAAGAGATAAAGAAAATAAAAGACCAATTAAAAGACTCAACTGACGAAAATATAAGGGAGTTTATTTCTGAATTTAAAATAGATGTAGACTTAAAAGATAAACTTATCGAGTATCGAAATTATCCAGCTTATTTTATATTGATTGACTCCATAATAAGTAGTAAATCAACGAATGTTGAAATGCTAGAAAAACATTCTAAAAGAAGATATATTGCGCAAGGGTGGGAAAACGCTATTGAAGATTTATTTAAGAATAATATTCTGATTGGTGATTCTGAAAATTTTGAAATCAATCCTAAATTTTATGATGACCTCGTAAAATGGCGAAAGACTAATATGAGAAGATTATTCCTAATTAGAAGACTTATTGAGAACCAAGAAAAAGATGAAGATTCAATGACACATGAAGAATTAATGGAAAGAGTGAGAAGCGTAGCTAGAAGAATTAAAATGTAGAAAAACTGCTTACAACGATGGCTATAAATAATTGCTTGTTCTCCCCCGCTCCCGCAAGATTTCATATTACGGTTTAAGGACTTATCCAACAATTCTTTAATTTGTGTGACCATCACAACACATTCATAACGAAGTCTGTTGCGATACATGCGGAAAAGGAAAGAAACAGAATTATAAAATGTCAGACGAAAAAGTGAATATTGAATTGACGAAAGAAGAAGCAATCGTCCTTTTCGAATTTCTAGGTAGATTTAATGAGAATGAGAATTTGAGCCGATTTGAGGACCAAGAGGAACAAAGGGTCCTTTGGGATATAGAGTGTATTTTGGAAAAGGAACTAAGTGAACCTTTTCAAACAGATTACCAAGAAATTGTAAAGAAAGCAAGAGAAGTCGTTCGAGATGAACGTGAGTAAAAAAACCTAATATAATGACACTTGTACCCCCGCTCCCGCAAGATTGCATCTTGCGGTTTAAGGACTTATGCAACAATTCTATACCTTAAGGGCAGGTTTAATCGATTACTATTTTATCCTAGCTTCGGATAGAAACCATAACCAAACTGTTGTTCGTAACTAACTCTAAATAAAATACGTAATGAAGAAAATAGTTTTGATTTTTCTATTCCTATTTTGTTTTACCAGTAATTCATATAGCCAGGATAGAGAAAAAATAGAAAGAGCTGCTTTGGACTACATTGAAGGCTTTTATGAAGGAGATACCGCCAAAATTAAAAGAAGTATTCATCCAAATTTGTCAAAACTAGGATACGGAAGTAAAAGTAACGGGTCTAAAGAGCATATTATGTCGTATGACAAGGCCATTGGTTTTGCTACTGATGTGGCAAATAATCCAAAATGGGCAGCTCCCAAAGATGCCGTGCAAAAAATTGAAATTATGGATGCACAGGATAAAATTGCCTGTGTGAAATTGACACTGTATTGGGGAATTGACTACTTGCTCATGGCAAAATATGATGATAAATGGATGATAAGTAAGGTTTTGTGGCAATCTTTAGATTAATACCTTTTCCAATTTTAACTACATAAAATTGAAACACCAATAATGCGCAGAATACCTCGATTTTATTCCACAATTGTGGTATAAAGGTATTTCGATTCCATTTAAAAGTTGGCTCGAATACTGGACAGAATCCCTTGCATAAATGAACAATATAGAAATTAGAATAGCGAATACAGAAGATGCTCAATTTATTGCTCTTCTTGGACGAGTTACTTTTACTGAAACTTTTGGGCATCTTTTTAGGGATAAAAAAGATGTATTGAAGTATTGCGACGCAACATTTTCGGTTGAAAAAATCGCAAACGGTATTGGGAAACAAAACAATGTTTTCTGGATAGCTTTTGTGGACCGATTGCCTGTTGGGTATGCAAAACTCAAATTAAATTCCAAATCAGAATTTATTGAATCGAAAAATACCTGCCAACTTCAAAAAATCTACGTCTTAAAGGATTTTTTGTCAATGAAAATTGGATTTGAATTACAAAATCTACTGTTGAAGAAAGCAAAGGAAATGAAATTCGAGAAAATTTGGCTTTCCGTATTGCATAGCAATGAACGAGCAATACGTTTTTACCAAAAAAATGGATTTGAAAAACTAGGAAATCACGAATTTCAAATTGGAAAGGAAAATTTTGAGTTTATTGCTATGGGAAAAGAAATATAGCCATGAATAGCAAAGGCTTATGAATAGTTTTTCAACTAAAATATTTCCTACAATCATTTATCTTTAGCCTTTATCGGGGATTTTCCAGGGTAAATTGCCCTTAATTCAGCATGATGTTTATGAAAAAAACAACCCAGCCACTACGTATTCTCTGTATCTGTACTTTTCTCATGGTCTCATGCAAAAGGTCCGCGGAAAAAGCTATCCCTGAAGAACCTACCGCCCTTCAAGTTGTGGAAAAAGGAATTGAGATGGCCGGGACCATGGAAAAATGGAAAAACATCGCCTCTCTGGAGTACACTAAAAAATCAAGACTGCTTCTTGAAAATGGGGAGGTTGAGTCGGATGTCACCCAACGACACCACTATATATATCGTCCCAATAAAAGTGTACGAATTTCATGGGTAGTCGATAAGGATAGCTTTTTAATTGTACATAACGATTCCGTTTCACAAAAATTCAAAAATGATAGCTTGGTTGACCAGGGCACTGGTGTAAAAGCCACCGTGAACAGTGCAACCTATGTGCTGGGGATGCCATTTAAGTTGTTGGATACGGGTACAACCCTCTCCTACGATGGGTTAAAGTCTTTCAATGCCATAGATACCGTACATGCGGTGAACGCCACCTACGCTCCAGAGCAACACAAAAACCATTCTACCCAAGATGAGTGGTGGTACCATTTCGACAAAAATACGGGAGCTTTTGTGGGCTCGATGGTGTACCATGCCCCTACCCACGCGCTCATTGAGAACCTGTCCATGATCACTGAAAAAGGACTTACGTTTCCCGAGCACCGAAAAAGTTATCGATGCGATGCTGATGGTAACAAGGTTTTTCTCCGTGCCGAATTCTGGTATTCTAATTATTCCATTGAGTTCTTAAGCGATTAATTTGACATACCCAAAAAGTATATTGCTATAAACCATAGGCTTAATATTATACCAACTTATTTATACTAGATCATGTTTATAAGAAACTACCATCTCCTTACATTTTTCCTGCTAACCCTCACAGCATTTAGCCAAAATGAAAAAAAGGAAAAGATGCAATTGCTCAACTTTATGATTGGGGAATGGATTGGAACCTCAAAAATCTATGAAAATGGAGTGGTCACCCAAGAAGGTTCGGCATATGAGAAAATCTCTTATGACCTGGACAAGAATATCTTGGTTATTGAGCTGAACACCGAGATGCTCCAATTGCATACCATAATTTATTATGACGAAAAAGACAGCACCTACTATTATTACCCATTTTCCAAAAGAGGAGTCAATAGGTACCCTGCTGAGTTCAAAAACGGACAGCTCATTGTAAACAGTAACGATACCAGACGATTTATTTTCCGTAGCACCTCGGATGGTGGTTTTCAGGAATACGGAGAACAATTCATCGACGGAAAATGGACCAAGTATTTTGAGGATACTTTTATCAATTCCCAATAAAAAAGATGTCTTTAAAATATGACAAAATAGGAGTCAACTACAAACGGACACGTAAAGCAGACCCCTATCTGACCCAACAGCTGCTTCATTATTTACAACCCTCTCAAAATGGAAGGTATTTGGACATTGGTTGTGGTACCGGGAACTATACTATTGCTTTTCAACAAAAAGAGTTTGATTTCATGGGAAAAATACAATATCAATTTACTACCCATATGTGGAGACATAATGCCCCAGGAGGCTGGTATTTTGTTTCCCTCCCAAAAGACATATCAAAGGAAATACGTCAAAATCTACGGTGGCAAGAAGAAGGTTGGGGCCGAATGAAAGCAACAGCCATGATTGGTGAAACACGCTGGGAATCCGCAATTTGGTTTGATACTAAAATGGATTCCTACATTCTGCCCATCAAAGCAGAAATCCGAAAAAGAACCCAGATAGAACTTAACCAAAATATAAATATTACTATTTGGATATAAGTTTTCCTCCCGTTTGCTAAAGTTTGGGTAACACATCTTGCCTACAATCGTCCTCTTTAAAAATCAGTCCGATGACCAATATAAACTTGCAAAAAATAGGTGGCTTATCTGCAATTCTAGAAGCTATCATTTACATCTTTGCCTTCATTGTTTACGGAGGTATTTTAGAATTTCCCAATACAGATGCCAGCCCGACTGAGAGGTACAACTTCCTTGCTGAAAACTATAGCATCCTGTCCTTGTTGAATTTCACGAGCTATGTGTTATTTGGCATCTTGCTAACTGCATTGGTACTTGCCATTTATAAAAGGCAAAGAAAATTCGCTCCTAATATTTCGAGACTATCATCAATATTTGGATACCTCTGGGTCGGATTAGTGATTGCAAGTGGAATGATAGCGAACATAGGCTTGGATAGTGTGGTCCAAATGGGTGCGAATTCTCCCGAAAAAGCCATGCAGATTTGGTCCAGTATTAGTATTGTTACTGAAGGTCTAGGCGGAGGAAATGAAATCGTCGGAGGGTTGTGGGTGCTTTTGTTAAGTTTGGGTTCCTGGAAATACAAGATTTTTCCTAAAGCACTCAACTACTTAGGCATGATAGTAGGTCTTGCCGGGATTTTGACAGTGTACCCCCTAGACCTTTTTAAAGCGGTTTTTGGGCTCAGTCAGATTGTTTGGTTTATTTGGATAGGCTGGTTTATGATTCGAAATCCTGAAATAGCTGAAACCAATTAATGCTTACATGAACTGAAGTATCTCCCGTAGAACACCTAATGAAAACTATATTCATCAATTCGTACGGAAATTGAATGAATGCCGCATGAGTCGTATCTTTGCATGGTGGAAAAGGATAAAAAACTCATATTATTTGACGGGGTATGCAACCTTTGCAACGGAGCAATACAGTTTGTCATAAAGCGAGATAAGACCGATATATTTCGTTACGCAGCACTGCAAAGTGAGATTGGGAAACAACTTATCCATGAACGGGGCATTGACACGTCCAAGGTAGATTCCATAATTCTTATTGAACCCGGGGTAGCCTATTTCACGAAGTCAGACGCCGCATTACGCATTGGACAGGATTTTGGTGGGATTTGGAAAGCCCTGGCCATCTTTACATGGATTCCACGACCAATACGGGATGGCATTTACGATTTTGTAGCCAAAAATCGATATCGCTGGTTTGGTCGTAAAGACCAATGTATGATTCCCACGCCTGAGTTACAAGCTAAGTTTTTGGGTTAACTCAATCATATCTTTATTTGACTAACCAAAAGAAGGTGTTCCTTCATTCTTGGTTTTGCGAGGTTTTGTTCTTTCATAGGTTTGGATTGTAATTCTAAATCCAACCCTTATGAAAAATCTAATAGTTCTCTTTTTAGCCATTCCCTTTATTGTTTTTGCCAATGAGCGAGAAATTCCCTCAAAAATTAAAGAGGTCACTGTGTATTTAAGTGGGGCACAAATCACCAGAACAGCGAAGTGCCAGCTAAAAGCGGGTAAAAATGAATTGATATTTATGGGATTGTCACCTAAAGTAGACGAAAGCAGCTTACAAATTTCAGGATTACATTCTACCTCTATCCTATCCATGTCCTATGATCTTAATTATCTGAGCGAACTTGAAGGTAATCCACAGGTAAGAATTTGGGAGGACCAAATAGTAAAACTACAGCATGATATCGCACTTTATAAAAACCGCATAATCGGTCTCGAAGAAGAAGAAAAAATAATTACAAGCAACAGGGCTATCAGTTCTGAAACACAAGCACTGAATTTGAATACAATAAAGGAGATAGGCACTTATTATCGCGAACGAACTACAGCCATTAAAAACGAAATCTTTGAAACCAATCTAAGAATTAATGAGGCGAACTTGGAAATAAATAAGCTAAGAAAGCAAATACGGGAAACAAACAATGCTGATGAGACCGAACAAGGAGAGTTAAGACTAATCCTCGATGCTCCAGCAACAATGAATCTAGAACTTTCTATTTCATATATGGTATCTGATGCCGGATGGATACCGAATTACGATATAAAATCTGAGAAGTTAAGAGCTCCTATAAACCTAGCATACAAGGCACATGTATATCAGAAAACTGGAAATGATTGGAAAAATGTAAATATCACCCTTTCAACGGGGAACCCAATCCTAAATGTGAGCAAACCTAGTTTAGGCACTCAATACCTAAATTTCACCAATAGGGGCTCAAAAAGCAGGTTTTCTTCAACCAAGAAAAAGGAATATCCATATAATCCAACTGTCAAAAAAATAGTAGGGACTGTTGTTGACCAATCTGGATTGCCATTACCAGGAGCAAGTATTATCATTAAGGGAACAACGCAGGGTACCCAAACAGATTTTGATGGAAATTTTTCATTGGATGTGGGACAAGGAAGGGAAATTGTCATTTCCTATATTGGACAAGTATCACAAGAAATTCCAATTTATTCTTCAGTAATCAACGTTCAAATGGAAGAGGATGCCCAAGCTTTGGATGAAGTTGTAGTTGCGGCCTACGGTACAACAGGAGCATCATCTGGTGTCAGAATAAGGGGTTACTCAAGTGTTCCCAAAATCCAACCACCACTATATATAATTGACGGTGTCCCCGCAAAGTCATTTGCCGAGGGAGATCTTGATGAAAACGAGATTCAGAGTATGGAAGTTCTCAATGGCGTTGAAGCCACTTCAATATACGGGAGTCGAGGGGCCAACGGTATTGTTGTAATCACAACAAGACAAAATTTAATAAAGGATGATTTAACCAACACCAAATTCATTATCAAAAAACCCTATTCCATTGTTTCGGATGGGGATATCACGGCAATTCTAATCAATTCCTATAAGCTTCCGGCGGACTATGAATATTTTGCTGCCCCTATCATCAACGAGAATGTATTTCTTACGGCAACCATGAAGGATTGGGAAAAACTGCAATTACTACCTGGGGAGGCCAACATATACTACGAGGGTGGATATGCTGGCAAGACTACCTTAGACCCGTATACCGTTAAGAAAGAATTGGTATTGTCTCTGGGTATTGACCCGAATATCACCATTAGCAGAAAACAACAACGAAATTTCAAGAGCAAGTCCTTTACTGGAAGTAATCGAATCTTGAATCGAACCTATGACCTCGAGGTAAAAAACAACAAAAGTGTAGACATACAACTTAAGCTAATGGACCGGATTCCCATATCCCAAAACAAGGACATCAAGGTAAGTGATATCAATCCAATGACCGCAAATCACGACGCAAAAACAGGCCTGTTGACTTGGGAAATGAAATTAGAAAGCAAGGCCACTCAAAAGGAAAGTTTTTCGTTCCAAGTAAAATATCCCAAAGGCCGCTATATCTCTTTATGAAAAGATAATTTTCTTATCCCCATGGGCACTTTGGTCCATGGGGATATTTTTGTGATAATAATTAACGGAAATTAAGAGTATTCTTGAGCCTTTAACATAGGCTGGCATTGATTTTGTGGTAATTTGAATGAGTGTTTTTCATGTTTTGACGGTTTCGCACCCCGCTATCCCATTCAAGAAGAAGACGTTCACAAGTTTACTAACAAAAATCAAAATTGAATATGAAAAAGGTAATGCTACTCGTATTTATGTCACTCTCTTTAGTGGCTTTTGCCCAAAGGGGCAACGTTAACGACATTTTGTTCACCACATCCGGTGAAATCATACAAGGTAAAGTGGTAAAAGTAACAGCAAGTACAATCAGTTTTAGTTACCCCGGAGAATCGTTGGTCAACGAAATTGGTTCCAATCAACTACAGAAGATTGTTTTTTCCAGCGGTAGAACCCAGAACTTTGGCAATGCGTCCACATCAGATTCTGCGGCAGAGGCAGTGACCAATGTTCCTACACCCCAGGCAGAAACCCCTACAACTACAATCCCTAAGGAAGAAATATATTTGGGTCCGGATGAAAACTCGGTTACCGCAAGTGCCAATAACAATCGTTTGGCAGTAACCCCAATGACCTATTTGGTGAATGGGCAATACAGCAAGGAAATTTCAGGTAAGGCTACTCAATTTGCCACAGATTATCTAGCTCGCCAAAACCAGTCCTTACCGATTGAAGTGCAAGAAATGGCACTTACCATAAGAAAATTGGTAGATGCGGGAATCGGATTTCAGCAGTTGGCCCAAACAAGCGCTGGCAAACTACAAAGTGTATTGGGTTCTGAATATTTGGTGTTAATCGAAATCAACGAAACCCATCAAAAAACTGAGGCGAAAAAAGATAATGGTTTCTTTGATGTACAGAAGGAACAAGCTAAATCCGACGATAGCATCCGTTATGAAATAGAATTGATTTTATTCGGTTCTGGCGGTGCGGAAACCTATTCTTCAAAATTTTCCAATGAGCGTTCGTTCAAATCCCCATCAGGAAATAGTGGCTCGCAAAGCGATTGGAAAATGGCTATGCAGTATGTATTGGACCAAATACTTACTTCAGGAAGTTTATAAAAAACAAGGGCAGTAACTTAACCGTATACTGCCCTTTTTCTTTTAACCCAATCCCCTTACTTCAGGTTATTTAAAATAAAATCCAAGGTTTTATTTGTGTTCAGTTTTTGTGAGAAGGAAAGTGTTTTATGGGTTATGGGTTGTGCCAAACCGCGGTCAAAAAAGTATTTTATGATTTCCTCATCCTCGATAGATACTTTTCCCATAAGCAAGGTATCCAAACTTTCTTCCTTTTGGTACTTCTTGTAAATCTTCCGAAGACCACTGAGGTACAAACGATCTTTAGTAAAACCACCTCCTCTGTGGGCGCGTAGGGTAATTCCAAAAGCTTCATCCCGGTTTAGTTTATACTGCCCATGAATCAAATCAAAAGTATCAGCAAAAGTGTAACCTTTGATTAAACTATCAGCTGCCAAAACCCTATAAGACAGCTCTTTAAGTCTTTTTAGAGTCAATGCACCTCCCATGTATTCACTGAACACAGCCAAACCTTCCTGAGTCTCCACATTTTTTGGAAAACCATTGGAAAATATTCGAAGTGGTTGCTTCAAACCATTATGCGTGGTCACCAAATGAACCCCAATTTCATGATTCCCTAAGGTGAGCAACTGATTCTTGCTGAACTTGACATTCTTTTTAATCAAAAGTGCTTGCTCCGTATTACTTACCATAGCTTCCGCAGCAATATGATGCGAGTATTTAATCTTTAAGGGAAAATCGTAAGTCTTGGCAAATTCCTCAAAGTAAGCCCTTGCTTCTTCTGGACTATAAATCTTTTCCATATCTGCCGACATGGGTTCATCAGCAAAATGTAGAATAAAGCGTGCGTTTTGGACATCCTTTTCCGTAGGGGTGCCATATACCCGTAGCGAATTGTAGTAAAAATGTTTCCCTCGACCAATAGTTTCAATACATTGAATCATATTGGCATAGAAATAAATCACATCTTGGTAGAACTTCCGAATTTTTTCATCCTCAATTCGTTCCAAACGCTGTGAAAAAAACAGACGATGCAATTTGTAGGGGTCGAATTTAAGTTTGGGGTACTTGAAGTTAGGGTTCGACTTATATTTTGTAGCAAAGAATTGTTGCTTTTCTTTTTCTATGTTCAATGGATTCACATAACTCAATAGCTCTATACGCCGCACTAGCCTGTGAAGATTGGCATCAATCTCAAACACATTGCTGTATTCCTTTTCCAGTTGCTCTATCTCTTGTGTTTTTATCATGAAACTGCTGCCTCAAATTCCTTTACCATTTCTGGTATTAATTTCTTTAACTGTTCCTCTACGGACTTTACCACCTCCGGGTAGACAACACCACTGAGCTCATCACAGTACACTTTGGAGATTTCCGTGGCCAGTACCAAGGTATTGTCAAAATTTCTGGTAATGTATTTCAGGAAATAACCATTCCCCTGGAAGGTATCGTTGATTTTTGACGTATTGGTTATGCCATTTGGTAATTGCATGGAACCCAATTTGCGACTCCAACTTTCAGTCAATGCCCCAAAACGATTTTGGTCGATATTACTTGTGCCTAAATTCCAAACCGGTACTTCCCTATCCCAACGTTTCCAATTATAGCTATGCATATCAAACACAACCACATTCTTGAATTCTTGTTCCAGTTTTTGTGCAAGGGCATGAACCACACGGTAAAAGTTAGCATGTTTCTGTAGGCTCAGCTCTTTTTCTTTAACCGATAATGGTTCTTTCCAAAGCTGTTTGCCCCATGCATCCTCATAGACCGCTCTTTCCGGTTCGCGATTTAGGTCATATTCAAACCGACTGTCCCTACCAGCAATCACAATAGGAAATGTTTGCACCATTTCTTTGGTGCAAGGGTCTTCTTCATACCACCGTTCATAATTGGAATGCTTACAGTTTTCCCAAAGGGAAGACCTAAATTGATGCCCATCATGGACCGCTCCACAAATGAAAGGAACATAGGTCTCAATCTTAAGGGTAAAGGAATAATCTGTAGAAACTGCTTCAAAAGATTCCCCAGCATGAATCAGTTCTATAATTTCTTCAACGGTAAGTCTATGCATTTTCCACTTCGTTGCGCAATCTGGAGCGTCTATCAAACGCTTGTAACTTATCTACCACCTTGCTTTCTATAAAGTCGATGACCTTACATTGGATTTTGGTCTTGTAGACTTTGTTCATATAAGTAATTCCTCCAGGTGACATCACATTCACCTCTACCAATTTGCCACCAATGACATCAATACCCACAAAATACAAGCCGTCATTGACCAGTTTCGGCCCTATCTGCTTGCAGAGCGCTTTTTCTTGCTTGCTCAAGCTATGTTTTGCTACCGAACCACCAGCAGAAACATTGGAACGATGGTCATCACTTCCTGGAATCCTTCGCATGGCACCGATGGGTTCACCATTTAATATAAGTATCCGCACATCTCCTTGGTCGGCTCCCTCAATATATTCTTGTAGAATCACATAGTTAGAGGTTCCGTCCGAGTTGGTTACATAAAAGTCCAATAGGGAATTAATGTTCGACATAGCCGATTTTTCAATCAAAATAACTCCTGAACCTCCAAATCCATTCAAAGGTTTCAAAATCATTTTGTCCGCCGCGCTTTCCTTGATTTGTTGGACCAAATATCTTTTATTTTTGGATACGTGCGTTGCTGGGATAATATTGCTGTGGCTATCTCCAAAAGCAGCAGTGTACAATTTGTTATTGGCCTCACGTAGTCCTTGAAGGGAGTTCACAATAAAGACATCATCTTTTACCGAATCCAAAAAATTAAGCATCAATGGGTCCAGAGGGGGATTAGCTCGCATAAATATGACATCAAATCCTGCCAGCGGAAGCATTTCCTCTCTTATAGAAGCTTGCTTGTAAAAGGTTTTCAAACTGCCGGAAACCTTGTCCATACGATTAATAACCGTACAGAATGCACTGGTCACACTGTTCCGAATTGTAAGATTCGCAGGGGTGCATAAGGCTACACCATGGTTGCGTTTAACACATTCATGGATTAAAGCTAGGCTGGTATCATTTTCGGGTTGGATTTCATCCCAAGGATACATTAAAAAGCAAATGTTCATGGTCCTTTCTGATTTATTATAGCCTTAAATTACACTATGTAAGCTAACTACGCAATGGGTGCCTAAAATTTGTATTTATTTGACCTCCTCATAATGGTCATCCCATTCTTTAACATCCGGTTGGCCTAACTTACCTACCGATTTGGCAACGGTCATGGATACCGTGGCATCACCGGTTACATTAATTACAGTTCTGCACATGTCCAAAGGTCTATCCACCGCAAAAATCAATGCCAATGCAACGGGATACAGGTCAGCAGGAAAGCCAATCGATTCCAATACAATAACCAACATTACCATCCCAGCACCTGGGACCGCCGCAGAACCGATGGAGGCCAACAAAGCCGTCAAAATGATGGCTAACTGATTGGAAAAAATCAACCCTTCTGGCCATAAAACCTGCATTATAAAAACTGCGGCAACGCCTTGGTATAAACTAGTCCCATCCATGTTAATCGTAGCGCCCACAGGTAGGACGAAGCTGGAAACCTCCTTATCCACGCCAATATGTTCCTCTACCCGCTCCATTGTCACGGGCAAAGTGGCCGCGCTGGAACTTGTGGAAAATGCCAATAGCTGGGCGGGACTCATTTGCTTTAAAAACCAAAAAGCATTTTTCTTCGTGTAAATAGAGACTATGACGGAGTAGAAGACAATCATTAAAATCAACCCAAGTACTACTACTCCGGTGTATTTTAATAATGCCAACAATAAATCTGGGTCACTTGAAGAAACCATAACACTCGCCAAAAGGGCAAAAACGGCATAGGGCGCGATTAGCATTATCAAATCAACCATCTTTAATACCACATCATTCAAGGAATCGAAAAAATCCTTTAATGGTTTTGCTCTCTTTTCACCAATAAGCAACATGGAAATGGCAAAAATGATTGTAAATAAAATTACCTGCAGCATTTTACCATTATCACTAAATGCTTTAAAAGCATTATCAGGGACCATGTCCTCAATGAAACTTAAGGGTCCACTCTCTTTTTGTTTTGAGGCTTCCATTAATTTGGAAGTTACGCCGGAATCATTGGCATATGTTTCTGAAAGTTTGGTTATGGTATCTTCGGATATTCCGTCTCCCGGTTTTAAAATATTGACCAGAATCAACCCAATCGAAATTGCAACAACGGTAGTGCCAATGTAGATAAGCATGGTTCGCACTCCAATATTCCTGAACTTTGAAATATCCTTCAAATCAGAAATACCCTTTATCAAAGAAGCCAATATCAAGGGGATGGCGATAAGCTTGAGCAACTTCACAAAAATTGTCCCAAAAGGTTGAATCCAATCGAAGACAAAGCTTGGACCCCATGAAATTCCTGTCATAATGAATCCGAAGATGATTCCCAATAACATGCCTATCAGGATTTGCCAATGGAGTTCGAGTTTACGCATATGAGTAATTTTGTGTGGTAAGATAATATTTTAGAAGAGAACCCAAGAAAGGCCCTATATTTTGTTGGTACGTGACATTAGCCAAAAATCAGCCAATACCAAAGCAGACATTGCTTCCACTATTGGAACTGCTCTAGGCACCACGCAGGGGTCATGGCGTCCTTTTCCTTGTGTTTTGACCGGTTCACCTTCTTTATTGATGGTTTCATAGGACTGAAGCACGGTAGCCACTGGTTTAAAGGCCACTTTAAAATAAATGTCCATTCCATTGCTGATACCCCCTTGAACACCACCACTCCGATTGGTCTTCGTTGAGCCATCTGGATTGTATGAGTCATTATGTTCACTCCCTTTCATCAGAACTCCCTCAAAACCACTTCCATATTCGAAACCTTTCACCGCATTTATGGAAAGCATGGCTGCACCCAATCTAGCATGTAATTTATCAAATACCGGCTCGCCTAAACCGACTGGTACATTTTGGATTACCCCGGTAATAACCCCACCTATGGTGTCGCCTTCTTTCTTTATCTTTTTAATATACTCTTCCATCTTTGTGGCAGTACCAAGGTCTGGGCAACGTACCGGATTCGATTCAATTTTGGAAAAATCGAGCTCTTGATATGGAAGGTTTAACTTAATTTCTCCCACTTGGGATACGAAAGCATTAATCCTTACATTAGATAAAAGTTGTTTGGCAATAGCTCCTGCTACCACTCTACTAGCTGTTTCCCGTGCCGAACTGCGACCTCCACCCCGATAATCCCGGAACCCATATTTTTGGTCATACACATAATCCGCATGGGATGGGCGGTAGGAATCCTTTATGTGGGAATAATCCTTTGATTTCTGATTGGCATTGTGGATGACAAATCCTATAGGCGTCCCCGTAGTTTTTCCTTCAAAAACACCCGAATATATTTCCACAGTATCAGGTTCCTTTCGTTGGGTTACAATTGCGGACTGACCTGGCCTTCTTCTATCCAATTCAGACTGAATTTGCTCCATATCCAGAGATAGCCCCGCCGGGCAACCATCCAATATACCTCCAATTGCCCGTCCATGGGACTCTCCAAATGTTGTCAACCTAAATAAGTCCCCAAAGCTATTTCCCGCCATACTTTAAAGTAAACTCCAAATTTAGGTTTTAGCATTCGTTAAAAAAAACACGAGTGCCAGTTAATCTTTAAATAACATGGCTGAAGGTTTGTTGATATTTTTTTAACCCTAAGCTTAGAAATTATTGAAACGAAATTGATTTTCAGTTTATTCCTACGCATTTATTTTGCACTTAAACCCGTGACGATTGAAAAAAAGGAAGATTGAACTGGCCATAATTTCAGATGTGCATCTAGGAACTTACGGATGTCATGCTGATGAGCTTATCGCCTACTTAAATAGCATTCAACCCAAAAAATTAGTTTTGAATGGGGATATTATTGATATCTGGCAATTTAAGAAGCGTTTTTTTCCAGCTTCCCATCTTAAGGTTCTAAAGAAGCTCATTGGAATGGCTTCCAAAGGCACTGAAGTTTACTATATCACTGGAAATCATGACGAAATGCTCCGTAAGTTTAGTGATACTTCAATGGGTAATTTTAAAATAGCCAATAAACTTGTGCTTAATCTGGACGGAAAAAAAGCATGGATTTTCCACGGCGATGTGTTCGATGTTTCCATTCAAAATGCCAAGTGGCTCGCTAAATTAGGAGGCTACGGATATGACCTGCTTATCCTTATAAATAGTTTTGTGAATTGGTGTCTTCTTAAAATGGGACGAGAAAAATACTCGCTTTCCAAACGTATTAAGAACAGTGTAAAAAGTGCCGTCAAGTATATCAATAACTTTGAAAACGTTGCCGCAGAACTAGCTATTGAAAATCATTATGATTATGTGATTTGTGGGCATATCCATCAGCCCAAAAAGGAAGTGTTTGAAAATAAAAATGGTAGCACACTATATTTAAATTCAGGGGACTGGGTAGAAAATTTAACTGCTTTGGAATACTCTTTTAAAAGGTGGCGCATTTATCATTACAATCACGATAAACTTTCTCCTTTCTTTGTTGATGAGGACTTAAAGGAAATGGATATGAATGAACTCATCGCATCAATAACAGAAAAAGAGGTCAATGCGGAGGATGTCGACCTTCTACCTCAGGACGAGGAAGTCAAAACAAAGAAAAAAGACCACGAGACCCTATAGTCAGGTTTTTAAGGCAGCTTTTAAAATAGATACGGGGTGCAGCGCCTGTTTGTTTGTCCCATCAGCTATTTGATGTCTACAACTGGTACCATTGGCAGAAATAATAGTGTTCTCAGAAGCCTTGCGCACCGCTGGGAACAATTTAAGTTCCCCTACTTGCATACTTGTTTCATAATGTTCTTTTTCATATCCAAATGAGCCGGCCATGCCACAGCATCCGGATGGGATAATGGAAACCTTATAGTTTTTGGGCAAGTTGAGGATATCAAAAGTTACTTTCTGATTGGAAAGTGCTTTTTGATGACAATGATTATGAATTTTTATCTCTTGGCTTTGTTCGGTAAACTCAGCCGAAGTGATGCTTCCTTTGGCTATCTCGGTAGCGAGAAATTCTTCAATTAAATAGGTGTTTTGGGCTAAGCTTTCCAGATTTTTGTTTTTTGGACATAGTCTTTTGTATTCATCTCGAAAGGTCAGTACTGCTGAAGGTTCTAACCCTAAGATGGGAAGATTTTCTTCCAAAATGTCCTTCATTTTTTCCAAATTGGTCTGTGCAAGTTGCTTAGCCTGTTTCAAAAAACCTTTGGAAATAAAAGTACGGCCACTTTCCGCATAGAAGAGTTCGACATCATATCCTAATCCTAGCAATAGGTCTATGGCATCCCTTCCGATTTCAACATCCAAATAGTGCGTAAACTCATCCAGATAAAGAACTACTTTCTGTTTGGCTAAAGTTTGACCTACTTTTTGCGTTCTTACGTACTTTTCGAAATCAAACCTATGCACATTTGGAAGCTTACGCTCTTTGGCCACACCCAAAGATCTTTTTAGAATACCGCTCAGAAGAGAGGAACTATAGACCGCATTGGTTAGGTGCGGGAGTTTACTTCCCAGCTTATTTAGGGCAGTATTGTACGCAAACAATTTGCTGCGTAAAGCATAGCCGTTGGATTCCTGATACTGATATTGGAACTCTGCTTTTAAAGTTGCGATATCAACATTACTGGGGCATTCACTTGCACATGCCTTACAACTTAGACATAAATCAAATACATCTTTAAGCTCTTCGTGATTGAACCTATTGGTATTGTCGGAGTGGGTCAAAAATTCGCGCAACGCATTTGCCCTTGCCCGTGTTGTATCCTTTTCATTTTTTGTGGCATGATAACTTGGGCACATACCACCTTTCATGGTATGGCTTTTTCGACAATCTCCACTCCCATTACACTTTTCGGAAGCTTTCAGGATGCCCTCACTGTCTGAAAAATCAAATAGTGTCTTAACCTCAGGCTCTACCCTGTCAATTTCATAACGCAGGGATTCATCCATCGGAAAAGCATCCACTATTTTTCCAGGATTAAATATCGAGTTGGGGTCGAATACCTTTTTAAGACGCTTAAGTAGTTCATAATTTTCTTCTCCTATCATCAAAGGAATAAACTCAGCTCTGACAATACCATCTCCATGTTCCCCACTAAAGCTTCCCTTGTATTTTTTGGTAAGATGCGCCACTTCTGTGGTAATGGAACGGAACAAGCTTACATCTTCGGCTTTTTTTAAGTTCAATATGGGGCGCAAGTGAAGTTCTCCCGCTCCAGCATGGGCGTAATAGACAGCTTCCTGCCCATAGTTGTCCATGATTTTGGTGAACTCGCCGATGAAGTCCTTCAAATCTTCAAGGGCAACAGCGGTGTCTTCAATACAGGCAACGGCTTTTCGGTCTCCAACCATATTGCCCAACAGACCTAGTCCAGCTTTGCGCAACTCTACGGCCTTTTGGATATCCGATTCTTGCAAAACTGGATTCGCATAGCTTAGCCCGGATTTTTTAATCGTATCCAAAAGTAATCTCAGCTGCTGCTCTAATTCAGAATCTGTATTCGCTTTTACTTCCAACATTAAAATGGCCGCGGGGTCTCCGTCAACAAAAAAGCGATTTTCCAATTGAGCACGATTATTCTTGGTACAATCCAGAATAACCTTGTCCATCATCTCGCAGGTGTGCAGATTATGCTTCATCACTGGAGCTACATCGGCCAAACAATCTTCCAATGTCGCGTAATGTGTACATACCATTGCCGCCTTGGAAGGTGGAATATCATCCAATTGCAATGTAATTTCAGTAGTAAATGCCAATGTCCCTTCACTTCCAGAAAGCAATCGGCAAAGGTTTAGACCTTTTTCATCCCCATCAAAAACATCACTTTTCAACAACTCATCAATAGCATAGCCTGTATTTCGCCTGTGAATTTCTGATTTTGGAAATTCATCCCGAATTCGCCTTTTGGTGGTATCATTTGAAAGTTCCTTTAAGAGGAAGTCATAGATTTTTCCTTCTAAATTACCTTCTTGTCTTTTTTCCTCAGCAACATCCTTGGAAATATTCTTGAAAACAACTTCAGAACCATCTGAAAGCAGACACTTCAACTCCAAAACGTTATCCCGAGTCACTCCATATTGAATGGAAGTAGTTCCTGAAGAATTGTTCCCCACCATACCTCCAATCATACAGCGATTTGAGGTGGACGTATTAGGGCCAAAAAAAAGACCAAATGGTTTCAAGTATTGGTTCAATTCGTCCCTAACCACTCCAGGTTGAACCCGTATCGTTTTGTTTTTTTCATCCAGCTGCAGTATTTGGGTGAAATGTTTGCTTACATCCACTACTATGCCATCACCCACACATTGTCCTGCAAGGGAAGTTCCTGCCGTTCTTGGAATAAGACCTACCTGATTGGTATTGGCAAAATCAATCAAAAGTTTGATATCCTGTTCAGATTTTGGATAAGCTACGGCTTGAGGCAATTTTCGGTAAACTGAGGCATCGGTGGCATATAAAGAACGATTTAGCGTATCCGACCAAAGCTCTCCTTCCAGGTTTTTGTCAAGCTGATTTAATAAAGAATTTTCCAATATGGAACAATTTTTGGGCTAGTTCGTGAGTTGTATTGCTGATAGCGATACAAAACTATCTTAATTTTTACACTAAACGAGAAACTTATGAGGATTACCACATTATTTACCGCACTTTTTTTATTCGTAACGATTGGCATTCAAGCACAGAGCATTTCTGAACACGCTATTGGGTTACGCCTAGGGGACAGTGATGGTTTTGGAGCAGAAATATCGTATCAAAAATCGATTGGAAGATACAACCGCGCAGAATTCAATCTAGGTTGGCGGGATAGCCGTGATTTTGACGCCTTTAAACTTACAGGAGTATACCAATGGGTACATCAATTGGATGGTAACTTTAATTGGTACTATGGTGTTGGAGGTGGTTTGGGAAGTGTTGAGTTTGAACCTGTTCCAGATGGTGAGGATAATGATGGACTTTTTGTTTTTGCGGCTGGAGACTTAGGAGTTGAATATAACTTTGACATTCCCTTATTGCTCTCTTTGGATTTTCGCCCGGAAATAGGATTACTAGGTTATGACGGATTTGACAACGGTTTTGACTTCGACATTGCGTTGGGAATTCGATACCAATTTTAAGAAAGACTTGGCGCAAACGAGTTTTCATATACCATAAGTTATGAATACCTTAGCGGCTTAAATGACTACAAATGAGAAAAATTGTCCCCATTGTATTACTAATAGCCTTCATCGCTTCATGTAGTTCAAAACCAGAAGGTTTTGTCATCAATGCCAAGATAAGCGGCGATTTGGAGAATGGTACACGCGTTTTTCTAAAGACCACAGATTCCTTAAATAAGCTTCAAGATGTTGATACAACGACTGTGGAAAATGGTATTTTCAGCTTCACGGGTGAACAGGAAAATCCGAAACTGTACTATATCTTTTTAGAATCGAATAAAGGCAATATTCCCTTGTTTTTGGAAAACGGGGATATTGATATCAAATTCCAGAAGGATAGTTTAAATTATGCCCAGCTCAAAGGTACACAGCAAAATGAGCTTTTTATGAAGTTTTTGGACGAATCCCGTAAAATTGGAGAACGTGTTCGATCCATGCAGCGTGATATGAACAATGCTGCCAGAGCTCAAGATACTGCAACTGTCACTTCGCTTAGGGAAGAGTATTTGGAACTTCAGGAACATTCAAGATCTTTCAATATCGAATTTGCCAAAGAGAATCCCAATGCCCTAATCTCCGCATTGATATTAGGCAACTTACTTTATAGCAAAATACTACCGAATGAAGAGATTCAGCAGATATATGATGCTCTTACTCCAGAAATAAAAGCTTCGGAACCGGGAAAAGACTTAAAGGAACAACTTGACAAACTCCAGAACACGGATATCGGCAGTGTGGCCCCTGAGTTCTCTGCCCCAACTCCCCAAGGGAATATGTTGGCTTTGAGCGATATCAAGGGTAAGGTTACTTTAGTGGATTTCTGGGCAGCATGGTGTCGTCCGTGCAGAGCGGAAAATCCCAATATCGTATCTGTGTATAAAAAATACCATGACAAAGGACTAAATGTGGTGGGTGTCTCATTGGATACTCGTGCTGACGATTGGAATAAAGCTATCGAAGCTGATGGTTTGGAGTGGAACCATATTTCCAATTTAAAGCGTTTTCAGGACCCAATTGCCCAACTTTATAATATTAACGCCATACCTGCTGCATTTTTGTTGGATGAAAATGGCATTATTGTGGCCAAAAACTTGAGAGGTGCAGCCTTGGAACAGAAGGTAGCAGAGCTATTGAATTAATATTTTTCAATAAGAAATAATGCGAATCCGGATAACCTCCGGATTTTTTTTGCATCAAATCTTACCTGTTTTTTCCAAAACAAAGAGGATGATTATCGGAATTGCCAACAAAATCACGATGAAAGTTTCCGTAACTAATAATTCAGGTTTAAACAAGAGGGTTATTGCATAACCCGCAATAGCTCCCCCAAAATGGGCACTATGGCCAATATTTCCCAATCTGCTTTTCATCCCATATATGGAGTATAATAAATAGGCAATTCCCAAAACATAGGCTGGTAAGGGTATTGGGATAAACATAATCCCTAGTTGCATATTGGGATTCAAAAGAATTGCTGCATACAAAACACCCGTTACCGCCCCACTAGCCCCAACTGCACTATAAAAGGGCTCATCTTTATGAAAAAAAAGCGCCAACAAGCTACCACCAAGTAAACTGCCCAAATAGATAACGATAAATTTAAAGGCTCCAAACCAAGAAATTACTGTATTCGCAAAGAAATACAGCGTAAACATGTTGAAAAACAAGTGGGAAATGTCCACATGTAAAAAACCGGAAGTGATGGTTCTTTCGCGTTGTCCTGCTTTCACACCCCCTATGCTAAACTTATATCGTTCAAAAAAAGTAGAATCGCTAAATCCGCGTAAGGATACTAGAACATTGGCAGCAATTATGGCAATTGTAGCCATGTGTAAATTATACATAGCATAAGGTTTGGGTTCAAATATAGCTATATTTGCCCATAAGAATCGTACATGCAATTTTTGATTTTTATCATAGCTTATCCCCTATTGTGGTTGGTTTCCAGACTTCCCTTTAGATTGTTGTACATCCTATCTGACGGGGTCTTCTTTCTCTTATATTATGTCATTGGTTATCGGAAAAAAGTGGTTCGCCAAAACCTATTGCTGGTCTTCCCCGATAAAAACCCAAAAGAAAGACTGGACATCGAAAAGAAGTTCTATAAACATATGTGTGATATGTTTTTGGAAATGATAAAAACCATGGGTATCTCGAACAAGCAACTTCAAAAACGATTTACCTTTTCGAATTTGGATGTTTTACATAAGCTTGAGGAAAAGAACAGAAGTGTCATGCTTATGTTTCCCCATTATGCCAGTTGGGAATGGGTTATTGCTTTGGATGCTCATATCGCATCTAAGGGATATGCCATTTATCAAAAAATTGGGAATGCCTATTTTGATAAGTTGGTACGGGATATCCGACAAAAGTTTGGAACAACATTGATTACCACTGTGGAGACCCGTGAAGTTGTCGCTATCAATAAAAGAAATGGGGAGTTAAGTATGTATGGAATTTTAAGTGACCAATCGCCCATGCCTCAAAAAGCACAACTTTGGACTGAATTCATGGGTATTACCGTTCCCGTCCACACGGGGGCAGAACAATTATGCCAAAAACTGGATTTGCCGGCGGTATATCTCAAGGTTTCCAAAATTTCACGAGGTCACTATCATGGCACTTTTGAGCTACTTTCGGAAAATCCCAAAGAACAGGCCCAGTTTGATTTGACTAAAGCATTTTTGGAAAAAGTAGAAGCTTCCATACGCGAAGAACCAGCTTACTACTTTTGGACCCACAAGCGTTGGAAACACAAGGATAAGGTTCCCAAATCTTTTCAGTATGCACAATAAAAAGAGAAGGTACAGACGATTTCTAAAAAAGAGATACGTGCTGTTATTTTTGACTTTCGGATATCTGTTATTTGCCAATTCCTGTATGACCATGCGTACTTCAACAAAAAAAACCGCTACTTTTTTTAAAGAAAGTAAGGTAGAGTACATCTCGAACAAGGTTGAAATAGATGATACCAAAATCCACTACATCCAAACGGGAAAATCAGACGCGCCTACCCTGGTTTTTATTCATGGTTCTCCTGGGAGTTGGGATGCTTACAAAGCCTATTTGATAGATTCGACACTTCTTTCCAAATTTAGAATTATTGCACCTGACCGACCCGGTTTTGGAAAAAGCAATTTTAGGAGAAGTGCTTCCTTGGCTGAACAATCCAGCATGTTGAATCAAGTATTGCAAAAGATGGATAATGGAAAGCCCATAACACTGATTGGTCATTCCTATGGTGGCCCACTGATTGTAAAAATGGCTTTGGATGCACCTATTTACAACAACCTGGTGATTTTAGCTGGCGCCTTGGACCCTAAAGCTGAAAAACCAGAAAAATGGCGAGTACCTTTAACATGGATTCCTTTAAAATATTTGGTGCCCGGTGCCCTAAAACCCTCTAATGACGAACTCTGGTGGTTAAAAAAAGAATTGATAGGGTTGGAACCCAACCTTTCTAAACTTAAAGCTCGTACCCTAATCATCCATGGCAAAAAAGACAAGCTTGTTCCTTACAGCAATGTTCCCTTTATGGAAAAAAGCTTTACAAGTGTTGATAGCCTAAAGGTCATTACCTTAGAAAATGAAAACCACTTTATTGTTTGGACACAAGAAGACTTGGTAAAGAAATCTATACTTGATTGGGCGGAGAAAAAGTAGAATTTTTAAACTTGAAGTAAGGTTTTGGGTTTCAAGTACGACCAAGTGGAAAAATTGCTATGAAAAGGAAAATTCTGCTATCCGGTTTATTATTTTTTGGACTACTTATTGGCATCAACGCTCAAGATTTTAATCGTATTCCCTATGATGCTTCTTTAAAGACATTGGAAAATGGCTGGTACAAATTTCAGCTTGAAGGTACCACCTTTGATGTTGAGTTAGCTGGCGGTAGATATGTAAAAGGTAATATCAAATGGTTTGACGGTTCTGAATATTCAGGAAGTCTAGCAGGCCCGAATCTACATGGTAAGGGCACCTATAAATGGCCAGACGGAAGCCGATATGAAGGTGCATTTAAGAAGCACCAACGACATGGTAAAGGCTCCTATATCAAAGCAGATGGTACCAAATGGAGTGGAAAATGGAAGGCTGATGCAAAAAATGGGAAGGGAACCATATTTGATGCGGAAGGAGTCGTTATTCAAGAAGGAGTTTGGGCTGGTGATGAGTTAGTAGCGGATAAGCGGTAATTTTTTACCATTCATTATATATTCAAATGGCCCGGGCATACGCCTGGGCTTTTTCTTTTCATTCCTTGCGGGCTGACCAGTTTTTAGTTTCTTTGAAAAAACCTAAGGCGTGAATGACATTTGGTCCTATGCTATTATTTTATTGCTTGCTCAAGGAGTATTTGTACTTTCTTTACTATGTTTTCTGCCTAAAAGACGCCAAAAACCAGAAAACCGATACCTTTTTGCTGTCATATTGGTTTTTATTTGGTTTTTATTGGAGTTCTATTCCATACGAAATAGAATATTGATTCCGGTCAACTCTTTTTACGGCACGCGCTATGGTTCCTGGATGGTTTTAGGGCCGCTTACCTATTTCTTTTTTTGCTCCGCTACGTCTAAAAAGTGGCGGTTTGGTATAAAACACTTAATTCACTTTCTGCCATTCCTGTTTTTTGTGTTCATAATTCCTTCCATAAGTTCATCCTCACTAAGCCATCGGCAAATACATTATGGCATGTTGGCCGTATTTGATTTTCGGCCAAAAACAGTAACTCCTTTTGAATATGTCTACTCTACAATATTCTATCTGCAATTTCTGCACTTAACTGGATATCTTATTCAAAATCAAATCATGTTGGGTAAATACGTCAAGAATCTCAGAACTGAATTTGCCTCTTTAAATGGCACTAGATGGTTGTTTATTTTTAATGGACTTTTACTGCTTATATTGATTTTGGCATCCGTATATCTATACCTTTTATTTGCTTCGGATGTCTATTCCAGAGACTTGGATTATATCTACGTTCTTCCGCTGGGATTTTTCATTTATGCCATTGGGTACAAAATCTCCGGAGTGGATTGGTTGCACCCTGAACAAACCGCACCAAGTTATAAACACTCAACCCTAAAAGAAGAGGACAAATTGGAGATAGAAAAACAGTTGGGGAAACTAATGCTAACTGAAAAACCTTATTTAAATAATGAGTTAAGGCTTAATCAGTTGGCAGAACAGTTATCTATATCCACTCACCATCTTTCCCAATTTTTGAACGAACATCATCAAACTTCTTTTTTTGATTTCATCAACAAACATCGGGTACAGGAGGCCAAGCGGCTTATAGTGGATAAACCGAATTTTACTCTTTTGCAAATAGGGTATGAAGCCGGTTTCAACAATAAAACTTCATTCGTTAACGCTTTCAAACGATTTGAAGGTCAAACCCCTTCTTCATACCGAAAAACGATTCTTCAGGATTGAAAGTTTTATTTGGCAATCTCTATAAGGATTGTCGATTCTTCATGTGGATGGTCTTACCCTTGTACCATCAAAACAAATAGCATGAAGAAATACATTACATTGCTAGTCTTATCCTTTTTATGGATTGCAATTACTGCGTTTAAGTCAGAAAGAAACACTTTCATTTTAGACAAAGGGCATACCCATATCGGTTTTGAAGTTGAACGATTTCTAGTTGGGGATGTTTCCGGTCGTTTTAACGACTTTGACGCGACCCTTTCCATGGACGGAAATAATTATGGCTCTTTGCAGCTTGAAGCCGTCATCCAAGTTGGGAGTTTAGACAGCAACAACGATATTAGGGATGGGCATTTAAAAGGTGAAGTTTGGCTGGACGAAGCCAATCATCCAGAAATCAAATTTACTTCAACTCAAGTCTTCGAAGAGGAAAATCAGTTTTTCATGAAGGGTAAATTTACCATCAAAGGAACAACCCAAGAGGTCCAATTTCCTGTTGAAATTCAGGGCCCCTTTAAAGATCCAACCCAACAGGTGGCATTGGGAATAAAGGCTGACTTTAGTATAAACCGTTTCGACTACGGAATCACATTCAATAAAAAAATGGATAATGGCCATCTATTTATTGGGGACCAGGTGCACATCAAAATTAGAGCGCTAGCCTATCAAAAATAGAAAGAGGGTATTGATAAACATGGCGGGTTAAAAACCTGCTATGTTTTTAATTTCTTCAATAATTTCATCGGCCAAGTTATCCGCAGCTTCCTGACTTTTTGCTTCGGTATATACCCTGATTATGGGTTCCGTATTGGATTTCCTTAAGTGTACCCAATTTTCGGCAAAATCAATCTTTACCCCATCAATAGTACTGACTTTTTCATTTGCATATTTTTGGTGCATTCCCTCCAATAAAGCATCCACATCCAATTCCGGAGTTAGTTGGATTTTCTTTTTACTCATAAAATAGCTAGGGTAGCCTGCCCGTAAATCCGAAACCGTACCTCCTCTTTCTGCCATTAACATCAGAAACAGTGCAGTGCCCACCAAAGCATCCCTACCATAATGGCTAGCTGGATAAATAATACCCCCGTTCCCTTCACCTCCAATAATGGCATTGTTTGCCTTCATTTTGGTAACCACATTCACCTCGCCGACGGCGGCCGCTTCGTAAGTACCACCATGTTTTTGGGTAATATCACTAAGTGCTCTGGAAGAGGATAAATTGGAAACGGTATTTCCTTTAGTCTTGCCCAAAACATAATCAGCACAAGCCACCAAGGTATATTCCTCACCTAACATTTCACCATCATTACTGATAAAGGCCAAGCGGTCCACATCGGGGTCCACAACAATTCCAAAATCAGCTTTTTCCTTGACCACCAACTCGCAAATATCCTGAAGGTGCTCTTTTAAAGGTTCTGGATTATGAGGGAAATGTCCCGTAGGCTCACAATATAATTTCACACTCTCCACTCCCAAAGCATCCAATAACTTTGGAATGGCGATACCACCAGAGGAATTCACCCCATCCACTACTACTTTAAATCCTGCTTTTTTGATGGTATCCGCATCTACTAGTTCTAAAGAGAGAACTTCATCCACATGAATATCCATATAGGAATCATTTGGGGTTATTGTACCCAAATCATCCACTTCTGAAAAAACAAAAGACTCGTTTTCAGCAATTTCCAGTATTTTTTTGCCTTGTTCCCCATCGAGGAACTCTCCACGTTCATTCAATAATTTTAGGGCATTCCATTGTTTGGGGTTGTGACTTGCGGTCAAAATAATACCTCCATCAGCTTTTTCAAGAGGTACCGCAATTTCTACCGTAGGTGTTGTGGACAGTCCCAGGTCGATTACATTAATACCTAAACCAATTATAGTGGATACTACCAAGTTTTGAATCATTTCGCCCGAAAGTCGTGCGTCTCTTCCAATAACAATCGTCAAATCTTCTTTGTTGGAATATTCTTTAAGCCATGTTCCATAAGCTGCGGCGAATTTGACGGCATCAATGGGTGTTAAGTTGTTACCCGGTTCTCCACCTATGGTTCCTCGAATTCCTGAGATAGATTTAATTAATGTCATTGGTTAATTTTTTTGCAAATATATAGGGATAGCCGAAATTCTATGTTTTGTCTTTGTAAATTCAACCCAAGAAAAGTTGAAATCATGAAAATCCCTTTTGCCTTACTATTTGCGATTCTTCTTTCAACAAACGCACATACCCAAGTGGAAGAGTTAGACCCCAATAAATCTTATGAAGATTTCAGCTTGGCATACCGTACACTGGACGCAGAGCATTTAACGCATACCTATACAGCAAACGCCGCACTGCTTAATTTATACGATACAAGGGACCCTAACTCGATACTGGGTGCCGAAAACATAAAAGAGTATTTTGCTGGTTTTTTCAAAAGATTCAAAGAAGGAAATCAATCCTTAACCCTTACATTTAAAATAATAGATAGGCAAAATAGGGACGGTGTCATCTATGATAATGGGTATTACAAATTGACCATATCCGCACCGGATACCTCCGACCGTGTTAGTCATGGAAAATTATCAACGGTATTAGTCCAAGATAGTGGTCGATGGAAATTCAAAATTGATTCAAATACCAATACAGCCCAGGAAGAATACGAAAACGCCAAAGCGGGCTCTATGCCTCAGCCCAAATAACATGAACTTTCTTGCCCATATTTATCTTTCATTTGATGACCCTGAAATTACTTTGGGCAACTTTTTTGCGGATCATATAAAGGGTAATAAATTCAAACATTACCCAGAGCAAATTCAGAAAGGGATTTTGTTACACCGAGAGATTGATACATTTACAGACTCCCACCCTATTCCCAAGCGGAGCAGTAAACGACTTCATAAAAACTACAGTCACTACAGTCGGGTAATCGTTGATATCTTCTATGATCATTTTTTAGCGGTTAACTGGGAGAATTATTCAACTACCCCTTTGGATATATTTGTAACCGACTTTTACGATTTACTCAAAGAAAACTTCGGAATTCTTCCATTAGGCACTCAACGAATGATGCCCTATATGATTGCCGATAATTGGTTATATAACTATGCTAATCTGGATGGCATATCCCAAGTTCTGAATGGAATGAACAGAAGAACGCAAAATCGTTCCAAAATGAATTTTGCTATTGTTGACTTGCAAGAAAATTACGAAGCCTTTGAACAAGAGTTCACGGAATTCTTTAAAGAATTAATTACCTTTTCCCGATTAAAACTAGACCAACTATGAGAAAAACGCTACTTCTTCTATTCATTCTTTCTTTTTGTTATCAATGTAAAAAACAACCTGCCTCGCCCACTGGCTTGGTAACCGAAAAAGCCATGGTGGTATCTGCCCGGGAGGAAGCCTCCAAAATTGGCTCAGAAATCATGCAAAAAGGAGGTAATGCCTTCGATGCCATGGTAGCTACTGAAATGGCTTTAGCAGTGGCGTATCCTTTCGCCGGAAACCTTGGAGGTGGCGGATTTATGGTATATCGTAAAGAAAATGGAGAAGTTGGTGGTTTGGATTACAGGGAAAAAGCTCCTCTATCCGCTCATAAAGACATGTATTTGGATTCCTTAGGAAATGTTATTCCGAATATGAGTACCGTCGGGGCTACGGCAGTGGGTGTTCCCGGAACGGTTGCGGGAGTTATGGAAGTGCACGATAAATACGGAACACTACCCCTAAAGGATATTTTACAACCAGTAATCGAGTTGGCAAAAAGAGGAGTGATAGTAACGGAAAAGCAAGAGAAACGTCTGGAGAGCTACAAAGAGCGTTTTATTGAAGTCAACGGGGATAGTACGAAATTTGCTTCTGGCTTTAAGGCCGGCGACACCATTAAGTATCCAGAACTTGCCGCGACCTTGCAAAGTATCTTGGAAAAAGGGAAAAATGGATTTTATAGAGGTGAAGTTGCGCGGAAATTATCCAGTTTCATTCAAGATAATGGAGGTTTCGTCACTGAAGAGGACCTTGCCCGTTACGAAGCCAAATGGCGGCAACCGATTATTTTTGATTACAAGGGTTTAAAGGTCATTTCCATGAGTCCACCTAGCAGTGGTGGGGTAACTATCAATCAAATTTTCAAAATGATGGAACCCTATAACGTATCAAGTTATGGCCATAATTCCTTAAAAACCATTCAACTTTTTACGGAAGCTTCTCGAAGAGCCTACGCGGACCGAAATTACTTTTTGGGAGACCCCGATTTTGTCGATATCCCCTTGGATGTCCTTTTGCGTGATTCGTACTTAGAGGAAAGAATGATAGATTTTTCGTTTGATAAGGCAACCTTGTCCTCCGAGGTTTCCCACGGCATGGTCCAAATAGTTGAAAGTACGGAAACCACGCATTATTCCATTGTGGATGCAGATGGAAATGCCATTTCGGCCACCACCACATTAAATGGAGGATATGGTTCCAAATTATACGCTGCCGAACTTGGTTTCTTTTTGAACAATGAGATGGACGACTTCAGTGCTAAACCCGGAGTGCCCAATATGTTTGGTTTGATTGGTGCCGAAGCCAATAGTATAGCTGCAGAGAAACGTATGCTGAGCAGTATGACTCCAACCATAGTGGAAAAAGATGGAGAATTATATATGGTTGTAGGTACCCCTGGAGGCTCCACCATAATCACTGCGGTGGCCCAAACGATTTTGAATGTTTATGAGTTTAATCTGAGCATGCAGGATGCTGTAAACGCTCCCCGCTTTCATCACCAATGGTTACCTGATATGGTAACTTTTGAGGAAGAAGGATTTTCAGTGGAATTGAAGTCACAACTGGAAGCCAAAGGCTACAACATCTTGGAAGGTAGAACCCCAATTATTGGAAAAGTAGATGCAATTCGGGTACTTCCAGATGGTAAGCTGGAAGGTGGAGCGGATAAAAGGGGTGATGATAAGGCGGTTGGATTCTAAGCGATTAGTATGAAATACGATGTTGTTCTTCTCACCGATTCACGCTACCTCACTCCCAAAGAGGACAATATATATGTTTCCAATGTCATTTGGGAGGACCAACTGGTGATGGACGCTCTTCAAAACGAAGGGCTTTCAGTTGTCCGGAAGTCTTGGGATGACCAAAAATTTGATTGGGGAACCTGTAGATTCGCTTTGTTCCGTGCAACTTGGGATTATTTTGACCGATTTAATGAATTCTTTGAGTGGTTTCAAAAGACCAAGGAAAAGACCCGGTTCATTAACAGTACAACTTTGATTCAATGGAATATTGATAAGCACTATCTGCAAAATCTAGAGGTCAAAGGAATTAACATCCCAGCTACGCTTTTCATTGAAAAAGCTTCGAATCTGACATTGAAAGAAGCGATTCAAAAAGCGAAGGACCAGCTTTCATTCAGTAAAGATGAACTTATTTTAAAGCCTTGTGTTGCTGGAGGCGCTAGACATACTTATAAATTCAAAATCAGCAAGGCCCAAGAATTGGAATCTACATTTCAGGAGTTAATTGCTGAGGAAGCTATGATGCTCCAGGAATTTCAGGTAAACATAGTGTCTGAAGGGGAAATGTCACTCATGCTTTTTGAAGGCAAATATTCCCATGCCGTCCTGAAAATTGCCAAACCAGGCGATTTTCGTGTCCAAGATGATTACGGGGGAAGTGTTCATAACTATGAGCCCTCAACTGAAGAAATTGAATTCGCCAAGAAAGTGGTCGAAGCCTGTCCAGAACTTCCCACCTATGCCCGGGTCGACATTTTTAAGGACAATCATGGCAAATGGGCCCTTGCGGAATTGGAAATTTTTGAACCCGAACTCTGGTTTAGGAATAGGCCTGATGCAGCTTCTGTTTTAGCACATATCATTAAATCAAAAGTGACCTATGAGGAAGTTTCTTAAGATTGCCGGCGCTCTTGTACTACTAGGAATCCTCACTCTTCTTATTATGGGTTGGGCTGCAAATGAAGCATTACCCGAAGGGAATTCAGGTCCAGAAGCGGACAAACTAGCCTATAAAATGCTTAACGCTCTGAACGTTGAAACCTACAAAAACACGCGTTTTTTGGAGTGGTCCTATCAAGGTGGAAAAAACCAATATGTATGGGATAAACACAATGGACTTGTTTCTGTAAAATGGGATGACGTTGCGGTTGATTTGAATTTGAACAAGACTGATGAAAGCCACGTTTTCAAAAATAGAGGCCCCGTTTCCACCGATAAAAAACAGAAATTGATTGATAAAGCTTTAAAGAACTTCAACAACGACTCGTTCTGGTTGGTAGCCCCGTATAAAGTGTTCGATCAAGGAACCCAGCGCGCTATTGTGGAGTTGGAGAATGGAACTGATGCTTTATTGGTCACCTATAAATCAGGAGGAACCACTCCTGGAGATAGCTACCTTTGGATTCTAAATGAAAATGGCTTTCCATCAGCATACAAAATGTGGGTAAGTATCATACCTATTGGAGGCTTGGAGGCATCTTGGGATGAGTGGATAGTTACTCAAAGTGGAGCTTTTCTACCCAAATCGCATACACTTGGACCTTTGACCCTAAGTATGGGTGATGTCAAGGGATACAGGTAAAGAGGTTATCCTTTCGCCTGGCTCATTTGTCTTTTTAGTTCATCCATGGATTGCTGCAATTGGCGTAAAAGTCCGGTTTCCGTTGTAGCATCCACGTTAAAGGTAAGTTTACTGCTTACCTCCCAAATTTCCTGAATCTGAAAGGGTTTTATATCGTAAGGTGGATAAGTTTCATTAAGAGAAACTAGCGTTATATTATTGGAGTTAGGACGTTTTTCAATTTTCTTTACCATTACAGAATCCTGAAGTACAACGACGTACATTTTATTAGTGCTCACATGGTCAATATGTTCAATGGCCCGAGCCAAAACCCACTCTCCAGGTTTTAAATTGGGCAACATACTGTCACCTTCTACTTGAAAACCTCTATACGTAGCATTTCGGAACTCTGGAATAGGCAAATCAAAAGCAGGAAGTTGTTGGTACCAACTCGTATCCTGAATATTTTGAGGATATCCCGCCGCGGCCTTTGCATTTACCAAAACCATATTGTCATTCTCAGAGTTGTCTACAGTAACCACCTTCGGAATCACACTGGTATGGGAAGTTTCCAAGTACTTTTCCTCACTTTCCCCAAATAACCATAAGGGATTTATTTTATACTGTTTGAGCAGTTCCGCCACCACCCTACCGGATAATTTTGTTCTTCCTCGCTCAATATCTGCTGTGGTGCTGGAAATTCCCAAAAGCTTCGCAAACTCTGCTTGGGTATGCCCTAAATCCCTTCGAATTTCTATAAATCGTTTTAATGTGATTTCATTTTCCATGGTAATCAAAGATAGTGAATTTGGATTATTTCCAAAATGTTTTTGGATTATTTCCATCTTTAGGAATATTTCCATAATTTTGGATAAATTACAAGAAGCTATGAATTTTGAAAGAATTCGGGAAAAATTGAACATTCTTGCTGACGCGGCAAAATACGACGTCTCCTGTGCAAGCAGCGGGAGTGATAGGAAAAATTCTAAAAATGGGCTAGGCAATGCTTCAAAAATGGGTATTTGCCATAGCTATGCTGAAGATGGTAGATGTGTTTCCCTGCTTAAAATCCTTTTGACCAACTACTGCATTTATGATTGCGCCTATTGTGTAACACGTAAAAGCAATGACGTCAAAAGAGCTGCCTTCAAAATCCAAGAAGTAGTGGATTTAACTATCAATTTCTATCGAAGAAATTACATAGAAGGTTTGTTCTTAAGTTCAGGGATTTTCAAAAACCCAGATTACACGATGGAGCGATTAATAGCCGTGGCCAAGAAGCTTCGGGAAGAAGAAAATTATAATGGATATATCCATCTCAAATCCATCCCAGGGGCTAGTGACGAACTCATGTACGAGGCGGGATTATATGCGGATAGATTATCGGTGAATATTGAAGTACCCACTGTTTCCGGGCTTAAACTGTTAGCGCCAGATAAAAAGCATGAAGACTTTACCAAACCCATGAAAAAGGTTAGAAACGAATTGCTGCGGTATAAAAGTGAAAAGAAAATTATAAGGAGCACTCCAAAATATGCGCCTGCTGGTCAAAGCACCCAAATGATAGTAGGTGCCACCAATGAAACGGACAAAGATGTGATGTACTCGGCAACCTATTATTATAGGCAGTTCAATATGAAACGGGTCTACTATTCTGGTTACGTGCCTGTGGCAAACGATTCCAGACTCCCTTCTCTGGGCTCGCAAGTACCCATGTTACGGGAAAATAGACTATATCAGACGGATTGGTTATTGCGCTTTTATGGTTTTGCCGTTAATGAGTTATTGAACGATGACCATCCCAATTTGGATATGGATGTAGACCCCAAGTTATCTTGGGCTTTACGCAATTTGCACCATTTCCCAGTGGACGTAAATAAAGCAGATAAAAGTCTTTTGGCGCGAGTGCCAGGCTTGGGCATGAAATCCGTAAGTAAAATTTTAAGGGCTAGACAGTTCCGGAAATTGAACTGGGAACATCTCAAAAAAATTGGGGTTGCCCTAAATCGTGCCCAATTTTTTATGATATGCGATTCCAAAAAATGGGAAAGAAGGGATTTGGATGCTGAGCGTATCAAAGGAATGATACTTCAAAATTCAAAAGGAAAATTTAGAAAGCAATATAGTAATCAATTGGCTTTATTCAATTGAGTTCAGATAAAACAGAAGGTAGCATGAAAAAAATTGGAGCAAAACAGAGGTACTTGGAACAAAAAAGGGAAGCTATACTGAGTTTGGGCTATGAGTATGTCAAATTCAGGAGTAACACCAAAAAGTCATTGACAAGATTAAAACATATCATAAAAAATAACGCCCGTCATTTTGAAGAGGCCTACGATTACTAAACTTTAGTAACCGGGATGAATTCTGAGTGACTTTAAAAAGATTAATATGGAACAGTCAACAACCTTAATTTACGATGGAAGTTTTAATGGTTTTCTAACTTCGGTATTTATGGCTTTTGAAGAAAAGTTGAACGTAACGAATATCCAAACCGCTTCACAAGGTCAAAATGGACTTTTTTCGGAGAATGAAACTGTTTTTACTCATATCGGAAAAGCCAAACGGGTCTGGAATGGGATTCGGAACAAAAGTCATTCTGCCATTTCCAACATCTACTTTGCCTACTTAAGTGAAGAAGAAGGTATCGAAATACTGTTGTTTCGATACATTCAAAAGTTAATGTCCACAAGAAACCAAAGGCACAATGATTTTTCGGATGAAACGGTATTACGGATTAGTCAGTTAGCACGCTCGGTCGGAAGGGAAAAACATCGAATGGAAGCTTTTGTGCGGTTTCAATTGACCCAAGATGGCATTTATTTTGCCAATATAGAACCTGATTTCAATGTGCTGCCTCTTATTTCCAAGCACTTCAGGAATCGATATGCTGACCAGCAATGGATTATATATGATGTTAAACGGAAATATGGTCTTTACTATGATTTGGAAGGTGTGGAATTGATTTCCCTCAACCTAAGTGAAATCCATTTTAATAAAATACGTCGAAGCGAGGCCTTTCTCGATGAAGAATATGATTATCAAACCCTTTGGAATGATTATTTTAAGAGTACCAACATCAAGTCCCGAATAAATAAAAAACTCCATACCCAACATATTCCAAAACGTTATTGGAAGTATCTTTCCGAAAAGAAGGAAACTGCCTAAAAGTAATAGGATATGGCATATAAACAACTTAAACTTTGGTTCGACGGTGATTTAGCTGAGTTATTGGCTAACAAATTTTCAGAAAATAATATTGAACTAGATAAAGTATCCTTTGTTCAAAACGTAACCGAAAAATCGGAACCCTTAGAACTTAAAGACCGTGTTGAGTGCATTGCAGACGAGTTAAAAAGTCATTTAAGTGGAGACATTGAAAAGGATGTTCACTACTTTATGCAAATTCTTGGTCCAGAAAATGAAAAGGAAACCGGAATGTTCAAGGAGTTTTATTGGATTATGCCTCTAGCTAAATATGTTGAAAAATACGGTTTGGAGCATTTTGACCTTTCCATGCAAGCGATTTATGAAATAACCAAACGCAATACTGGCGAATATACCATCCGCCCCTTTTTGGAACATCATCAAGACCAAACCTTAGCCACTCTACTAAATTGGTCCAAAGACCCAAACAAACATGTAAGACGATTGAGCAGCGAAGGGGTTCGTCCTAGATTACCCTGGGCCAATAAACTGGATGCTTTTATTGAAGACCCCACTCCCATCCTGCCCATTTTGGAAAATCTAAAAGACGACCCTAGCAAATATGTGCAAAAATCGGTTGCCAATTGTCTGAATGATATTCTTAAAGATAATCCGGAAGTTGGAAAAAATGTTTTGGAATCCTGGTCAAAAGATGCGGGCAAAGAACGGAAATGGATTATTAAGCATGCACTTAGAAGCTTAATCAAGAAAAAAGATATGTGGGCTATTAACTTAACTCAAGGATAACCTTTTTTCAATTTCAGTTTGATATTTTCCCTTCAAAAGAATGAAAACTATAAAGCTTATTTTTCTTTTTACTATCGTATTCTTATGTTTTAACTGCCAATCCAATAGCGAAGAAGACCCTTGTCTGCTGCAGCCCTTTGGTGATGCTGATTGTGATGGCATTCCAGATACGGAGGACAACTGTCCACTTCAAGCAAATGCCGACCAAATGGATTCCGACAATGATGGATGCGGGGATGCATGCAGCTGTGATTAAGCTCCATTTCAACCCGACATTATCCTGATAATCATTTCACTAAAGAATCTTATCTTTCTTCTGTTTTATGAAAACTCGAAGAATCATTGCCATTGTATTCCTTCTGATTGCCGTATCTCTGGGAATATATTTTCATTCTAAAATCGAATTTCCCACTGATGTCCGGGACTATTTTAGAATTGGCACCTATAATCAGTTTGGCCCATTGGCCATTAGTATTGAGCTTTTAGTAGCCGGGTATTATCTCTTCGTTAGACACAACAAGGCCAATTTTGCATTGGCATTATTCGCTTTTACTGCCTTGCTTGACCCTTTTTTCAACCTCACCGGAATCTTCACAAGCTTGGTCCCCGCCTACGCAACAATCCTTTTTGTTGTCTGTGCTATAGTCTCTATTTGGATTGCTTTTTCAAATGCATTTGGAACAGGTAGGATAAGCTTCCTCAATGCCTTTGGAAGTTTTATTTTAGGTGCAGTTATCGAGTTGTTTTTTAACTATCTGTAGATTAGAATTACTTCGAACGTTCTCCAACCATCTGATCGCTTTTGTTCTTGAACAACACATTAAAAGAGGTCAAGCTCCCATAGACACGGGTGATATATTGCTGCAAGTCGACTTTTTCCTGATCATCTAGATTCTTGCTACTGTTTATTTTTTGCTCCATAACTCGAATTCGGTCCCGTACCATAACAATTTTATGAAAAAAAGTGTCGATGGGCATTTCCTTGGAAGCCAAATCGCCTCCCGGTTCCAAAATTAACTTACCACCTTTCCATTTGTCTGCCAGAGCTACTTTTTCATGGGTGTCACTCCACTTTTCCAATATTTTGACCAAAGAACGTTCCACATCAAAGAAGCTTACGGCATCTACCTCATCCTCTACCCCCTCTATAACCGTGAACTCTGAGTCTAAATCAATGGTTTCCAATCCATTCTCTAAAAAAGTAACCCAATAATGCCTAGATGAAACGTTGGTTACAACACCTTTTCCATACTCAGGATGCTCAATTCGAGAACCAATACCTAATAATTTCATACGTAATTGTGAGAATTGGTGCTTCCCATTTTTCTAATGGCCAAAGCACATTTTTACTGAACCAAATGTAATTTACTCCTTAGAAAAAGCCAACAGCGTTGCATAAAAATCTTGATAAATGGCTTTGGCATTTATTTCATTATAAAACTGGATGTCACGGTTTCCACTATCCCGGGAAGTTCTGATAGTGACTATTTTGGCAAAATCCGGGTTGATAAACGCACTTATTAAAGCTAGGTCCCAGAGCACTCTAGACTTGCGCGAGCCATCTAGGTGGGTATCCCATCTTTCGAGTAAAAATTTACCTAAATCCAAATCTGCAATGTTATTTTCAAGGTCATCATAGGCAATTTCCATGGCTGAAGCAACATTTACTGGCAAAATCACTAGCTCCACCTCAGATTCCAACAACAAATCCAAAGCAAAGGGGTCCATCAACGGATTAAAATCGTTGCGTTTTAATATTCCTTTTTCAAAATCCATAGTAGTCCCCAACCAGTATACCTTTAATTTGTTTGCGATCTCTGGCTTGATGAAAATCGCGGATGCGACATTGGTCAAAGCACCTAAAACCAAAATATTCAACTGATTGGTTCCTTCGGCTTGGGAAATAATTTCATAAGCAGCGGCTGAATGCTGTGCTCTATCCCCCCAATCGTACATTCGTGCTGTTGCGCCTCGTAAGGTTTTAATATCCGAACCCATCTCTCCCAACAATTGCTGATTCAAACGATGACTGTTTTCCATGGTGTTGGGTATTGCCCACAAACTGGTCTGCCAATGCGCAGCGGTCAAAGCCGTAATTTCAACGGATGATTCCGCTATAATTCGAACCAAAGCAAACAAGTCATCCACTTCATTTCCTGTATCTGCATCGACAATTACCATTGTTTTTTGTTGGGCATTCGCTATCTGACCAAAGGACAAAAAGCAAGTAAAGAACAAGCCTACTATAAGTTTGTTAAATTTCAACATCTATTTTCAAAAAAGTTACTTTAATCCGTGGTATAATTTACAAAAAGGAAACAGAAGTCAGCTTCCTTTTTAACTGCCAAATCCCTATTTTTGAAGCTTTGCTATGATTCAATACGAAGAACATATTGAGGTAAAGGGAGCAAGGGTTCACAACCTGAAAAATATAGATGTTACCATCCCAAGAGAAAAATTGGTAGTGATAACTGGTCTTTCGGGAAGTGGCAAATCCTCTCTTGCTTTTGATACCATTTATGCTGAGGGGCAAAGACGTTATATTGAGACCTTTTCAGCATATGCTCGCCAATTTTTAGGTGGACTGGAGCGTCCGGATGTTGATAAGATTGATGGCCTCTCTCCTGTGATTGCCATCGAACAAAAAACCACCTCAAAATCTCCACGGTCGACTGTAGGTACCATTACAGAAGTTTACGATTTCTTGAGACTTCTCTTTGCAAGAGCCGGAGATGCCTACAGTTATAATGCAGGAGAAAAAATGGTGAGTTATAGTGATGAACAAATCAAAGATTTGATTATTGAATCCTATAAAGATAAAAGAATCAATGTTCTAGCTCCTGTCGTAAAATCCAGAAAAGGTCACTATCGCGAACTATTTGAGCAAATCGCCAAGCAAGGATTTGTAAAGGTTCGGGTGGATGGCGAGGTTTTGGACATTGTAAAGGGCATGAAAGTGGACCGCTACAAAACCCATGATATTGAAATTGTAATCGACCGATTGAAAGTTGGGGATAGCGAAGATTTTCATAAACGCCTCTCGGAAACCATCAACACCGCTATGTACAGTGGAAATAATGTCTTGATGGTCTTGGAAGAAGGAGAAACCGTTCCGAGATACTTTAGTCGTGATTTGATGTGTCCGTCTACCGGTATCTCCTACCCTACTCCTGAACCGAATACGTTCTCCTTTAACTCTCCGAAAGGAATGTGTCCTACCTGTAACGGATTGGGACATATTTATCAGGTCAATGAGCAAAAAATATTTCCGAACAAAAAGCTCTCGATTAAAGCAGGGGGAATTGCACCTTTAGGTGAATACAAAAAGTCCTGGGCTTTTAAGCAATTGGAAACCATTGCCCAGCGCTACAATTTCGATTTGGGCGACCCCATTGAAAAAATTCCCGAGGAGGCCATGGACGTTATCCTAAATGGGGGTAAAGATAGTTTTGAGGTAGATTCAAAGACCCTTGGGGTCAAACGTCAATACAAAATTGATTACGAAGGGATTTCCACCTTCATCAAAACCCAATATGAGGAAGCGAATTCTACTTCAATCAAGAGATGGGCTAAGGACTACATGGACAAAGTGCCATGTCCCAGTTGTGAGGGAGCCCGATTGCGCAAAGAATCCCTGTATTTCAAAATTGGTGGAAAAAACATTGCCGAACTGGCTCAAATGGATATTGCTGAGCTAGCAAATTTCTTTGAACAACTTGATAACTCCTTGGAAGGAAACCAAAAGAAAATTGCTGAGGAAATCCTAAAAGAAATAAAAACCAGAATCCAGTTTTTGTTGGATGTCGGTTTGGATTACTTATCACTAAACCGAAGTTCCAAATCCCTCTCAGGAGGTGAGGCCCAACGTATACGCTTGGCTACCCAGATAGGTTCCCAGTTGGTTGGCGTACTTTATATTTTGGATGAACCCAGCATTGGTTTGCATCAAAGGGATAACGAACGTTTAATACGTTCTTTGGAGTCCCTACGTGATATTGGCAACTCGGTCATCGTAGTTGAACATGACCGGGATATGATAGAACATGCGGACCATGTTATTGATATTGGTCCAAAAGCCGGCAAACATGGTGGTGAAATCATTTCAGAAGGTAAACCCGATGATTTAAGAAGACACAATACACTAACCGCCCAATACATTTCAGGAGAACTGGAAATACCAGTACCTGTCAATCGCAGAAAAGGGAATGGAAAAAAAATTGTTCTTTCAGGTTGTACCGGAAACAACCTAAAAAATATAACGGCCGAGTTTCCGTTGGGGCGCCTTATTGGGGTTACCGGGGTTTCAGGAAGTGGCAAATCCACTTTAATCAACGAGACGCTCTACCCTATTATGAATGCACATTATTTCAATGGGGTAAAAAAGCCAATGCCCTACAAGAAAATAACAGGGCTTGAGCATATCGACAAGGTTATAGACATTAATCAATCTCCTATTGGAAGAACGCCACGTTCCAATCCGGCGACTTACACAGGTGTTTTTAGCGAAATTCGTTCCTTGTTTTCCAAAACTACCGAAGCGACCATACGAGGGTATAAACCTGGAAGGTTTAGCTTTAACGTGGCCGGAGGCCGATGCGAAACTTGTCAAGGCGGGGGGCTCAAGGTGATTGAAATGAATTTCTTGCCAGATGTATATGTTGAGTGCGAAACCTGTAACGGAAAACGTTTCAATAGGGAAACCTTGGAAATCCGGTATAAAGGGAAATCCATTGCTGATGTATTGGAGATGACCATCAATGAAGCGGTCGATTTTTTTGAGAATATCCCCAAAATTCACAGGAAGCTCAAAACAATAAAAGACGTCGGTTTAGGTTATATATCATTGGGGCAGCAATCCACAACTCTTTCCGGTGGAGAAGCACAAAGGGTGAAGTTAGCTACGGAGCTCTCGAAACGTGATACCGGAAACACGTTTTATATCCTCGACGAGCCTACAACGGGACTGCATTTTGAAGATATTAGGGTACTGATGGAAGTACTAAATCAACTCGTGGACAAGGGGAACACGGTTTTGATTATTGAACACAATATGGATGTCATCAAGATGGTGGACCATATCATTGATATTGGTTATGAAGGTGGCCGCGGCGGGGGAATGATAGTATCCAAAGGAACCCCTGAAGAGGTAGCCAAGGATAAAAAGAGTTATACGGCCAAGTTCTTGAAGAAAGAACTGGAAAATACAAAACAGAAAATAGCCAAAGCCGTTTAAATACGAATTATGCAAATGAGAAAGGAACAACATACCAAAGGCTGGAATGAAATAAAGACCAACGACTCATGGGCACTTTTCAAAATCATGGGTGAGTTTGTCACAGGATTTGAAAAAATGAGTGCCATAGGGCCATGTGTCTCCATATTTGGCTCGGCAAGAACCAAACCCGGTGATATGTATTATGAACTGGCCGTTTCGGTTGCCCAAAAAGTAGCCGAGGCAGGTTATGGAATAATTACTGGTGGCGGCCCGGGAATTATGGAAGCTGGAAATAAAGGAGCCAATCTTGCGGGAGGTACATCGGTTGGCCTGAATATTGACCTTCCCTTTGAACAGCATGATAATCCGTTTATTGATAGCGATAAAAGTCTTGACTTTGACTATTTCTTCGTACGCAAAGTTATGTTTGTCAAGTACTCTCAAGGTTTCGTGGTAATGCCTGGAGGATTTGGAACCTTGGATGAGCTATTCGAATCCATTACCCTTATTCAAACCAACAAGATTCATAAGTTTCCTATTGTTCTCGTGGGTTCCAGCTTTTGGGGAGGCTTATTGGATTGGGTAAAAAACACGATGCTCGAAGAAGGCAATATTAGCCCGGGTGACCTTGATTTAATTAAATTGGTAGATTCTGCTGAAGAAGTTGTCGAGGTCATAGATGAATTTTACAAAGGACATACCCTAAGTCCTAATTTTTAATTTCCCCTTCGAATTGCTCTGGAAAAAAAAGCCATATGTAGTATGCTATATCCTACTGATATTCTTGTGGGCATGCCCACTTATGGGTCAACATATCAATGATATCCAAGCAGAACTTGATGCAAGCACTAACATAATAAAAGTCAAACAAAGTTTTACCTATGTCAATGAATCGGACAAAGGGTTGAACGTTCTGTACTTTAACGATTGGAATCATTCGTATTCCAGTAAAAAAACTGCCTTGGCCAAAAGATTTGGCGATGAGTTCAAAAGAAGTCTGCACCTTGCTAAGGACAAGAATCGAGGATTTACGCGAATCACAAGTATTGTAGATGACACCTATTCCGGATTGAATTGGGAGCGCACCAGTAACATTGATATTCTCAAAATCGACCTCAATGAAACCTTGGAACCGGGTGATTCGATAAGCATATTTTTTACTTATGATATTGACCTTCCCAACGGACGATTCACTGGATATGGTCATGGTTACAGAGGAGGATTCTACCTCACGGACTGGTATTTAAGTCCAGCGGTTTTTGATGGGAAATGGCACCTGTATCCAAACAAGGATTTAAAAGACCTGCAAACTGATGTTGCCAACACCAAAATAAGACTTACCTATCCAAAGGGCATGTACCTAGCCACTAATTACAATGTGGATTCAGACACCAATTTTTCCATTGGAAAACAGGCGGTTTTAAGTGGGGTCAATCGGAAGAACTGTGAAGTTATACTTACTCCTGAAAAATCCTTCACAAAACATGTCACTCGCTTTTTTACCGTAACCACGGATATTGAGACCTCCAAGTACGATGATATCTCACAGGGCATTTCAATTCTCAAGGTGGCCCAGTTCATTGAAGAAAATCTAGGAGATTATCCTCATAAAAATCTACTGGTAAGTGAGTTGGATTATGATAGAAATCCATTATATGGAATAAATCAGTTACCTAGTTTTATAAGACCTTACCGAGAACAATTCCAGTTCGAGATGAAATTTCTCAAAACGGCATTGAACAGTATGGTAAAGGAAACCCTGTTTTTGGATGAAAGAAAGGAAAGATGGGTCAATGATGGTATCGTAAATTACCTTTTGATTAAATATGTGGACGAGTATTATCCCAACCAGAAATTTACAGGGAAATTATCCCGTTTATGGGGTTTCCGCTCCTATAATTTGGCCAAATTGGATTTTAATGACCAATACTATTTACTACAAATTTTATCCGTGAGGCGAAATGATCATCAATCCCTATCCACACCCAATGACTCCTTAATAAAATTTAACCAGAAAATCACAAATAGATACAAAGCTGGTCTGGGAATGGCCTTTTTGGCCGAATACATTGGATATGATGTGGTTGACACTACCATATCCGATTTTTTTACAAACTTCAAGTTAAAGCCTCGTGTTTATGCCAAAGATTTTGAAAATCTTTTAAAAGAAAAGTCCCCTAAAGAGATTGACTGGTTTTTTGATGAATACGTTACTTCAAGAAACAATATAGATTTCAAAATCAAAGAGGTGTCAAAGACGGAGGATTCGGTCACTTTTACCATAAAAAATAAGAGTGGAACCAATGTTCCAATTTCTCTGTTTGGATTAAAAAAAGACTCGGTGGTCTCAAAATATTGGTTTTCTGACATTGACACTTCCAGGACCTTCACCATACCCAGAAATGGAGAAAACCGACTTGTTTTGAACTACGACAAAAAAATCCCCGAAGAGAACCAAAGGGATAACTGGAAAAGTTTGAACGGTTTTTTTTCCAGCAATAAGAAACTACAGTTTCGGTTTCTAAAGGATGTGGAAAACCCCTATTATAACCAGCTATTTTATTTTCCTGAATTCAAATTCAACGTAAATGATGGTTTTAGATTTGGTATTACCCTGGACAATAAAACATTTCCCAACAGAAACTTCATTTTTAGTTTAAAACCACAATACTCAAGTCGGGAACAAGCTCTGGTAGGTACGGCATCAGTGATTAAACGGCAATTTTTCAACGAAGGAAAACTGAATTCCATCAGTTATGCCTTGGGGGTAGGAAGTTCATTTTTTGATGTAGGGTCAAGATTTACCACCATTACCCCTTCTACCACTTTTGTATGGAGACCAAGTGATTTTATTTCTAACAGAAGACAGTTCTTACTGCTACGACTTAGAAGCGTATTCCGAAACATCGATCCAAGCTTGGTAGATCAAATTGACACCGAACCGGATTTTTCCGTAATCAACGCCAGATTTGGCGATGTCGATAATAATATCCTGAGGTTTAAATCCTGGGTGATTGATGCCCAACTGGCCAATGACTTTTCAAAAGTTTCCGTGGAATGGGACTATCGAAAGCTTTTTGACAACAACAGACAGCTGAACCTAAGGGTTTTCGGTGGAAAATTCATTACAAACAACACCGATTCGGATTTTTTCAGCTTTGCATTAGATCGTCCGACAGACTATCTTTTTGATTTAAACTATTTGAATCGTTCCCAAAATGCAACGGGATTGACCAGCCAGCAGTTTATATTGGCTGAAGGTGGATTTAAATCCATATTCGACGAACGTTTTGGAAACGATTGGATACTAACAGGAAACCTGAGTTTTAACATTTGGCAATGGATTGAGGTTTATGGAGATATAGGAGCCATAAAAAACCGTGGCGAAGATGCTCGATTTTTATATGACTCAGGTATACGTCTTAATCTTGTTACTGATTTCTTTGAATTATATTTTCCTGTATACTCCAGCAACGGATATGAAATTGCACAACCAAATTACGCAGAAAGAATCCGTTTTGTAGTCACCTTAAGTCCCAGAACCCTAATCGGACTCTTCACAAGAAAGTGGTTTTGATTTTTGAAAAATCGTTAATTTAAAGTCCAATTTTTTTTATTTTTTAAATAATTTACCTCTTTTTAGTGGTATTATTGATTTTTTTTCAGTTTATTAACAACCTTTGCCCTTGCTGTTTTCTTCTCTATTTTGTAATTTTGTCAAAATTTTCAACCCTTAATGAAGCCCAATCCCAGTACCAGCAGCGATATTTCATTTGATGATTTTCAGTCCCAAATTCTCAAGGATTATGAAACCGCCGTTACCAGTAGGGAGTGTAGTCTTTTGGGTAGACGGGAAGTATTGACGGGGAAAGCCAAATTTGGAATTTTTGGAGATGGTAAAGAGCTCCCACAGCTGGCTATGGCCCGATCATTTCAAGATGGCGACTTTAGAAGTGGATATTATAGGGATCAAACATTCATGATGGCTTTGGGACTTTTCACCCCAAAACAATTTTTCCACGGTTTATACGCCACTACAGATATCGAGAAAGATCCTATGAGTGCCGGTAGACAAATGGGAGGGCACTTTACTACGCACAGTCTGAATGAAGACGGTAGCTGGAAAGACTTGACCAAACAAAAAAATAGTAGTGCCGATATCTCTTGTACTGCAGGTCAAATGCCTAGGTTAGTGGGGCTTGCCCAAGCTTCAAAGATTTATCGCAATGTTCCGGACATAGATGCTAATCTGTTTTCAAAGAATGGAAATGAAGTAGCGTGGGGCACCATAGGCAATGCCAGTACCAGCGAGGGTCACTTTTTTGAAGCCTTCAATGCCGCTGGAGTAATGCAGGTCCCAATGGTAATGTGCGTATGGGATGATGATTATGGTATTTCCGTACCTGCAGAATTCCATACAACCAAAGGTGATATTTCAGAAGTATTAAATGGATTTCAACGAGATGAGGACAACAAGGGCTACGAAATCCTAAAAGTTCAAGGATGGGATTACACAGCATTGATCCACACTTTTGAAAATGCATCAGATATTGCAAGGGAGAACCACGTGCCTGTGCTGATACACGTAACAGAATTAACTCAACCACAGGGACATTCCACGTCGGGGTCCCACGAAAGATATAAGTCTCCGGAAAGACTGGAATGGGAAAAAGAAAATGATTGTAATAAAAGATTTCGGGAGTGGATTCTTAAAAATAAGATTGCCACGGAAGAAGAATTGAAGAATCTTGAGAAAAGCATCAAGCAGGCAGTGCGAACCGCCAAAAAAGAAGCTTGGTCAGAATTTCTTCAACCTCATTTGGAAGCTAAAAAACAATTGGTCCAACACTTGGGCGCTGTAGCTGATAAAAGTCCCAATCGCACATTTATCAACAAGCTTAAAAATGATCTAATTGCTGTAGAGGAACCTCTTAAAAAAGATATAGCTTCCGTTTCCCGGAAAGCATTGCGGTATGTCATCAACGAGAATTCTTCTGAGAAATTAGGTCTAATTCAGTGGGTTAATGCCTATATGGGCGCTGAACAACCTAAATACAGTTCGCACCTATACAATGAGCTTGGCAATAAAGCCACTTTGGTAAAAAGTGTACCACCTAGTTTTGGAGAAGAACAGGAGATGGTGGATGGACGTATTATCCTTAGGGACAATTTCGATGCGATTTTCTCAAAATATCCAAATACCTTAATTTTTGGAGAGGATACTGGAAACATTGGAGACGTAAACCAAGGGCTTGAGGGACTTCAAAAAAAATATGGAGAACACCGAATAGCGGATACCGGTATTCGGGAGACCACCATCATCGGTCAAGGTATCGGTATGGCCATGCGAGGGCTTCGTCCTATTGCGGAAATTCAATATTTGGATTATATCCTATATGGTCTTCAAACCTTAAGTGATGATTTGGCTTCTTTACTTTACAGGACGGTCGGAAAGCAAAAAGCACCTTTAATCGTCAGGACAAGAGGACATCGATTGGAAGGTATTTGGCACTCCGGTTCTCCCATGGGTGGACTAATTCATCTACTGCGAGGTATGCATATCCTGGTTCCCAGAAATATGACCCAAGCTGCTGGCTTTTACAATACTTTGTTGAAAAGCGATGAACCTGCCTTGGTCATTGAAAGTCTTAACGGATATAGACTCAAGGAACCAAAACCGACAAACCTTGGTGAATTTTGCACACCGATTGGAAAAGTAGAAACTTTGAGAGAAGGAACGGATATAACCCTACTTTCCTATGGCTCCACATTGCGTATCGTCCAAAAGGTGGCGGAAGAACTGCTCGAGGTGGGTATTGATGCTGAGGTAATTGACGCCCAATCGTTACTGCCATTTGATTTGGAGCACGATGTTTTGAAAAGTATCCAGAAAACCAATAGACTTCTTGTTATTGATGAGGACGTTCCTGGAGGATGCTCAGCTTATCTCGTTCAAAAGATTGTTGAGGAGCAGAATGCCTATCGCTATTTGGACAGTGCACCCCAAACATTATCAGCAAAAGCACATCGTCCCGCCTATGCTTCAGACGGGGATTATTTTTCCAAGCCCAACGCTGAGGATATTTTTGAGAAAGTGTATAGCATTATTCATGAGGCTGACCCAAAATCGTATCCAAAACTGCGATAGTCGCTCGCAGGGTATCAGAAATCCTCTGAGTTTCTCATTTACTCAGTTTTACAATACTTTTTGTACTTTCCTATTTAATAAATGAGATAGGAACATGTTTTTAGCATTTCCCGAATTTGGAAAGTATAGTACCCCCCTTTTGTTCCTAAGCCTACAGGGTCTGATTTTTGCCTTTCTGCTGTTACGAAAGTACATCCAACAAAAGAACATATCCGACTTGTTTTTGTTTGCCATTCTTATTTTCGCCTGCTATGGCCAAACCTGCTATACGGTAGGCTTCATGGGCTGGTATGATACCTATAGAAACACTAAAATAAATTATGCCCTGTTCAGTGTAGGTATTGTGATAGCCCCACTTATATATTTATATATAAAGTCTATCACCACTTCCGAATTCAAATTAAAGTCAAGGGATTTTTTCCATTTTTTACCCTTTGTGCTTTTTGCATTATATAGAATTTCAATATATACTTTGGATTTCATACAGCCCGGATTTCACGATGTTCAAAATGGTATGTTGAAACTTAGTTTGGACGAGCCCTATGTACAACCTTTGATGACGGTTTTTGGGTTTGCCCAAATGTTGTTGTATTTGGCTTTTACCCTTCAGCTGTTTTATAACTACCGACGAAAAATAAATGCCTTCTTTTCCAATACCTACAAGTTGGAATTGAATTGGATTAGAAATTTTCTTTTCGTTTATACTTTTCTGTTCCTATACGATGTGGTAGAAACCGTGGTTTCAGCCTACTTTGTAGAATTGGGGTATACACAGCAATGGTGGTTGGTGTTTTTCTCTGGAATAGCGATTACGTATGTAGGGATTAAGGGCTATTTTACGGATACGACCAAGTTAAAAAAACTGAATTTCAGCTTCAGTCCAAATAAGATATCCGTCCCTGAACTACAAAATATTCGGAAAAGGGAGGTTTCTAAAGAAGCCATTGAACAGATTAAAACCCTAATGGATACAGAGAAACCTTATCTAGACCCAGAATTGAATCTCATCGATTTGGCCAAACGGGCCAATATGAGCCGCTCCCAACTTTCAGAGACCATCAATTTGGGATTTAACAAAAACTTCAATGATTTTGTAAACATGTATCGTATTGAAGCCTTTAAAAAGATGATTGCCGCCGAAAAACATGAACAGTTATCCTTGCTAGGAATTGCTTTCGAATGCGGTTTCAATAGTAAAGCGACCTTCAATCGGGTTTTCAAAAAACTTACACAGCGCTCGCCCTCCGAGTTCCTTAAGGCAGCTATTTGACTTGTTTTCTTCATTTTGATACGTCTCAAATCGTATTTTGAGGCTTCTCTGGACCATTTGAAGCGGCTGTAATTGTAGGGTTTTTCAATTTTGACCTGTTCAACTTTTAAAACAATCAAAAATGAAAAACGTATTACACATTTTAATTCAACCTGTATTACAAAAACACTGGGTAGCCGATTTATTCTTTGCGCTCATGCGGTTTATATGTGGAATGCTTTTGGCCATTGACTTTGGTGCATCCAAATTTGGTATGCCCTGGTCTCCAAAAGACAAAAACCTTGGCTTCTTTGAAGTAGTGGATTGGTTTCCTCAAGACGTCGCGGAATATGGTGGGCTTTTTGCAACCTTTCCAATATTCTTTGCCTGGATGGGTGCTTTTAGCGAAGCCGTTGGAGGTTTATTTTTAGCGTTGGGCCTAAAAACTCGTGTAGCATCATTCCTAATTATGTGCACTATGCTGGTTGCTATCTTTTTTCAGAAATGGGGACAAGGAACATGGGGTATGTTACCCGCTTTCGGTTTCTTATGGATTTCAGTGTATAATCTATACTTAGGTTCTGGTCGTTTTGGATTGGATAATCTTGTGATACGTCTGCTAAATCGTAAAGAAAAAAAATAAAGATGCCTCTAGGCATCTTTTCTCCTTATTTGCTTGTAAGTGAAATCCTCACTAAGCCATTTTTTTTGTGCTAGACTGTATCAATAAAAGAAGAATTTCTATTTTCACGGAAATTTAAAATCCCCCATTTCATGAAAAACAGTCTTCTTGTTCATGTTGGCCTTGCCATTTTAAGAATACTACCGTCAGCATTTATGCTAACCCACGGATTTCCCAAACTTCAAAAATTGTTAAGTGGTAATATGGAATTTCCCAATCCATTGGGAATAGGTTCTGCGCCTTCTCTTTTTTTATGTGTTGTAGGCGAGTTTGTTTGCCCAATACTACTGATTATAGGCTTTAAAACACGCTGGGCCACCATACCAGCGGCTATTACAATGGCTGTAGCGGCATTCATTGTACATGGGAGTGATCCTTTTGGTAGAAAAGAATTGGCACTTCTTTATCTTACTATTTTCGTGGTTATCTTTCTTTTGGGACCCGGAAAATATAGTATTGATAGAAAGTAAGTGTTAGCTAAACTTTATTAAAAGCTCCTTCAGCAAATCAGATTGTCCCATATTTTGGGCGCCGACCCCTTTACTCTTTAAATCCAGTTCTCGCAGACCGGATAAAATACGACTTACCTGTTTCATTGGGTAATTTCTGGCCGCAACTGAAAACTCCTTAACAAAGAATGGGTTTACGCCTAAAGATTTGGAAACCGCATTAGGAGAATGGTCAGAAAGTCCATGGTATTGTAACAGTTGAATAAAAAAATTGTTCAAAGTGGCAATGGTGACCACGAAGGGATTGTCTTTCGGGTTATTTGAAAAATAATCAATAATTCGTGATGCTTTCTTTATGTCCTTTTCACCTATTGCCTTTTTGAGCTCAAAATTGTTGTAATCCTTGCTAATGCCTATGTGTTCTTCAATAATTTCAGGAGTAATTTCTGTGGTATTGGGAACAACGACCATAAGCTTGCTCAATTCGTTGTTTATTTTGCTTAAATCCGTTCCTAGGAATTCAACTAAAAGGGCACTTGCCTTTGGAGAAATCTTATATTTTTTTCCACTTAGAGTCCTTCGTATCCACTCCCCTACCTGATTTTCGTAAAGCTTTTTACTTTCATAAAGTTCCCCATTCTTTTGTACGGCTTTGTATAATTTTTTACGCTTATCTAGTTTTTTGTATTTGTAACAAAACACCAGAACTGTTGAAGGTTGTGGGTTTTCCGCGTAAGAAGTTAGGTTTTCAATGGTTCTGGACAGATGTTGAGCTTCTTTTACAATGACCACTTGCCGCTCAGCCATCATCGGAAATCGTTTCGCATTCGAAACAACGTCATCTATGTTAGTTTCCTTTCCATAAAGCACCATTTGATTGAACCCCTTTTCCTCTTCGCTAAGCATATGGTCAGAAATGTACTGGGAAATCTTATCAATATAATACGGCTCATCACCCATAAGAAAATAAATGGGTTTTGGAGTTTTGTTGTCAATGTCTGCAACCATTTCCTTTATTCCGTCCATATTCAAAAAATTATCACCTTTGCGACATGCAAGTTTTGAACTTTCCTTCCTATTCGTTCAGAATCAAAAGTAACGAAAAAGGCTTGGCAATTTTTGACGTTATCCGTAAAAAATTTGTTGTCTTGCAACCTGAAGAATGGGTGCGTCAACATGCCATCCACTATCTCATGGAAACCAAAGGATATCCCAAGATTCGGCTTAATGTGGAAAAGCAACTGCAAGTAAATAAATTAAATAAGAGATACGACATCGTTGTGTTCAATTCTCAAGGAGGAGTAGATATTTTGGTGGAATGCAAGGCCCCAGATATTGCCATAAACCAAGAAGTGTTTGACCAAATCGCCCGATACAACTATCAATTAAAGGCGAATTTCCTTATGGTAACCAACGGGTTGTCCCATTATTACTGTAAAACGAATTACCAAAATGAAAAGTATTCTTTTTTAAAGGATATTCCTGATTTTCGCCGTTAATTTGCTTCCGTTTTGAAAATCGCTGTAGTCATATTGAATTGGAATGGGGAATCGCTTTTGGCCGAATATCTCCCCAAGGTATTGGAACATTCCAAAGAAGCCGATATCTATGTGGTTGACAACGCGAGCACTGATTCATCCGTAAATCTAATAACCGAAAACTTTCCAAACGTTGGACTAATACAAAACGATTCCAATGGAGGCTTTGCTCAAGGTTATAATGATGGCCTAAAACATATAGAAGCAGATATTTACTGCCTGCTAAATTCTGATGTTGAGGTAACACCTAGTTGGTTGGGTCCTATCAAGGAAGTTTTTGAAAAGTATCCAGACGTTTCTATAGTTCAGCCTAAAATTCTGGATTTAAAACACAGAACCCACTTCGAATATGCGGGAGCAGCAGGAGGTTTCTTGGACAAGTTGGGGTATCCGTTTTGTAGAGGTCGGATTTTTCAAGCATTGGAAGAAGACAAGGGCCAATATGACGATGTCAGGGAGGTTTTTTGGGCTACCGGAGCCTGTATGTTCATCAAAAGCGAAGTGTTTCATGCCCTAAAAGGTTTTGATGAAGATTATTTTGCGCATCAAGAAGAAATTGACCTATGCTGGAGAGCCAAAAATGAAGGGCATCAAGTTTTCTACACCGGAAAAAGCCATGTGTACCATTTGGGTGGCTCCACATTGAGCAACATGAATCCCAAGAAAACATTTTTGAATTTCAGGAACTCCCTATATTCTGTAACCAAAAATCTTCCCAGAAGACGCGCTTTTGGTGTTATATTTATGCGTTTGATTTTGGATGGCATAGCTGCCTTGCGCTTTTTACTGCAATTCAAGTTTGTTCATTTTGCAGCCGTCTTTAAGGCACACCTCAGTTTTTATCGTAATTTTAGAAAAATGTATCGAAAAAGGGAAAACGCTAATTTTATATTAAATTATTACGCGGCAAAGTCCATAGTTTGGTCTCATTTCGTACATCAAATAAATAATTTTAACATTTTAGTAAAAGATTAACGATAGCTGAATATTGAAACTTTGGTTTTTCTCTAATTTTGGCTTCAAATCAAAGGAATCGATATCGCTAATTTATACTCAGATTTATGAAAAAAGTACTTCTCGGAACATTGACCATGGCCGTTTTATTGTCCTCATGCGTTTCTCAAAAAAAATACGCAGACCTTGAGGCAAAGCAAAAGGAAACTCAAGACTTGTTGAATTCCGCTACAGTTAAATTGAATGACTGTCTTGAAGAAAAGGCTACGGCTGATTCTAGATTAAAGACGCTTGAGGACCAAAATGCCTTCCTTAAAGCCAACAATCAAGAACTAATAAACAATATGGGGAATTTAACCACCTTAACAACCAAAGGTGCTGAAAACCTAGAAAAGTCTTTGGAAAGCCTACGTGAAAAAGATTTGACCATTAGAAGACTGCAAGATGCAGTAACGCGCAGGGACTCTGTAAACCTTGCTTTGGTTCAGAGTTTAAAAGGAGTGCTGGGCAACTTGGATGATGAAGACATTGAAGTAAGTGTAGAAAAAGGTGTGGTATTCGTTTCTATTTCGGACAAGCTCTTGTTTAGAAGTGGAAGCTACAACATTACTGCTGCCGCTAAAGGTGTTTTGGGCAAAGTAGCCAAAGTGGTGAACAACAAACCTGATTTTGAATTCTTGGTTGAAGGTCATACGGATAACGTGCCTTTCTCCAGTGGTGTATTGGTGGATAACTGGGATTTAAGTGCGAAGCGTGCTACTTCTATTGTAAGAACATTACAAAATGAATTTGATGTAGACCCTAAGCGTATGACTGCTGCGGGAAGAAGTTTTTATGTTCCATTGGCTTCGAACGATTCAGCTGCTGAGAGAGCTAAAAACAGAAGAACGCGAATTGTAGTTCTACCTAAAATTGATCAATTCTACAACATGATTGAAGAGGGTATGAAAGATCCTGCTATCGGAGGTTCTGGAGAATAACATATTTCCCTCTAAAATATAAGGATAGGCCGCAAATTGCGGCCTATTTTTTTTATAGAATATCTGCACTTCCTTTTCCCTCCCGGACTACTTCAGGGATTCCGGAAGATAAATCAATCACTGTGGAAGCTACGTTCCCTCCATAACCCCCATCCACAACTATATCGACCTGATTCTGCCATTTTTCAAATATGAGCTCTGGGTCTGTAGTGTATTCCAAAATATCGTCTTCATCATATATGGAGGTTGATACGATTGGATTTCCCAATTCAAGTACCAGAGCCTTGGCAATCTCATTATCGGGAACTCGAATTCCAACCGTTTTTCTTTTCTTAAAATCTTTGGGAAGGTTGTTGTTTCCGGGCAAAATAAAAGTATAAGGACCGGGTAATGCTCGTTTTAAAATCTTGAAGGTTGCCGAATCAATTTGGCGTACAAAATCAGATAGATTGCTTAAATCAGCGCAAACAAATGACCAATTGGCCTTGGCCAATTTGATTCCCTTGATACGTGCGAGCTTCTCCAGTGCCCTAGTATTGGTGATATCGCATCCCAAACCATATACCGTATCCGTGGGGTAAATAATTAACCCACCTTTCCGCAAGACATCTGCCACCTTGGCAACTTCCCTTGGATTTGGGTTTTCCTCATATATTTTTATCAGTTCTGCCATAAGCTAACTACAAAGTAACAAAGAATGTGCCCCATTTTCACTATGGGCACAAACGATTATTCAAGCCTAGATTCAACAAATCCTATTTAAATGGAGTATTTATCAATTCACAACCTCAATCCGTGTATTGACTCCAAGTTATGTTCGCTTGGTTTGTAATTTTTGTTCTCAATTCTTCAGATATGAACAGGCTACACTTTTCGAATATACTATTGCTTTCTGCATTGCTCATTTTAGGATGTGGAAACAGGGAAACAAAACAAGAACGAGAAATATCAAAATCCTCTCGGAAGAATAGGTCCCTTGATAGTGTGCAGCATTGGGCAACGGAACTAAGTCTTCTTTCTTCTAGCACGCCAGAATTCGGTGATTTGGCAGCAACGCTTAACGGTAAAATTGAAGATGCGGTAAAAGAAATAAGAGATTCCTCTAACTTAAGCAAACTGACTACTTCACTATCGGATATAAATACTGGTATTTCCGTCGTGGAATCCGAACATAAAAAGCTCGTGCTCTTTTCATGGGATACGCGAATGGGAGGATCTATGGGGGATTACAAGAATATTGCGTTATATCAGTCCAACAAAAAGATATTGGGGAGCACTCTAAAAATGAATACCGTGTTTCCCGTCTCTATTTTTACAGTGCAAGAAGATGAACAGAAGAGTATCTTCATGGTTTCTGGTTTGGGTAAATCATCAAGCTTTGAACATTTTATGAGGTTAGATGCCTTAACAATTGTTGAAGACCAACTAGTCGATTCCAAAATTTTTCCTTTTGAAAAATCTAGCTGGAGCACCAGCTTTTCCAATGAAGAAATGGATAGTCTTCCTCCTTCAGGTTTTGTAGTGGATGAAAACGGGAAAACCATACAAAATCCTTTTCCATTGGAATCCGGTAAAGCATGGACATCCTATGTATTCAATGGAACCAACTTTATGGAACAAGTGTATCCACTTAAAAGTGAACTTGGCGAACAAGATTTTATGCCAAAAAATGAGTTCGGGTTTATAAATGGCTCTGAAATTCCCTCTGCCCTAAAGAATCAGAAAGTAATTTTTGAGGATGGTATGGTAATACGGGAGCGGGATTTTCAAGAAGAAGAAAAAGTGGAGGTTTCCGTGTTGAACCTTTCTGATACTGTGCGGGAAATTGAATTCACAAACAATACAGAGCTTATCGGTAAATGGAAAAACTATCTATTTTTTGATGGTGGAGGTGTACCCGAAAACTGGTTGTGCCACATATATAATATTGAACAACAACGATTTGTTTTCTCATTATACCTTTCAAAAATCATGTTTATGGATAAGCTTTTGGTTTTCTCAAAATTGTCTGAAGACAATGAACAGAATACAAAAAGTAAAAACAGTTGTGAGGAGGGATACAGACGTTTTAATCTATTTACATTCCAATTTAAGAAGACATACCCGCAAATTCAGCCAACAGAACGAGCGTATTGCGCCTATATTCAGTGAACTATCATAGAATCGATAATGTGTTGCATTTTATCGATAAATGGCAATATTGAGGTCGAAAAGCCGTTCTAAGACCTGACAACCTAAGTCCAAATCTTGAACAATGAATACCATCAGAGGTCGGGTTCTGATTGCTTTCCTCCTGCTGTTCCTACTTATAGGTCCTTTCTTGTTGTTTTCATTCAACAGCTTAAAAAAAATTGACAATGCAAAGACCCTACGGGAAAGTGTCGCATTTTTTGATGGTAACCGGTTAAAGGCGGATAACAAATTCTTTCAAATACTTGATTTTGATACCAAACAGGATGAGTTCTACATGGAAAAATCTTCCAAGCACCTAAAAGAATACAAGTCCTTCATAAAAACCTCCAAAACCGCCTTAGAAAAAATTCGTAATGCAAATTACAATACCAATAGCACGGTTGACAAACGCTTACGGAGAATTACCGCTGATGTGGATGAATTAAACCATAAGATTGTGCAAGTGTTGGGTTTGATTCAGAAAAAAGGATTTCGAAATTTTGGCATTATTGGTGAAATGCGGAGAAGTATCCATCAACTTGAAAACGAGGGTAAAGGAATTGAGCTGGTTGAGATTCTTCAAATGCGAAGACATGAAAAAGACTTTTTCCTTCGTAAAGACCCGGACTATAAAAAGCAGCTTAATTTACTTTGTAATGATGTATTGGAGCGACTACAAAAAGATCCTCAGGTAGACATGCTGACTGTTGAACTATTAAAAAGCTACAAAAAGAATTTCAACGCCGTTACAAACCTCGAACGCAAAATTGGAACGGGGGATACGGGTATGATTCATGAAATTCAGGATATCCAGACGAAGCTAAATACAAACACCGCAGCACTTTATGCGTTGGTAGATACAGATTCTAAATTAATGATAGGTTCCATCAAATCCTATCTTGTGTTGTTTTTCACAATTACCATGCTATTTGCCATCTTGTCTGCCTTTGTCTTTTCGAGTCATATTGCTAAACCCATCAAAACCTTGATTTCCGATATGGACTCCATAGTCCAGAACAACTTTGAAGGGCAGCTGGATAAATCCAAGAGTTTAAAAATTACAGAAATCGATAAGCTTACCGGAACATATAACGGATTGGTTGCCAAAATCCGTAAGCAGATAACCACTTTGAGTGAAAAAAACAAGGTGCTTCATTCCTTAAATGGTAAGCTGAAAGAATCTGAAAACGAACTAAAGGAAGCCTCAAGAATAAAGGATAAATTCTTTTCAATCATTTCACATGACCTTCGAGGTCATACTGGAAATGTCCTTTCCTTAGCGAACATCCTTAAAGAGGACAAAGAGGAATTGGGTGAAGCAGAAAAGAAGATGTTTGTAAAATATTTATCCGATGCTTCGCAAAATCTACAGTTGTTATTGGACAATTTATTGAATTGGGCCAAATCACAGATGAATGACCATGAGGTATCCAAGAAGTCTTTTGACATATTCAATGTTATTGAAAAAAATGTAGAACTCTTCAAAGAGAACGCCCTACGGAAAAACATAACCATAAGTCATAAGCATAAAGAAGTATCCAAAGTGTATGCCGATAAGGACATGATTGATTTTGTGGTAAGAAATTTGCTGTCCAATGCTCTAAAATTCACAGAAAATGGTGACTTTATCTTAGTAGACGTCACTGAAGAAGAAGGGCATTTGAGGGTAAAAGTAAAAGATACAGGAATAGGTATGAGCGATGCGCAACGCAAAGCCCTATTGAACTCCTCTAAGGAGAATATGTCCACAAAAGGGACAGATAACGAAGAAGGGACAGGCCTCGGTTTTGCGATTTGCAAGGATTTCATTCAACGTAACAATGGTATGATCTATATTGAATCCAAAGAAGGAGAAGGTAGCACGTTCTCCTTTACCGTACCGACAAACCTCACAAGAGATACTATTCTCAAGGTTTCCTAATCGTTTAGGATTTCCAGCTTAGCGAACCGTAGCAGCAGCTTTTTCACGTCGCCCTGTTCAAATTGGATTTCGGCCTTTTTATCGTTTCCTACACCCTCAATTTTGAGGACTTTGCCTTTTCCAAATCTGGTGTGATTGACCCGCATCCCCGCAGATAAATTGGCATCGACCACATTGGTATTGGAAGCAGGGGAACTTAATTCCGGTTTTAACCTGCGTAACTTTCTTAACTGGTTCTCGTTGGGTCGTTGGGTATTGGGCGGGGTTCCAGACTTTGGTTTTATGGTACGCAATCGACTTTTGTCTACCTCCCCAAAAATATCAGTGTCAATTAACGACTTATAGCGATACCCATCATTTACAGGGGTAAGGTTCTCTACATACTGCTCATCGATTTCTTCCAAAAAGCGACTGGGTTCTGCATCTATCAATTTACCCCATCGATATCTGTTCTGGGTATAGGTTAGAAAAGCTTGTTTTTCGGCACGGGTCAAGGCCACGTAAAAAAGACGTCTTTCCTCCTCCAATTCACTACGGGTGTTCATGCTCATGGCCGAAGGGAACAAATCTTCTTCCATACCTACAATATAAACGTATGGAAATTCCAAGCCTTTGGCCAAATGAATGGTCATTAATGCTACGCGGTCATCATCTCCCGTTTCCTTATCCATATCGGTTGCTAGCGCTACATCCTCAAGAAATTCGGTCAAACTCCCAGTGGAATCTGCCAACTCTTTTTGTCCCTCTACAAAATCCTTTATACCATTAAGTAGCTCCTCAATATTTTCCATCCGAGCTATGCCTTCTGGGGTACCGTCTTTTTTAAATTCCAATAGCAGGCCCGTTTTTTTGGCAACATGTTCTGCCAGGGTAAAGGCATCACTTCCTTCATTCATGATTTGGAAGCTTTTTATCATCGTCACGAAGTCCTCTAATTTGCGCTGGGTGCCGGCATTGATTTTCAGCTGCAACTTATCCAGGTGCTCTATCACCTCAAATATGGAACGTCCATAGTGGTTGGCAGCCACTACCAATTTATCGATGGTGGTTTGCCCAATTCCCCGTGCTGGAAAATTGATGATGCGTTTTAATGCTTCCTCATCCTTTGGATTTATGACCATACGCAGGTACGCCAACACATCCTTGATTTCCTTTCGCTGATAGAACGAGAGTCCACCATAAATACGATAGGGAATATCCTTTTTCCGTAAGGCATCCTCGATAGCCCGGGACTGTGAATTGGTTCTATACAAAACCGCAAACTCCCCATTTTGTAATTGATGCTGCATTCTATTTTCAAAAATGGACGAGGCTACATACCGACCTTCCTCGGCATCGGTAATACTACGGTGTATTTTTATAGGATTGCCTTCATCATTGGACGTCCAAACCACTTTCTCAAGCTGGTTTTTATTCTTGGCAATGATTGAATTGGCAGCGTTTACAATGTTTTTTGTGGACCGATAGTTCTGTTCCAATCGATATACGGCGACATCATCATAATCGCGCTGGAAGTTGAGAATATTGCTAATGTTGGCCCCCCGAAAAGAGTAAATACTTTGAGCATCATCCCCTACAACACAGATATTTTGATAGCGGTCTGATAGTGCCTTTACGATTAGGTATTGTGAATGATTGGTATCCTGATACTCATCTACAAGAATATATTTAAAGCGTTCTTGGTATTTCATCAATACCTCGGGGAAGCGATTCAAAAGCTCATTGGTACGCAACAATAAATCATCAAAATCCATTGCGCCAGCCTTAAAACAACGGTCTACGTAGTTCTGGTAGATTTCACCTAAACGCGGACGTTTCGCCATGGCATCCGCTTCTACCAGCTCAGGGTTTTGAAAATAGGCCTTAACTGTGATCAAACTGTTTTTGTATGATGATATTCTATTTTGGATTTGCTTGTACTTATAGATATCCTTGTCCAAGCCCATTTCCTTAATAATGGAAGCAATCAAACGCTGGGAATCCTGGGTATCATAAATTGTGAAGTTGCTAGGATAACCCAATTTGTCACTTTCAAAACGCAGTAGTTTGGCAAAAACAGAATGGAAAGTCCCCATCCATAAATTCTTGGCTTCGGAATTCCCAACAATGGTGGCAATTCGTTTTTTCATTTCCTTGGCCGCCTTATTGGTAAAGGTCAGAGCCAAAATATTGAACGAATCCACCCCCTGTTCCATTAAGTGGGCAATGCGATACGTAAGCACCCTAGTCTTCCCCGACCCTGCCCCAGCAATGACCATCAGAGGGCCATCTTTGTGCAAAACCGGAGCGCGTTGGGCATCATTCAATTCGTCCAAGAATGTACTCAATAGTAATTTTCTTTTAAAAGTAAGGATGAAATTAGCTAATTACCCCTTCCTGATAAAATCATCCTTTTAATAGTTATAAACAAGAGTGCATTCCCTTGAATTTGAATATATTTAAATGTTTTAAATCCATTTTGAATGAAACCATCCTACTATTTTTTACTGGCTTTGCTGTTCTTTTCAATAATAAGCTTTGCACAAGAAAGAAAAGCAGGACCCGTATTGGAGGACTATGGTAAGGTTTGGAAAATTGAAAATCCGGACTTTGCAGTTGATAAAACTATGGATTACAAAGTGGTTTTCGATATTATGGAAAGTCCTGATTCGCATACCGAGATAAACCGTAGCATTGAGACCGCTGCCCGTTTTCTGAATATGCACGCGCAAAGTGGGATTCCCTATTCTCAACTTAACGTAGCTTTGGTCGTCCATAGCAAAGCTTCTAAAGACCTAATTAACAATGAAGCGTACAAAGCTCGATTTGGAGTTAGTAATCCCAATTTCAACATGGTCAATCAGCTAATGGATGCTGGCGTCAAGGTGATTTTATGTGGTCAGTCGTCAAAATCAAGGGATTATCCCAAAGAAGACCTTATTCCTGGGACCGAGATATCGCTTTCAGCTATGACCGCCCTCATTCAACTACAAAATAATGGCTACCAACTCATTAAATTTTAATACAATGAAAAAGATTTTAACCCTAGCATGTTTTTGTTTTTGCTTTGCCCTTTGGGCACAAGGACCCAATTTGGAAAAAGACTATGCGGCCATCGAGTCCAAAGTGATCGCGTGGCGGCATGACATTCATCAAAACCCAGAATTGAGTAATCGCGAATTCAAAACCTCTGAAAAAATTGCCAAACATTTAAAATCTTTGGGAATTGAAGTAACCACAGGAGTGGCGCATACTGGCGTAGTGGGCATATTAAAAGGTGATAATCCGGGCAAAGTGGTTGCACTACGCGCCGATATTGATGCCCTACCCGTTACCGAACGCAATGACTTGCCATTTAAGTCTACCGTGACTTCAGAATTTTTAGGTGAAAAGGTGGGTGTGATGCATGCCTGTGGACATGATACCCATACAGCTATTTTAATGGGAGTGGCCGAAGTCTTGTCAAATAATAAGGATAAAATAAACGGTACGGTGAAATTTATTTTTCAACCTGCAGAAGAAGGAGCTCCTCCTGGTGAAGAAGGTGGGGCTTTGCTTATGGTCAAAGAAGGTGTTTTAAAGAATCCCGATGTGGATGCCATTTTCGGACTGCATATCAATTCTCAAACCCCAGTGGGCACGATTCGATATAAAATAGGCGGTGCTTTGGCCGCAGCACAAAGTTTTACTATTAAGGTGAAGGGAAAACAAAGCCATGGGTCGCAACCGTGGAGTGGTGTGGACCCGATTTTAATAAGTGCTAAAATCATTGACGGACTGCAGACCATCATCAGTCGTGAGGCCAATCTGACCAATGAAGCTGCGGTTATTACTGTTGGAAAAATCAAAAGTGGGGTTCGTTTTAATATTATTCCTGAATCTGCCGAAATGCTAGGTACCATCCGCACTTTGGATTATGATATGAAGGATCATATCAATAAGCGAATGAAAGAAATGGTAGCAGACATCGCCAAAGCCTATGGTGGCGAAGCTACATGTGAAATAAAAGATGCCACGGACATCACCTTCAATGTGCCTGAACTGGCACGGCAAATGTTGCCCACGCTACAACGGGTCGCAGGTGGTAAAAATGTTATCGCACAAAAAGCGATTACCGGTGCGGAGGATTTCTCGTATTTCCAAAAGGAAGTACCTGGGTTTTTCTTTTTTCTGGGCGGCATGACCCCTGGCAATACGGAATCCTATCCCCATCATACTCCAGATTTTCTTATCGATGATGCCGGTATGCAACTGGGTGTAAAGGCTATGACAGAACTGACGTTGGATTATTTGAGTATGTGATTATGGACTCCTTTTTGGATTTCCTTGGTAGTATTTCCTGGTGGGGTTGGATATTGTTTTTTTTGCTGCTTGTGGCAATCTGGGATATCTTTTTTCAGAAATCACATACCATAAAACACAACTTTCCGGTAGTTGGACATTTGAGGTATTGGTTGGAAAGCATTGGGCCAGAAATGCGTCAGTATTTTGTCGCAAACAACCGTGAAGAACTTCCATTCAATCGAATTGAAAGGGGTTGGATATATGCTTCAGCCAAAAAAGAGAACAATTATGAGGGTTTTGGAACGGACCGGGATATTTATGCGCATCAGCATATGTTCGTTAAAAATGCTATGATAGGGTACCAAATTCCTGAAAAACACCCAAATACCGAAAATCCATATTTTTTGCCCTGTGCCAAAGTAATTGGAGCGTATCATAAGCGAAAAAAGCCATACCGCCCTGCTTCGGTCATCAATATTTCGGCAATGAGCTTTGGTTCATTATCCGCAGCAGCGGTTAAATCTTTGAATCAAGGAGCTGCAAAATCGCATGCGTTTCACAATACGGGAGAAGGTGGACTTTCCCCCTATCACAAACAAGGAGCCGATGTTGTGTTTCACTTCGGGACTGGTTACTTTGGGGTAAGAAATAGTGAAGGCAATTTTTCCATTGAAAAACTTAAAATACTTGTAGATGAGAATCCGTGTATTAAGGCGATAGAAATCAAACTGTCCCAGGGTGCTAAACCGGGAAAAGGCGGGGTCTTGCCTGGCGCCAAAATTACTCCAGAAATTGCGGAAATACGGGGGGTTAAGGTAGGAAAGGATGTCCTGTCCCCTTCCACTCATAAAGCTTTTAAGAACGTTCCCGAACTGGTGGACCTCATTGAGCAAATTGCAGAGGAAACCGGATTGCCTGTTGGTATTAAGGGTGCTATCGGAAAATTAGATCAGTGGAAAGAACTGGCAGACTTGATGAAAAAAACTGGGAAAGGACCAGATTTTATTACCATAGATGGTGGTGAGGGTGGAACGGGTGCCGCCCCTCCAAGTTTTGCAGACCATGTATCCCTACCCTGGATTTATGGGTTTTCAAGTATCTATAAGATTTTTAAAGATATTGGACTTGCCGAACATATTGTTTTTATCGGAAGTGGAAAATTAGGGTTTCCAGCTAAAGCTGCAATGGCCTTTGCCATGGGCGTGGATTGCATCAATGTCGCTCGAGAAGCCATGATGAGTATCGGGTGTATCCAAGCCCAGGTATGTCATACCAACCGCTGTCCTGCAGGGGTCGCCACACAGAGCAAATGGCTTCAAAATGGAATTAACGTGCCTTTAAAATCTGACCGATTGGCCCAATATTTTAAGACCTTCAGAAAGGAGTTTTTAGAAATCACCCATGCCGCCGGCTACGAGCATCCTTGTCAATTTACTATGAAGGATATTCAAGTAAATGTAGATGATGATTATCTTAGCAGCGATTTATCAGCGGTGCACGGTTATGAAAAAAATGAAGTACCCTTTGATGGAATGCAGAAACTGTACGACTGTCCCCATCTGGGCGGTAAATCTCCTGAATATCAAACTTAAAAAACCTAAATCTAAATAATATGCAAACAAAACTACCTATTTTACTAGTACTCCTTTTATTTTCTGGGATTGCACTCGGGCAAAAAAAGAGTGAACTCTTTGCGCAAATTGAAGAACTAAAGTTAGAGAAGGATAGTATAGCACAAGAGCTGGCTACCATCAAACGGGAAGTTTCATCGAGCAAAGCCAAAGCTGAAACGCTGGAAACGGAAAATGTGAGCTTAAGGGAAGCTAATGCGACCCTTTTAAAAAATCTCACGAGTTTTTCTGAGCTTTCAAAAAAGAGCAGTGAAAATGTAAACAAGACCCTTGAAGCATTGGGTCAAAAGGAGAAACAGCTTAGCGATATCAATAAAATGATTGCTTCCAATGACTCTACTGCCATCGTGACCCTCACACAGGTAAAAAAGACCTTGGGTGAAAATACAAATGCGAATTTTTCAGAAGGAGACATTATCCTTTCGGGAAGTTTGAACAGCCTATTCGGTTCCGATAGTTCCACTGAGTTGACTGATGGCGGTAATGAATGGCTCGCCCGGGTTGCAGAAATCATAAAAGCCAACCCCAATCGTAAAACAGAGATTGTAGGGCTAAATATCACCGGAGAGTTTGGAGCAACCTATGACCAAGCCATTGCGGTTACCAAAAGATTGACTGATTCCTTAGGGGTAGCGACGGAAAAACTGTCCACTTCAGTACAAGATGGAAATTTCAAAGAAGGCATCGCAATCAAACTACGTCCTGATTACGAGGGTTTCTATGGGAAAGTCAAGGAAAACGTGAAGGTCGCTGAATGACTTTTGAGAATTTGTAGTCTTAAAATACTTGAATCTCCTTTCATACTTTTTCTAGGTTTAGTGCGTTCTATTTTCTAGTAAATCAAAAAAAACCAACTACCCATGACCGGAGATGAAATTTTCCAATTGTTCGCCTTTTTATTGCCTGCAGTCGTTACTGGAGCTGTAGCCTTTTACTTTTTTCGATTACATACCAGAAATGAAGATGGCAGAAGACGCTATTTGCTTCAAAAAGATGCCCAAAAGGACGCTTTGCCCATTCGCTTACAGGCTTATGAACGCATGGTGCTTTTTTTGGAAAGAATTTCATTGAACAGTCTTGTAGTGCGCGTTGCTCCGGTTGGTAACGGTAAGAATGATTACGAAAATTTACTCGTCAACCAGATTGAAACCGAGTTTGAACACAATCTTTCCCAGCAAATCTACATGTCTGATGAGTGTTGGAACATAATCAAAACGGCGAAAAATGCTACAATCCAAGCCATTCGTTCCGCGGGAATGAGCCAAACTGAATCTCCTGATAAATTACGGGAAGATATACTGAATCAAACCATGGAACGACAGTCTCCCTCTTCCACTGCACTTTCTTTTATTAAAAAAGAGGTAAGCGAACTTTGGTAGTTAACGCTATTCTCTCGATTTTTTAAACTCTGTTGGAGTCATTTGTTTTAGGGATTTAAAAGTCCTATTGAAGTGACTTACATTTTCGAAACCAGAGTTTAATGCAATCTGTTGTATAGATCCGTTGGTATTCACCAAGGATTGACATGCCATCTCTATTCTCATGATATTCACAAAACCGACAAAGGAATGTCCTGAGCATTTTTTAAACCATCTGCAAAAGGATTGAGGCACCATATTGCATTTTTCCGCCACATAGGCTACGGTTAACTTCCTATCCAAATGGTTCAAAATGTAATCGTTGATTTTTACAAAACGATCATCCCTAACTGTTAATGGGTATTTATATTCCTCAGAGGATAAAAACCTTTTTTCTGTATGGGATACAAGTTGGTTAAGTAATTCAAACAACAAAGAAATTCTTTGTATTCCATTGGCTTGCTCAAAGGACAAAATCCGGGGCATCAAGTTGTTCTTAACATCAAAAAATTGGATTCCCCTTTGAGATTGCCTGAATAGCGTTTCCATCGGATAGCATTCCTTAAAGTATTGGAAGAGCTCCTTTCTGAATTGAATCACATATGCTTTTTGGGTTTTTATTTCATCAAGGGTATTACTTACCCATTGATGAGGCGTGTTTTCGCCCAAAACTACCAAGTCATTTTCAGTATAGGGGTAGATGGAATCACCTACAAATCTAAATCCTTCACCTTTGGTAATTAATGTAATTTCTATTTCTGGGTGGTAATGCCAATAAGGCGAAAAATGGGACTCTTCCCTTACAAAAAAGTTAATTGACCCTTGAAAATGGATTTTTTCCAGATGTGCTTTCATTGTTGCAAATATAAACCTGATAATTTCTATAATGCCTTGAGAATGTTTAAAAACATCAATAATTGGTTATAATAGCATAATTCATGTACTGCTTTACATCCTAATTTTACGTTTATAAATGCAAGAAAAATGGAATTATTACAGCAGGCCTACCCCTTAAATGAAGATCATATTCGTTTTTACTCAGAGAATAAGTTTATTAAGTTGAAAAATGTGTTGGACGCTGAGGTCATAGCTTTTTACAATGATGTCATCTCCAAAAAAGTTGATGAACGCAATCAAGAAGAAACCCCTTTAGCCAAAAGAAACACCTATGGTAAGGCTTTTTTGCAGTTATTTAATTTATGGCAGCATGATTCTGATATCAAAAATTTGGTTTTTAGCAAGCGGTTGGCCGGAATTGCAGCTCAATTAATGCAGGTGGATGGAGTGAGACTCTATCATGACCAAGCACTTTTTAAGGAACCAGGAGGAGGTATCACCCCATGGCACGCCGATCAGTATTACTGGCCCCTGGAGACGGATAAGACAATAACCGCATGGATTCCCCTTCAGCAGACAGGGCTTGAAATGGGCCCACTTGAGTTTAGCGCAGGAAGTCATGCCATTTTGGAGGGAAGGGAATTATCCATAAGTGATGAAAGTGAAAACCAGATACAAGAAAGGCTAAGGGTAACGGACTTTGACCATGTAGTTGAACCTTTTGATGTTGGGGAAATTAGCTTTCATTCTGGGTGGATTTTTCACAGAGCTGGCGCAAACGCTACCCAGAAAATGAGAAAGGTGATGACGGTCATTTATATGGATAAAAAGATGAAATTGAAAAAACCGGAAAACGATGGGCAAATCAATGATTGGAAAACTTGGTGTCCAGGTGCTGAAATAGGTAAAGAAATCAGCACGCCACTTAATCCAGCTCTTTTTTAAATGAATTCCATCACATATTTAAATCCATTTTGGGGGAAAGAAAAACTCAACCCCAAAGAATTTATTCATCAATCCTTAACCAATGGATTCGACGGAATTGAGATTAATATCCCTAACATCCACTATGGATTATCCCTATATGATGAATTGAATGATGTTCGAAAAAAGAAATCAGACTTTCTAGTATGCTTGCAATGCCTGCCCGGTGCGAATGGAGAATCAATAAATCAGTTTATAGAAAATACTCTGGAGAAACTGGAAAATCTCGTTCAATTAGCGCCCAACTTTATTAACTCCCATACCGGAAAAGATTATTACTCCTTTTCAGAGAACTGTAAAGTGATTGAAGCTATTGAAGACTTTTCCATAAAACATGGCGTGCCTATTTATCATGAAATTCATAGGGGAAGATTTTCTTTTCATAGTACCACCACGATCAAGTATTTAGAAGTCTTTCCAGAGCTTAAGTTTGTAGGCGATTTATCCCATTGGTGTGTAACTTCTGAAAGTATGTTGGAAAATCAGGAAGAAGTAATCAATACCATAATTCCCAACATATATCATATACATGCCAGGGTGGGCAGTACGCAATCACCGCAAGTTAACCATCCTTTTGCTCCTGAATGGGATAATCACCTTAAGCGCTTCGTCAATTGGTGGCAAGCCATCGTAGACTATCATAAGGCATATAGAGGTATTTCGATAACACCAGAGTTCGGACCATTTCCGTATATGCCCAACGAACCCTTTACCAGAAAGCCTCTTTCCAATCAAAATGACATAAACAATGAAATGAAAGACTATTTAAAGTCAACTTTGCAATAAAAAACTGAAACCTGTTTTAATGCACTTACTTATTCTGAATGTTCTGGGTCTATAGGACTCGTTTCCTCATTTTTATTCTTGGCGTAGAGATAGCCTCGTTTCCACCATAGGGTCATTCTTTCCTTGTTAAAAATGAGTGAATTTGTCGTCAATACGGTTGGTGTGTAGTAAAAGTTGATGATAGCATCCTTTTGGTTGGCAACGAGTTTCCCAACACGCACGTTTTGATTCTCTATCCTATCCAGCATAAACTCGAAACTCGTGGTAATCAGTTCAAACGGACTTCGTACGGGCATTCGATTCAAATAATTTACTTCGGTACGGAGAACAACAACATCCAATTCTGTAGCTCCTCGTTTCAGAGCCTCTTCTATGGGCACCAAACTGCCTAGTCCCCCATCAGCATATTCACAGCCATTGCGTTTGACCAAACTCATAAATGGGACATAGTTCGAGGAAATCCAAACCCAATCGCAAAATTCCTCGTACGTGCAATCATTTATGGATTTGTACTCCACCTGATTTAAAGAAAGATTGGATACCGTAACTACCACATCCGTAGTGCCGCTTTTTAAGTAATTAAATTCTTCCTCGGTAATCGAATTATGAATGAGCTCCCGTAAATTCTCGCTTTCCCCAAAGGTCTTTTTTCCCCTAAAAAAGTTTTTAAAAACATTCCAGTGGTTAATTGCTATGCGTTCAACCCCATGCTTTTTCTTGATAATAAAAGGGCAATTATTGAAAATGCTATCCTGATTTACCGAAGAGTAAATTTCCTTGATTTTGTCCAACTTGTTAAGGGCCAAGTGGGATATAAGAAGACTCCCCGTTGAGGTTCCCACAAACAAATCGTAATCATGCTTTGCCTCTTGAATCAGGAATTGGGCGACACCTCCTGCAAAGGCACCCTTACTTCCTCCTCCTGATATGACCAAAGCTCTCATTTACTTAAGGTTTTATCCAAATACGCTTTTTCTTGTTGGTTTAGTAAGGTATATATAGATTTCAGTCGGTCTTTGTTCCCCTCCCCTTTCAAAAATTCTTTCAAATACTTCCGAGCAGATTTTTTAAAGTACCACACATGATGGTTGCAAGCGTTGATAAGGTTCTTTAACACCGAATCCGAAAAACCACCTAGGTTTTTCAAATACTGAAAGGCCAACAAACGGACTTCAAAATGATATTGGGGATGGGTATAACCACTTAACTCCTCATAAAAATTGCGCTTTTGTTCGTCTTTATAGTCCGGAGTGGCCAAAGCCAAAGCCAGCCAAAGCATGCGTACATTTTTATTGGGTAGACCAACTATATTCGAAGTTTCATCCAAATACCCAAATCTACTTTCTGGAAACTGGCTCCATAATCTATACAAAATCGCTTCTTGGGTCACATAACTCTCATCGCTTAGCAGGGATTCAAAAACGGGTTTTAAAGTCGGGGAGATTGTTAATTCGCTTAATGCCAAAGCTTGACGGACCTTAGGTTCTTCACCCGTAGTCATTTTGATTAACTTTTCTTCTGGAATATCCTTCGCAAAATCCAAAATAACTTGTCTTTTAAAGTGATAGGAGTCACTGATATCCCAATATTTTTGAATCATGCCATTTGCTAGGTTATTCGTAGATTTCTCCTTGGTCTTTTTTATGATAAAATAGGCTTCAAGAGATTTACATTGGGCCAAAAGGTAATTTTCTGCCAAATCAATTGGGAATTCAGAATTTGCAAGCCAGGTCTCCTCGAAATTTATCAATTTCATACCTGAAGCCTTTCTCATCTCCCACATGAAATCAGCAATGGTCACATTTTGATACGCATATTTTAGCAAGTAATTGCGCACTCCTTCCTTAAAAGCCTCTTCCCCTACTTTTTCTCTAAGTATAGCCAAAGCCCAAGCTCCTTTTTCATAGAAGGTAAGACTTCCTGCATTGGGATTGGTTAATGCCTCACCGTTTCCGTCCTTGGAAAAATTATACAAAGACGTGGCTGTCTCATATAACTTCCAGTAGAAATAATCCGCTCCAAACAACTCTTTTTCAGCCAGGTAAGCGTAATAAGTAGCAAAACCCTCATGAAGCCAATGATGATTTCCACTTTGTTCTGTTACCATATTTCCAAACCATTGATGCGCCAATTCATGGGCGTTTACATTCACATAATTTTTATCTGTAAATGCAACGGAATCCACCATGAAGGTATTTGAAAAAATGGTTGCTCCGGTATTCTCCATACCTGCGTAAAGAAAATCATGGACAGGTATCTGCTTGTAATTTTGCCAGGGGTAGGGAATCCCGATTTCATTCTCTAAAAAATCAAAAATCTCTTTGGTGAAACGATATGTCGGTTCAACTTTTAAACTGTCTTGAGGCTCGTAATACAATTCAATTGGAATTCCTGAAGTGGATTGTATGGTTTGTTTTGAATAATTCCCTATTCCAAAAGCCACCAAATAACTGCTCATGGGTTTTTGCATATTAAAGGTCCATATGGTTTCAGAGCCATGGTCCTCTTTCATTACCAATTTCCCGTTAGCGATTACCTGATATAGCGAATTAAAGGTTACGGACAGGTCAAATTCAATCTTATCGTTCATATCATCCAAGCTGGGCAGCCAATGACTGGTATATTTCCCTTGACCTTGGGTCCAAATCTGCCCGTTTTCCCTATTAAGCGCACCTAAAAGCTTTTCATCAAAGGACTTTTGTATTCTTGCATAATCCTTCTGTAAGTCTTTTGTAGAATTATCGGATTGCAGCGTGTCCGGTACTTCCCAACGAGAAAAATATACGGTTTGTTTGGGTGATGTGCTGTAGGTGAGTGAAAGCGTATATTCCCCATCTTTTTTGAGTCTTTTGTTAATGACGATTGTCTTTCCTGTATTTACATATTTAATGGGCTTTCCGTTTAACATTACGGAAGAAAAATCAATATCAACTGCGTCCAAAAAAATCGAATCAACATGCTGTAATACATTAAACTCATATTCCACTTTGCCTGAAATGCTTCGGTCATAAGGTTCCGGATGTATATGTACTTTAGCTCTTGTAAAATCCACCTTATCCTGAATCTGAGCCGAGGATAATCCGACAAGGAGAAGAAAAACGAGTAAGGGGAATGACTTCATGATTTGAGTATAGCAATAGTCTTTCCAAATTACATATTTTAGTTTGATGAATGCCAATTTTCTACAAACTCCAATCACCTATCTGAAAAATGTGGGGCCTAACCGGGCAGAAGTATTGCAGAAAGAATTGGGCATTTTTACCTATCGGGATTTATTACAACTCTTTCCCAACCGCTATTTGGATAAAACCCAGTATTACAAAATCAACCAATTGCAAGCCAGTGGTGCCGATATTCAAATAGTGGGTAAAATCATCCATCTAAAAACGGTGGAACAAAAAAGAGGGAAGCGATTGGTAGCGACTTTTGTAGATGAGACCGGACAAATGGAACTCGTTTGGTTCCGAAGCCATAAATGGATACGGGAAAATTTAAAACTGAATGAACCTTATGTAGTGTTTGGTAGAATATCTAGATATGGCAGTACTTTTTCCATGGCCCATCCCGAAATGGAGCTTCTTATAAAACATCAATCGGGGTTGAAAATTGCTATGCAACCCATCTATCCCTCCACTGAAAAGCTCAGTAGCAGGGGCATCACCAATCGTATAGTGAGCCAAATGGTCCAACAGCTATTTCTAGAGTGTAAAGGGAATTTTAGAGAATCTTTATCTGCCAAAATTTTGGATGAATTGAGGCTAATTTCAAAAAGCGAAGCCCTTTTGAATATCCATTTTCCTAAAAATCAAGAATTACTGGCCAAAGCACAATTTCGTCTAAAGTTTGAGGAACTGTTTTTTGTACAATTACAGCTGATATCAAAAAAACTCCTAAGAAAACAAAAGATAAAAGGGATGCCATTTCAAGAGGTAGGTTCTTTTTTTACTACGTTCTTCGAAAAGCACTTGCCTTTTGAGCTAACCAATGCCCAAAAAAAGGTCATTAAGCAAATCCGAAACGATTTAGGCAGTAATGCCCAAATGAATCGTTTGCTTCAGGGCGATGTCGGCTCAGGTAAAACTATTGTGGCCCTTTTGTGCATGCTTTTGGCCATGGACAATGGATTTCAAGCCTGCTTGATGGCGCCCACCGAGATTTTAGCCCAACAACATTACAACGGATTGAAGGAGTTGCTAGGCAAAATGGAAGTGAATATCGATTTGCTGACCGGTTCCACTAAAAAATCGGCTCGAAAAGTGATTCATGAGAGCCTACAACAGGGAGAATTAAACATATTGGTGGGCACCCATGCACTTTTGGAAGATACCGTTCAGTTTAAAAATTTAGGGTTGGCCATAATTGATGAACAGCATCGCTTTGGTGTAGCGCAACGTTCCAAACTTTGGCATAAAAATGATATTCCGCCTCACATTTTGGTCATGACCGCTACTCCCATACCCAGAACCTTGGCTATGAGTCTGTATGGTGATTTGGACATTTCAGTAATTGACGAGTTGCCTCCCGGCCGCAGGCCCATAAAAACGGTACACCGCTTTGATTCCAATCGCTTAAAAGTTTTCCAGTTCATCAAAGATGAAATCAAAAAAGGTCGACAAATTTATGTGGTTTATCCATTGATTGCCGAATCGGAAGCACTGGATTACAAGGACCTTATGGATGGATATGAAAGTATTGCTCGGGATTTTCCCTTGCCCGAATATCAGATTTCCATTGTTCATGGCAAAATGAAACCTGCCGACAAAGAATATGAAATGGAGCGTTTTGTGAAAGGCGAAACCCAAATTATGGTGGCTACCACAGTGATTGAGGTTGGGGTGAATGTTCCCAATGCTTCCGTAATGATTATTGAAAGTGCTGAACGTTTTGGACTGTCCCAACTGCATCAACTTAGGGGACGTGTGGGTCGTGGCGGTGAACAGAGCTTTTGCATTTTGATGACCAGTCACAAACTTTCTGAGGATTCAAAAACCCGATTGGAAACCATGGTCCGAACCAACGACGGTTTTGAAATTGCGGAAGTGGATTTAAAGTTAAGGGGGCCTGGTGACCTTATGGGCACCCAGCAGAGTGGTATGTTGAACCTTAAGATTGCCGACATTGTAAAAGATAACCAAATACTACAGACGGCTCGTCACTATGCCATTACTCTTCTCAAAGATGACCCAAACCTACAGCGCCAGGAAAACCATTCCATACTACATGCCTATCAAAACCTGACTCAGGATAAGACCATCTGGAACTACATAAGCTAATGAATTCGCGGACATCTTGAAACCTCTTGGTTTTCAAGTTAAAAGTGAGTTAATTCCCTGTTAATCCACCCTCCTTTTCAAGCAAAAGAATCTACCTTACCTTCAAATTGACTAACATGAAAAAAAATATTATTCCTTCCGTTCTACTGGTACTTGCCTTGTATGGTCTATCCTCTTGGACCGAGGCAGAAACCTCTGAAGACCTTACAGCAAACTTCACCTATGGTGACCCCGAAATCGGTTCTATCAACGCGCTAAGTTTTGGCCCAGATGGCATACTTTTCGTTGGAGATTCCAAAAATGCCATGGTGTATGCGTTGGATACAAAGGACATCGATGAAAAAGCCAATGGTGCAGAAATAAACATCAGTAAGTTTGATGAAATGGTGGCGTCTTCTTTGGGTACCACTGCGGATAAAATCAGTATTGGTGATATGGCAGTGAACCCAAAGTCCAAGACCCCATATTTTGCAGTAAGTATGGAAGACGGTGCAACAGTACTTCTTCGAATGAATGGTGAGGCTTTGGAAAATGTGTCCCTTAAGGAGATAAGTTATTCTAAAATTTCATTGGCTGACCCCATCGCGGTTGATGCAAAAAGTAAAAGAGATAGACCGCTAAGAGTATGGGCTATCGCGGATTTAAAGTTTCATGGTGACCGTATTTTGGTATCAGGACTTTCCAACAAGGAGTTTGCCTCTACGTTTAGAAGTATTCCTTTTCCCTTTACTGATTCACAAGACCAGACCTCGTTGGAAATCTGGCACGCGGCACATGGTAAGTACGAAACCCATGCTCCTATCAAGACTTTTGATGTAGTTTCTTTAAACAATCAGGATTATCTGATGGCCAGCTATACCTGTACTCCTTTGGTTTTGTTTCCAATGAGTGAGTTGGAAAATGGAAAACATATTAAAGGGCGCACTGTTGCCGAACTAGGCGCTGGAAACTCTCCTTTGGATATGATTTCATATGAAAAAGAGGGAAAACAATACTTTTTAATGTCCAATAGTAATCGTCCTGTGATGCGATTGGATTACGAAGACATTGCCAATTTCAAAGAGACCCTTACGGAGCCCGTAACTGAATTTTATGTGTCCACAGGAGTACCATACGACAACTTGCCTTTTCCTTATGTGCAACAAATGGATAATTTGGATGACACCCATGTCCTTTACATTCAAAGAACTGGGAACGGGGAGCTCGTATTACGCAGTAGGCCAACTAAATGGATGTGATTTACCTTTTCTCAACGAAATACAAAAAGATCAAGTTCCTCTTGGTCTTTTTTTGTGCCACGCTTTTATTTAATTGTAGGCACCCTGAATCTCTTGGGGAAATTCACCTCAACTACAGTGATGGTAGAGCGATAAGTGTAAATTTTGAAGCCGAGAAATCCCAAGAATACAAGGTGTTTCTAACGCAAAACGACCTAGTCCCCATTTTGGGAACATATAGTCACAATAATGGAATCTATACGTTTACTCCCGTGGTTGCTTTTACCTCTGGCCAAACCTATGACATCCGTAAAAATGGAAAACCGATAGCTTCGTTTACTATCGATAAAAGCAGTAGCGAAAAAGCCCCTGAACTTCTGGCTATTTATCCTTCCTTTGACACCGTACCCCAGAATCTTCTAAAAATGTACTTTGTATTTTCCGAGCCTATGCAACATTCAAAAAGTGCTTTGGATTTTATCAGGGTTTTTGATAATACGACCCAAAAAGAGACAGATGTCTTTTTGGAAATGCAAACCGAATTATGGAACAAAGAACATACTCGACTAACTCTTTGGTTAGACCCTGGGCGCATTAAGACCGATTTGATACCCAATCGCGAAAAAGGACTTCCCTTACTTCAAAATCACAACTATACCATCTCTATCGATAGCCTATGGACTTCTGCACAAGGGAATTCCCTTTCCAAAAAATACCATAGGACAATTAGCGTAGTAGGAAAGGATTTGCAGAGACCCAATCCAAAGCTGTGGGATATTATTGTTCCCGAAATAAATACGCGTAATCCTTTGGAAATTCATTTTAACGAACCCATGGACGCTATTTTGGTCTTGGAAACCATTCAGATTAGAAACAGTAAAGACCAAACTTTGGAAGGTACTATTTCGCTTTCAGAAAACGAATCAAAACTTGTGTTCAAGCCAATCGAAAAATGGACTTTGGGAACATATTCTATTCATGTGAATCCCGTTCTTGAGGATTTGGCTGGAAATAATCTGGAACGTCTTTTTGACACCGATTTACAAAATGCAACTACAATTCAAAAAATAGATAATACCCTAACTTTTGATGTAGTGGACTAGCAAAGAAAATGCCCAGGAAAACCTGGGCACTTAGAAAAACGCTATGAAAGTATGTGCTTAGTTGATCGCTTCTCCTTTTTCTGCTTTGGCAATGTTCGCGGCAACGCGGTCTTTGTTCGCTTGCGCCGGAGCATTTTCCAAAGCAATTTTTAAATGTTTTACTGTGGATTTATTATCTCCTAAAGCGGAGTATCCCCTTGCCAATCCGTAATGAACGGGCCAGGTTCCTTTGTGGGCCTTGGCATTCCATTTAAAGATTTCAAGGGCCTCATCATGCTTACCTTGGGCAATGAGTTGTCTGCCATACCCATGGACTTGGAAAACAGTCCCCAAAGGCAGTGCTTCCTCCATTAAGGCCTCGGCTTCAGATGTCTTTCCTTGTTTGGCCAGAATCTGTGACTTGATACTTAAATTATTGAATGTCTTTTGACTAAAGAATTGACCAGCTATCGCAGCATCAGCCCAGGATAGTGCCTCATCCAAATCACCATCATTGTTTAACGCGAAGTTGGCTGCTTGCTCCCAACTCTGTCTGGCAAATCCAGGTGTGGTTTGCAACTGTTGGCGAACTTCAGCCAAAACATTGTTGGTAACATCAGTTTCAATTTTAAAAGGAATCTGTTTCCTTTCCCAGCTTAAGGAGGCAATAGCCGAATTGGCATTCACATCATGAAAATCATAAGTCAATTGCTCAACATGGGAAACTTCCTTGGTTTCCACATCCACGCGCAACACGTCTTCCTCTGGTTTGTAAAAGTAACTCCCCCATGCATCATGGTTTTTGGAAAAAATCACCGTCGCCGAATTGTCTTCATTGACAATCATATGCAATCCATACTTACCTGCAGGTAGCGTTTTCCCCCCAATGGTTAGGTCATGGGTGGTTTTAAAAATGGTATTTTCATTGGCACCAGCCCTCCAAGGAGATTCAGTGGCCGTGCCAAATCCTAAATTATTCATGCCATAAGGCACTAAAGCGCCCCAAATTTCGCGGTCATTTACACTGGGGCGAGAGTAAACAATAGTCACATCCGTATTGCCTATCCGCTGCATCACTTTAGCCATTTGGCTACCACGTGGCATAAAGTTTAATTGAGCGATTGAAGTTGTGGATGTACAAAAAATTGCTAGAAAGATAATGGCTGAAAAAGCCGAGTAACATTTCTTCATTGGTTCGTTTTTGATTTTGTTAATGAATAAACTAAAGGTTGTGGGTCTAAAGTAAAAATGACTACGCTTGGAGTTCGTTACAGCAATGTTAAATTAAATGTCAACCTGTTAAAATTCAGAAGATTAAGTATAATAAATATAAATAGGTCCATATTATGTTAATTTGTTTAACAAATCATAGCGTAAGTTTTTATCGGCGGTTACTTAAATAAAAATTAAGCAGCGAATAAGCCCCTAAGCATCCCTAAAAATTTATATTTCTTTAATTCGTTTCGCCGAATTATTTCACAATTTCAAACACAGATATGCAAAGAGTATTTCGTTGAACATCGTAATTTCAAATCCTTTGTATTGCCCTCTTATTCCCTTAAAACTACTTTTATCCATTAGTAAAGTTTAGAACGAGAAAATGAGCAAAACGCTATTTGACAAAGTATGGGATTCCCATGTGGTTCAACATATTGAAAATGGTCCTGATGTCCTTTTCATTGATAGACATTTGGTACATGAAGTGACAAGTCCTGTTGCTTTTCTTGGGCTTAAAAATAGAGGCATTAAGGTGCTCTATCCGGAACGCACTTTTGCGACGGCAGACCACAATACGCCTACTCGCAATCAACATTTGCCGGTAAAGGATAAACTTTCGGCCAATCAATTAAAGGCGCTGGAAGAAAATGCTTCGGCGCATGGTATTCCGTATTGGGGACTTGGACATGAAAAAAACGGAATTGTCCACGTAATTGGTCCGGAAAATGGAATTACGGTTCCAGGAGCAACGATTGTATGTGGAGATTCCCATACTTCCACCCATGGAGCGTTCGGGGCTATAGCCTTTGGTATTGGAACCAGTGAGGTTGAAATGGTACTTTCCACCCAGTGCATTATGCAGCCCAAACCCAAAAGCATGCGAATTACCATTGATGGGGAGTTGAGCAAGGCGGTTACACCAAAAGATGTTGCGCTGTATATCATTTCACAACTATCAACCTCTGGAGCGACAGGGTATTTCGTGGAATATGCTGGGGAAGTATTTCGCAATATGTCAATGGAAGGTCGAATGACCGTGTGTAACTTAAGTATTGAAATGGGTGCACGTGGAGGTATGATTGCTCCAGACGATACTACTTTCGATTACATTCAAGGAAGGGAATACACGCCTAAAGGTAAGGAATGGGACAAGGCCATGGAATACTGGGGTACCCTACATTCTGATAAAGATGCAGAGTTCCACAAAGAGATTACATTCAACGCTTCCAATATTGAACCTATGATTACCTACGGTACCAATCCGGGAATGGGTATCGGAATCCAGAGTGGCATTCCAACGGCAAAAGCGATGGATGCCGGTGCCGCTACCTATCAAAAATCCTTGGCCTATATGGATTTCAATGAAGGGGAAGCCATGATTGGAAAACCTATAGATTTTGTTTTCCTCGGAAGTTGTACCAATGGTAGAATTGAGGATTTTAGAGCCTTTGCTTCAATCATTAAGGGAAGGAAAAAAGCGGACAACGTTACCGCTTGGTTGGTGCCTGGTTCCCACAAAGTAGAGGAAGCCATCAAAGAAGAAGGTATTTTGGACATTCTTCATGAGTCCGGATTTGAATTGCGCGAACCGGGTTGTTCCGCTTGTTTGGCCATGAATGATGATAAAATCCCAGCCGGGAAATACGCGGTCAGTACTTCCAATAGAAATTTTGAAGGCAGACAAGGCCCAGGAGCGCGTACCCTTTTGGCTAGTCCCTTGGTTGCAGCGGCAGCAGCAGTCACTGGGAAAGTAACGGACCCTAGGGAATTGATGGAACTTCAAGAAGCCTAAACAATGGTTTTAACCAATAACTGATAGCTAACAACTGATTACTGATAGCTGACAACTGATTACTGATAGCTGACAACTGATTACTGATAATTAATAAAATGGCATACGATAAATTCAACATATTAACCAGTACTGCAGTTCCGCTTCCCATAGAGAATGTGGATACGGACCAAATTATACCTGCCCGTTTCTTAAAAGCCACAGAACGAAAAGGTTTTGGGGATAATCTGTTCAGGGACTGGAGATACAATCCGGATAATACGCCTAAAGAACACTTTGTATTGAACAATCCCATTTATTCAGGGAAAATCTTAGTGGGTGGAAAAAACTTTGGTTCCGGTTCTTCTAGGGAACATGCGGCGTGGGCGGTCTATGACTATGGTTTCCGCTGCGTAGTTTCCAGTTTTTTCGCAGATATTTTTAGAAACAATTGCTTGAACATCGGGGTTTTACCGGTTCAGGTAAGTGCAGAATTCTTGGATAAAATTTTTAAGGCCATAGAAGCAAATCCCAAGACGGAAATCGAAGTAAATCTTCCGGAGCAAAGAATTATGATTCAAGAAACGGGTGAAATTGAAAGTTTTGCCATAAATGATTACAAAAAACAGAACATGCTCAACGGTTTTGATGATATTGACTTTCTGTTGAACATCAAGAACAATATTCAATCATTTGCCCAAAACACCCCACTGTAATATTTAGAGCCATTGGTGTTTATTCGTGAAATTCGTGTCAATCACACAAACTCAAACCAAAAAGATTAGAGGCAATTCGTGAAATTCGTGTCAACCATAAACCCAAAAACAAAGAGATTCTAGACGATTCGTGAAATTCGTGTCAACCATAAACCCAGAAATAAAGAGATTCGAGACAATTCGTGAAATTCGTGTCAACCACAAACCCTAAAACAAAAAGATTCGAGACAATTCGTGAAATTCGTGTCAACCCCATTAAACAAAGGACCCTATGAGCAAAAGGACAGTCGAAATAATGGATACCACCCTTAGGGATGGGGAACAAACCTCTGGAGTGTCCTTCTCTTCTTCGGAAAAGCTCACCTTGGCCAAATTGTTGCTGGAAGAACTCAAGGTAGACCGTATTGAAGTAGCTTCAGCCCGCGTATCTGATGGTGAGTTTAATGCCGTGAAAAATATTACGGATTGGGCAAAAACCGAAGGGTATATTTCAAAAGTGGAAGTATTGACCTTTGTGGATGGTGGTGTTTCGCTCGATTGGATGAAAAAAGCAGGAGCCAAGGTGCAGAACCTATTGACTAAAGGTTCTCTTAACCATTTGACACACCAACTGAAGAAAACACCAGAACAGCATTTTGAAGCAATCCAACAAGTCATTGAAAAGGCCCAAGAAATGGGCATCGACACCAATGTGTATTTGGAAGATTGGAGCAATGGCATGCGAAATTCAAAAGATTATGTGTTTCAATTTTTGGATTTTTTGACCCAACAGCCCATAAAACGAGTTTTGCTTCCTGACACCCTAGGCATTCTTACCCATTTCGAGGCGAGAGCATTCTTAAAAGAAATTATAGAACGATACTCTGAAACACATTTTGATTTTCATGGGCATAATGATTACGATTTAAGTGTTGCCAACGTCATGGAGGCGCTAAAGGCGGGTTGCCACGGCCTGCATTTGACCGTCAATGGTATGGGCGAACGCGCGGGAAACGCTCCCTTGGCCAGTGTAGTGGCCGTAATCAATGATTTTCTTCCAGAAATAACCATTGGGGTCAAAGAATCTTCGCTCTATAAAGTGAGTAAGTTGGTCTCCGCCTTTACCGGATTTGGAATTCCTGACAACAAACCTATTGTTGGAGATAATGTTTTTACGCAAACTGCTGGTATACATGCAGATGGAGACAATAAAAAGAACCTTTACTTTAATGATTTATTACCCGAACGTTTTGGCAGAAAACGAAAATATGCACTAGGAAAAACTTCTGGAAAAGCGAACATCCAAAAGAATTTACAAGAACTCGGTTTGACTTTAAATGATGATGAGCTCAAAAAAGTAACAGAACGCATCATCGAATTAGGCGACAAAAAAGAACGGGTGACCAAAGACGATTTACCTTATATCATTTCTGACGTTTTGGATTCGGATTTGTATCAGCAAAGGGTTTTTGTAAAATCCTATGTATTGACGCATTCGAAGGGATTGAAGCCCTCTACTACCCTATCTATCGAAATTGATGGAAAATCCTATGAAGAAAATGCCCAAGGAGACGGTCAGTTCGATGCCTTCGTGAATGCTTTACACAAGGTGTACAAAAAAGAGGGAAAGGAATTGCCCAAATTGGTAGACTATGCCGTTCGGATTCCTCCGGGAAGTACCTCAGATGCCCTTTGTGAAACCATAATCACCTGGAAAACCAAAGAAAAGGACTTTACAACCCGAGGATTGGATTCGGACCAAACGGTATCCGCAATTAAAGCCACCGAAAAAATGCTAAATCTATTTTAACACAATAAGCAATGGGCAGTTACCAATGTACAATTAACAACAAACAAAGAAGGATAGCCCTTGTACCTTTGCCTTTAACCTTTCAATCTTTTACCAATAGAGAACACCAAACTGATAACTGATAACTGATAACTGATAACTGATAACTGAATTAATGAAACTCAACATAGCCCTTTTAGCCGGAGATGGAATTGGTCCCGAAGTGATAGACCAAGCCGTAAAAGTATCTGATGCCGTAGCCGAAAAATTCAATCATGAAATCAGCTGGACCCCGGCGTTGACCGGAGCAACTGCCATTGATGCCGTGGGCAATCCCTACCCGGATGAAACCCATGAAATCTGCGAAGCGGCGGATGCCGTGTTATTTGGAGCAATTGGTCATCCGCGATTCGATAATGACCCATCCGCTAAAGTTAGGCCCGAACAAGGTTTGTTGAAAATGCGTCAGAAGTTGGGACTCTTTGCCAACGTAAGGCCAACCTTCACCTTTCCTTCCCTTATCGATAAATCCCCATTAAAGCGGGAGCGTATTGAGGGTACCGATTTAGTATTTCTTCGGGAACTGACAGGAGGTATCTACTTCGGAAAACGAGGGCGCGAAGATGATGGCAATACGGCGTACGACACCTGCACCTACACTCGTGCCGAGGTGGAACGACTAGCACGAAAAGGCTTTGAAATGGCCCTATCACGTTCCAAAAAATTGTGTTGTGTGGATAAGGCGAACGTATTGGAAACTTCACGCCTATGGCGCGAAACAGTTCAAGGTCTGGAAAAAGACTACCCTGAAGTGGAAGTGTCCTACGAATTTGTAGATGCCGTGGCCATGCGACTCATTCAATGGCCCAATGCCTATGACGTACTCATAACGGAAAACCTTTTTGGCGACGTACTTACCGACGAAGCCTCTGTGATTTCCGGTTCTATGGGATTGATGCCTTCGGCCTCTCTGGGTGAGAAAACTTCGCTGTTTGAACCCATCCATGGTTCTTATCCCCAAGCCGCTGGAAAAGACATTGCCAATCCCTTGGCCACTGTACTTTCGGCCGCCATGATGTTCGAAACCGCATTTGGATTACAAGCCGAAGCAGACGCCATACGTGCTGTGGTCAACAAATCCCTAGCTGAAGGCGTAGTCACAGAAGATTTAGCAGAAGGAGGCAAAGCCTACAAAACCTCAGAAGTCGGAGATTGGCTCGCTTCTCACATTTAATTCTCAATTTACAGTGAACAATTTTCAATGACCAATCGACAATGATTGATTACTGGTTACTGTTTACTGACCACTGATAACTGATTACTGATTCAACTAACCTCCCCCAACACCGCACATCCAACATCCAGCATCTCGCCTCCATCTTCTTCTTTCCATTTATCCTTTGACCATTTACCATTTCCCTCTCCATTTTCAATTATTTACTAACGTCACACCATGCACCAACTCCAATTCCTGATTACTGTTTACTGACCACTGATTACTGATGACTGATGACTGAGTACTAATTCAACTAACCATTCACCCCACACCGCGCATCTACCCCCCCATGTTGCGTTTTCAATTAATCATTGCCGTTCTCCCTTTCACCTTTAAACTTTAACCCTTAACCCAATTCCTCCCTTCAAAACAAACAGGGCATCCGTCAATTCAAACCCTGCATCCATCAATCGGGATAAATCCACCCACTCCGCCGAGGCTACTTTCGTGTTGTATTTCTAAAAAGGATTTCGAACCAAAATCCATTGTAATCATTTAGAAAACCGCGTGAAATATACAGTCAAAACCAACCTATACTTCAGTAAACACCAAGAACCAACTCCACTTTTAATAATAAAGCAAAGTCTCTGCATATCAATGCATGGGGCCATAACTCAATAGTAATCCTAAAACAACAATGCATGAAGAAACGTAAAGACACCACAAAACAAACCAAGCGCCTCGGGGTGCAACATCCAATGAATCAAAACCATAATCGCTTCAAACAAAAATAAAATCATGAAGAAAATACTTTTATTCGCATCCTTTTTAGCCGCTTGCTGTATGTACCATACGGTTTCGGCCCAAGAAGTGGAAGCGACCGATCACATACTACTGGGCGGTCATCCCCTCAGTATAGGTGCCAAGGCAGGCGCAGGTATAGGACAATTTACACAACCCAAAAGCGCAATGGGGGCCAGCGTGGGCGGTTTTGCCCGCTGGGAGCCCCTATCTTTTTTGGATGTGCAGTTGGACCTGCTCTATGAAGTTTCCGGAGGCGGCAGAACCGACCTGAGACGCGATTTCGGTTTTCTGGCCATTACCCCGGACGAATCCTACGACCTTACCTATATAAATAGGCAGGTACTGTTCCATACGGTAAAAAACAGACTGTCCGCGCGACTGTCCCTTCCTGAACTGGAAGGCGCTGCCATACGACCAAGACTTATCGTTGGGGTCAACAATGCAGTGATTCTGGCGGCATGGCAGTACCACGACAGCTATTTGGCCTTCGAAAACGGCACCAGTGTCATTGTCTCTGACCAAAAGGAGAACGTAAGTGGCGATTACACCAAGATCAATTTGGGTGGACATCTGGGCTTTGCCCTCGATTTCAACATGCCTAACGGACAGGTGTTCACCATGGAGCTCCTCTATGAAAGGGGCATCACCGACACCAACGACATCTTGATCGGGCAACCCGAAAATATAGAGGTATTGCGCACGCAACAGCTGGTCTGGAGCTTTGCCTATACCCTATTCTAATACAACCCCGTAACTATCAATTTTTAACTCTGAATCCCTTTTAATTTATCCGAAATGAAAAGAAAAAACATTTTTTTGAACACCCTGCTCGGGACCATGATCCTGGGCACCCTCGCCGTCGGCTGTAAAGACGACTTTACCGAGGAAGACCTGCTCAATGCCAACATTGAAGCGGCAGAACAACAAGAGATTGACAAGGCCGACAGGGCCGCAGCGGCCATCAACGCCGCCGGAGAGCTACTCAGCTACTCCGTAAAGGTCGTTTCCAGCAACAACGAGCCCGTAGCGGGCGCCAGCGTTACCTTGCAGGCTGCCGCACAGACCGGTGAGGGCGGAGACCCACAGACCGTAACCACCGATGCCAACGGCGAGGCCTTCTTTGGAAGGGCCGTGATCGGGGGGAACATCCTCTCCATCGCTGCAGATGGCTTCTTGGACATCACCGCAAGTGTGGACTTCGGAAGTATCTCCGAGGGAGTGCACTTCCGCATTATCGATGGCGTGGTGGTGCCCACTCCGGTGACCGAGTCCTCCATCGTGCCGCTATTGTCCGACGCATCCGGTGACGAGACCGCGACCATCTCGGGCGTGGTGACCATTGAGACCGACCTGACCAACAACACCCCAGAGGTGCCGCAAGACCTGACCCTTAGGGCCAGCTTGCCCAACTTTGCCAACCAGTTCAACGTAGCAGGTTCCATAAATCTGGAGATCTACTCCTTTGACAGTGGTCTGGGCATCGGTACCGCAACAGTGGACAATACCACCGGCGAGTACACCATGAACGTACCGGCCACCGAGGGCGGACTGTCTGTAGAAATTTACGTACCAGATGTATCGGCAGACCAGCGCTTGGCCATTGCCTACCGCAATGGGGAACGTTTGGATAGACCGGAGTATGTGGATATCCCTACGAACTTTGGACCAAACCAGTCCTACGACGGTGTACCCTACGTACCGGGGGCCATTTGGACCTTTGACCAGCCAGAGGCTGCAGGACAAGGGTTTGACTTTACCTATACCCCACTGGGAAGAAATATTGAAGATGGAGTATATGATTTGGAAGATTTCCTGACCCCAGATTACATGAACGATTACGAAATCATCCGCACCACAAGCTTGGGAAGCGGGTATACCAATGCGCCACTATTGACCTTTGATGACCAGACCGGAAGCGGTGCTTATGGCTGGGGAAATATTGAAATTGCCATTGATGGATTGACCTTGGATGTGGCCGGAGCGCAATTACCTCCCAATGACAACGATTTGTTTGCCTTGGTATATGACGTGGTGAGGCCTACTCTGGATGAAAACGGAAATATTGTTTTAGTAACAGAGGTTTCAGGTGGTGGGGAAGCCATCTTTTTGACCATAAGCACGAATGAAGGAGGAGGAATCTCCCAGACTGCCGTGGATGAAGCCTTGTCCGATGCAATTGCACAAGGGTTTACAGGGTTTGAACCCAATGACCTTTTCCAGCTTAAAGAAATAGACGGTTTTATCACAAACCTGCGTTTTATTTCCAATAATGGTAATCCTCAAGCGGAGATTCTGGTCTCCTCTATGGCCGTGGGGCGGGTGTACGAGTTTGTAGTGGACGATGGCGGTGAAGGCTACACCGACCCAACCTTTGTGTTCTCACATCCAGAAAACGGCCTGGTTATGGTAGACGAAGATGATATAGATAATGATGGGGATAATACCGATTTGGTAAGTCTTGATTCAAGAGGTTCTGGGCCCATGGCACATGCCAATATTAATGTGGACCAGTTTGCCACCCGCTGGATCATGACCCCAGACAATTCCGGGGTAACTGTTCCCTATACTACCCTGCCTTCAGATTTGGATTACGAATACGAGAATGTTGACCCAGACGGCAATAGCTTCAATACCAATGACCATATCTCCGATGCGGACTTTGGGAATCCACAGGGAAGTCTTTTAGGCGCCCTGGAAGTAGATGCCAATGGCCATATCCAGTTTATAGACCAGATTACCGAGCTCTTTGCCACGGATGAATTTTCCGCCTCAATGCCACGTACCCTTATCGAGGAGCCCCAAGCAGTTGCTGCCAGGGTGGATATCGATTGGATTGGTGTGGATGACAATGGCGGCATCACCAGCTATGACGATGACGTGGAGGAATACGGAGCTGGGTATACCGAACAGTTCACCGTAACCGTGGAACCCGCCGCCGTGGGCGCACCGGGTACAGACGCATTAGTAAACCTTACTGATGGGCAGTTTACGGAAAGTGGTGAGTACGAATGGGACGGCGATTACGAGATCAAGGCCGGCGGTTCTGGCTATCTGCAGGAACTCAATGTACAGAACTTTAAGGGATATAGCGGAGACGACTTTAACCAACAAGTATTCCCAGGGGAGACCTACTTCTTTAACATCGAGTACGGTACCGGCGACAAGCAGGAAGATGTAGAGAACAATGATTAACAACCCTGCCCGTATAGAAATGCAATACAACCAAAAAAAACAAGGGCCCGATCGGGTCCTTGTTCCTTACCAAGGACCGGTTTTCAGCTGCATTCGGGCAACTAAAAAATATACCATGAAAAAAAACAACATTTTTTTACGTACCCTGCTCGGGACCATGGTCCTGGGCGCCCTCGCCGTCGGCTGTAAAGACGACCTTGACGAGGAGAACCTACTCGAAAGCCAGGTGGAACTGGCTGAGCAACAGAAACTGGACAAGGCCGACAGGGCCGCCGAGGCCATCAACGCCGCCGGGGAGCTGCTCAGCTACTCCGTAAAGGTCGTCTCGGCCAACAACGAGCCCGTAGCCGGTGCCAGCGTTACCTTGCAGGCCGCGGCACAGACCGGTGAGGGCGGAGACCCACAGACCGTCACCACCGATGCCAACGGGGAGGCCTTCTTCGGGAGGGCCGTGATCGGGGGGAACATCCTCTCCGTATCCGCAGATGGCTTTTTGGACATCACCGCAAGTGTGGACTTCGGGAGCATCCAGGAGGAAGTACACTACCAAGTCATTGACGGTGTGGTGGTGCCCACTCCGGTGACCGAGTCCTCCATCGTACCGCTATTGTCCGATGGCTCCGGTGACCAGACCGCGACCATCTCCGGCGTGGTGACCATTGAGACCGACCTGACCAACAACACCCCAGAGGTGCCACAGGACCTGACCCTTAGGGCCAGCATGCCCAACTTTGCCAACCAGTTCAACACCCAGGGCTCCGTGGATTTGGAGATCTACTCCTTTGACAGTGACCTGGGCATAGGCACCGCAACAGTGGACAATGCCACGGGCGCGTACACCATGAGCGTGCCTGCCACCGAAAACGGGCTTGAAGTAGAACTGGTGGCCCCCAACGTATCGGCGGACCAGCGCTTGGCCATTGCCCATCGCAACGGCGAGCCACTGGAAAGACCGGAGTATGCGGATATCCCCACCAACTTTGGGCCGGACCATGACTACGACGGGGTGCCCTACATTCCCGGCGCCATCTGGACCTTCCCAGAACCACCCGCCGCAGGACGAGGGTTTGATTTTACCTTTGAACGCTTGGGAAGGCCCATAACCACTGGTACTTTTGGCATGGGAAATTTTCAAGAACCTGCAGAGATTTTTGGGGGTGGTATCGACGATATCATCGTCCAAAACACTTCTATGGGACAGGGATACACCAATTCGCCCCAGCTCACTATAGAGGACCCCACAGGTTCCGGGGCCACTGCAGAGGCCCATATTGCGTTTGCCATTACCGGCCTGACCTTGACCGACCCTGGTTCTGGGTTTCTTGCGGATGAGAATGTTGTTTTTTCGCTTCGCTACGACGAAATAGAGAACGTTATCGTGGACGGGGTTGTGCAATTGAATATCTCCAACAACGTCTTGGAGCTCGCCGACATCTTTACGGTAACCACCAATGATGCAGGGGAAATTACCCCAGAGGCCGTGGAAACCGCCTTGGCCGAGGCCATTGCCGACGAAGTTGTTGGTTTTAATCCCGAGCAATTAAGGCCATCCCCAGATTGGATGGCCAATTTAAGATTGGTATCCAACGCCCAAGGCCAGATGACCGATGCCGTAATCGAGGTAAGCTCCGCCATCAGTCAGGTATACCAATTTCGGATTGTTGACGCCGGTGAGGGCTATACCGACCCCAGCTTTGTGTTCTCCCACGAAGTCATCGGCATCGACATGGACGGAGATGAGGAAGAACCGACTGTGATTGCTTCAGGTGCAGAACCCATTGCACCGTCCAATATCGACGTGCTGCAATTCGGTACCCGTTGGAAGATGTTTCCGGACAACTCAGGGGTGACCGAGCTCTATACCCTATTGCCCGGCGATATCGATTATGAATATGTCCCAGTAAACACGGGCAACCAGGTTCCCTTTACCGAAAATGAAATTTCCGATGCAAACTTTAACAAGGATGTCAATCTATTGAACGCGCTGGAAGTGGTGGACGGCCATATCCAATACATAGATCAGATTACGGAATTCTATGCAACCGACTATCGTTCCCATATGATGCCAAGGGCCATTATCGAGGAGCCCCGTTCCCTAAAGGCCAGGGTGGAAATTGATTGGATCGGTGTGGATGACAATGGCGGCATCACCTCTTTTGACGATGATGTTGAGGAATACGGAGAGGGTTATACCGAACAGTTTTCCGTGACCGTGGAGCCCGCAGCCGTGGGCGCACCGGGTACCGGCGCTTTGGTCAACATTACCGATGGAGAATTTGCCGCCAGTGGCGAGTACCAATGGGACGGCGATTACGAGATCAAGACCGTCGGTTCCGGCTACTTGCAAGAACTCAATGTACAGAACTACGCCGGGTTCAATGGCACCTTTGGAGAGGGCGACAGCCAATTGGTATTCCCGGGCCAGACCTACTTTTTCAACATCCAGTACGGTACCGGGGACAAGCAGGTGGATGTATTTAGCAATGATAATTAACAACCCTGCCTACACATGAACCGAGTAAAACCAGGAAACTAAAACAGGTGTTCCGGTTCATGGGGCGTCCTTTAAAAAAAATAAAATGAAACGAAACAAGATTTTATGCAAAACCCTGCTCGGGACCATGGTCCTGGGCACCCTCGCAGTCGGTTGTAAAAACGACCTTACCGAGGAGGACCTGATCAACAAGAATAATGAACTGGTGGAGCAACAGGAGCTAGACAGGGCCGACAGGGCCGCCGAGGCCATCAACGCCGCCGGGGAGCTGCTCAGCTACTCCGTAAAGGTCGTCTCGGCCAACAACGAGCCCGTAGCGGGCGCCAGCGTAACCCTACAGGCCGCCGCACAGACCGGTGAGGGCGGTGACCCACAGACCATCACCACCGATGCCAACGGCGAGGCCTTCTTCGGGAGGGCCGTGATCGGGGGGAACATCCTCTCCGTATCCGCCGATGGCTTTTTGGACATCACCGCCAGAGTGGACTTCGGGAACATCTCCGAGGGAAGACATTACCAGGTCATCGACGGACAGGTGGTACCCACCCCGGTGACCGAGTCCTCCATTGTGCCGCTATTGTCCGATGGCTCGGGTGACCAGACCGCGACCATCTCGGGCGTGGTGACCATTGAGACCGACCTGACCAACAGTACCCCAGAGGTGCCACAGGACCTGACCCTTAGGGCCAGCATGCCCAACTTTGCCAACCAGTTCAACACCCAGGGCTCCGTAGATTTGGAGATCTACTCCTTTGACAGTGACCTGGGCATAGGTACCGCCACCGTGGACAATGCCACCGGTGAATACACCATGAGCGTACCGGCCACAGAAAACGGGCTGGAAGTGGAACTGGTAGCGCCCAACGTATCGGCGGACCAGCGCTTGGCCATTGCCAACCGCAACGGCGAGCCTTTGGATAGACCGGAATACGCGGATATCCCCACCAATTTTGGGCCGGACCATAACTACGACGGGGTACCCTACATACCCGGCGCCATCTGGACCTTCCCGGAACCACCCGCCGCCGGACAGGGCTTTGATTTTACCTTTGAGCGGTTGGGTAGAGGTATTACAACAGGATTATTATTCGATATGCACGATTTATTGACTCCATCCGAGCTATTTGGGGGTGGTATCGACGATATGATACTCCATGCAACTTCATTGGGTTCTGGCTATACCAATTCACCCAATCTAACCATAGTGGATTTGGACGGTTCTGGTTCAGGTGCATTCGCTGAGGCCCATATTGAGTTTGCCATTACTGGCTTAACCTTGACCGATGCAGGTTCTGGATTTCCGGCATTTACCCCTATAGATTTCACCCTTAGGTATGATGAGATAGAATATGAACCCAATGAAGAAGGAGAATTGGTCCCCACGGAAACCTCCCAAGGTGTAACGGAATTGGTAGAAATATTGACCATTACCACAGATGATTTTGGGGCAATTACGCAAGATGCAGTCAATGAAGCCTTGCAAGAGGCCATAACCAACAAGGTTATTGGTTTTGATCCCGAGAATCTAAGAGAATCTCCGGATTGGATGTCCAATTTAAGATTGGTGTCTGTTGTCGGGCCGCAGGACACCGATGCCGTAATTGTAGTAAATGCGGCTATCGGTCAGGTATACCAATTTCGCATTATTGAAGCTGGTAATGACTATACCAACCCCAGCTTTGTGTTCTCTGGCGGTGGGGCTAGCGAACAAGCCAACATCAATGTACTGGAATTCGGTACCCGATGGAAGATGATACCCGACAATACCGGGGTGACATCGCCATACACCGTGCTACCAAGCGATATGGACTATGAATATGTACCGGTGAGTAATGACAACGACCAATCCGTCCTTACCAGTGATGACATTTCCGATGCAGACTTCGGCAACGATTCCAACGTATTGAACGCGCTGGAAGTGGATGCCAATGGCCATATCCAGTTCAAGAACCAAATTGTCGAGTTCTTTGCAACGGACGAGCGTTCCCATATCATGCCACGCGCCATCATCGAGGAACCCCGTGCCCTAAAGGCCAGGGTCGATATCGACTTTATCGGGGTGGATGACAATGGCGGCATTACCACCTTTGATGAGAATGTACAGGAATATGGTGAAAACTATACCGAACAGTTCTCCGTTACCGTGGAGCCCGCCGCAGTGGGCGCACCGGGTACAGGTGCCTTGGTTGACCTAACCGATGGGGTTTTCGCAGAAAATGGCGAATACCGATAGGAAGGTGATTACGAGATCAAGTCCGGTGGTTCCGGTTACTTAGGGGAGCTCAATGTACAGGACTATTACGGCTTCAATGGCACCTTTGGAGAAGGCGACAGCCAATTGGTATTCCCGGGCCAGACCTACTTTTTCAACATCCAGTACGGTACGGGGGACAAGCAGGTGGATGTGTTTGAAGATAATTAACGTACTGTATCGATACAATAAACAAGAAGGGGCCTTTAGGCCCCTTTTTTATGGCCCCACCCCTACCCTTGGCCACTACGTCAACCCAAACCACACCTCCATCAATCGGCACAACTTAAGGGCCCTGACATCCCATACCTTTGGTATGGAGGGTCTGGAAAAAGACCAACACCACAAAAATATCGGCCTCCCATACACAAGAACGAGCCACATCAATTTAAAAGCATATGACCAAGATGACACAAAACAGATTTTTTCTCGGCATCCTTGTCCTAGGGTTGCTCATGGGCTGTAAAGACGACTTTAACGAAGAAAACCTGCTCCAGACCCAAGTGGAACTGGCCGAGCAACAGGAAATCGACAAAGCCGACAGGGCCACCGAAACGCTCAATGAACTGGGGGATTTGCTCAGTTATTCCGTAAAAGTGGTATCCCAAGACAACCAACCCGTGTCCGGCGCTAGTGTGACCCTCCAGGCCGCAACACCCACAGGAAGCGAAGTAGACCAACAAATCCTGACCACCGATGCCAACGGAGAGGCCTTTTTTAGCCGGGCCCGGATTGGAGGGAATCTCCTGTCCGTATCCGCGGATGGTTTTTTGGATATCATCGCTAATTTGGACTTTGGACCCATTGAAGAAGGAAAGCACTACCAAATCATTGATGGGCTTGTAGTCCCCACCCCGGTGACCGAGTCTTCCGTGATTCCGCTATTTCCGGATGCCATGGCCTCGGACGCAGCCACCATTTCCGGCATGGTCACCATTGAGACCGACCTGACCGACGGCACCCCTGAGGTGCCCCAAGACCTGACACTACGGGTCAATTTGGCCAATTTTGCGGACCAGTTCAACACAGGGGGTTCCATAACACCCCAAATCTACTCCTTTAGCGACGATGTGGTCATTGGCAAGACGCAAGTGGACAATGCCACCGGAGCCTACAGCATGCAGGTGCCCGCCCTTGGTGATGATATAAATTTAGAATTGCTGGTACCAGACATCGCGACCCACCAACGTTTGGCCATCACCCAACGTAACGGCCAACCCCTGCCCCGCCCCGAATATGCAGAAATCCCGACCAACTTTGGTCCCAATTGGACCGCAGACTCCAGCATTCCACATGTGCCGGGCGTTATTTGGGTGTTTGACGAACCTCCCACCCCAGGAAATGGTTTTGACCTGAGTTATGAAAAAATTGGACGTGGTTTTCAAGATATCCTGTTCACCACCTACGACTTTGCGGATTATGTGGATACCGCCCCACTGACAGATGATCTTGGGTTTGAATCTACCATCATTGAGACCACTTCATTTGGTTCAAACCTAATAGATGCGCCCCTCTTTGATGTGAACGACCCTACGGGCAATAATGCTGTGGGCGTGGTCAGCTTAGAATTTGCAATAGATTCGCTAGTGCTTACAAAAGCGGGCAATGGCTTTATGCCCAATACAGAAGTTGACTTTGATTTTTACTACGATGTCCGATTCTACAAAAACGAAGATGGCGTATTGGAGGTTGAGGAATCCACCGACCTTGCTCCGGATTTGGGCATCGATTTAAAAGTAATGACCGATGCATTTGGAGACATTACCCCAGCCAATATTGAAGCAGCGCTGCAAGTTGCCATTGCCAACCAAGATGATGGCTACAATCCGGAAGACCCCTACACCATCTTTGGAGGTGCGGGTCAGTTTAATCTACGCTTCCAGTCACAATTTAATGTAGATGATGCTACGTGTATCATTGATGTGGTTGGAGTTTCCGTAGGTCGCGCCAAGAGTTTTCAATTGTGGACACCGAACGATTCAGACGGCTACACCAATCCAACATTCGATTTTTATGGTGGTGGAGGCGAAGCAGGGTTTACGTTGCCTAGCATCGAAGTGGTTTCCTTTGGCACCCAATGGCAAGTGATCCCAAACAATATCGGAGTGACAGCTCCCTACACCATCACACCTCCCTCTGTTACGATGAAATACTTGCCCATAACCACCAGCTACCCCATCAGTCCGGAGCATGAAACGGAACTGCTGGATGAAAACGACAGTGCCATCAACATTGTGGAATTGCTGGAGTCTGATACCGATGGCAATATCCAGTTTGCAAACCAGTTAAGCACATTCAAGACCCCATTCTTTTCCGAATCCATGCCCCACACCTTGATTACTGAACCGTACGCGCTAAGCGCCAGTGTTCAGGTAGAAAGCATCACTGTGGATGAACAGGGAACTATTACCAACTATAATCTTGATGATTTGGAAACCGGTGCTGGCTATACAGACCAATTTATGGTCAGCATAGAACCCGCCGCGGAGGGTGCCCCCGGTTCTGGAGCACAAGCGGACCTTGTTTTTGGGACCTTGGCGGCTAACGGAGAGTATATCTGGGGTGGTGATGCCAATTTAAAGTCCGGCGGTTCCGGCTATCTCGAAAACCTAAACCAAAAAAGCCCACAAGCCTTTGAGGGTAGTTTTAACCAACCCATACAAGCGGGCAAAACCTATATCGCGAACATTCGGTATGGCACGGGGCAAAGACAGGAACAAGTAAATTAGCAACCCGCCGTTTTGAACAATGGCAATATCAGAGAGTTCCTTTTTAAGGTGCTCTCTTGTTTTTTACCTACCTGAAAACGCGATGGTTTTGCATGGGTATGTGAATATCTCTTCAATTAAAGTGGGGTATTCATCAATCCATTTTCTAGCTCCGTCAATTTCCAGCTTTCTGTCCAAAATCCCTGGGATACCTTTATTTTATGACTCCGCCAAAAGGTTTCCTAACATTCAAAGTAAAACAACACAATAGATGTGCTGTACTACTCGGTTTTCTACTCTTAGTGGTGGTTTGGGGTAGCTTTGCACAAAAGAAAGTGAAGCCTATAAAAAATCCAGTAGGCTGGTCCTATACTATTGCTCCCAAAATCCCTCTGGAACCTGGTCTTAGCTCCTACGATTTTATAGTGGATACCCAACTTAGCCCCATGGATTGGTGGGATGAGATTTCCTGGCATGCCCGAGTTGGCGAAAAAGACCCTATCAAAAGAGAAATTCTGTTTAAGCAGGCCATTACCGATACCTTGGAGGCATGGGGCCAGATGCATTTAAGACTCAGTTCTCCATATAAAAGGCAAGCTATATATCCAGATTTCACGATTACCCTAACCACTAAAAAATACAATATAGAAAATGTGCAAGCTCAGGTGGATTTTAATGATTTGGAAAGCGCAATTTGTGAGATAGAAGCAACAGCCAGTCTTAGAGTAGTAACTAATGAGGGTAAAATCATATTAGACGAGTCCCTTACCTACTATGTGGATGAAGAAAACCAATCGACCCAGCTTTCCATTCGGCATTTTATGCTAAATCCCGTTTTCCGAATGAAATTCAACCTGCTGAAAAGGCCTGAAAAGCGACGAAAATTGCTTTTGCGTAAGCTTAAAAAATATGAATCCTACGTATTGAAATACTTCTATGCAAAAAGTGGTGAGATTTTAAAATCCCATTTTTTGAAACAGAAGAAAACCATGTACGCTGCCACTTTCGGGGTAAAGAACAAAGGTCATGAAGCCTTGAACGACGCCAGCAATATGGCCAAAACCGCGATAAATGCCCTTTCTGCCCTAAACCAAAATAAGAAAAGAAACTACCAGAAGATAAAATCCGAAATCGAAATCTCATTAAGTTATTGGGAAGACAAATTGGAACGTACCTCAAATCCAGAAATCCAAAAAATCCTTTATGCCAATCTATCGCTAGGTCATTTACTTATGGAAGATTTGGATAAAGCCAAAGCCTGTTTGCACCAAATCCCTGAGTCTAAAACTCTTCAAAAAACTACAGTATTCCATGGTGGTTTTGATTATTACCTAACAGGACTTTCCGAGGCGATTGCCACCAAAGAAAAGTATGGGGAATTGGCACAAATTCAATAAGTAAGCACAATATATATCTAAACCCAAATCAATTTAAGAATTATGAGAAAAATTAAATTTTTGACCGCTCTTGGACTTTTTCTTTGTCTTTTGCTCACAGCATGTAGCAAGGACGATGGATGAACACAGTCCACTTTTTTCAGGGACGCCGATGGCGATGGCTTGGTGATGCCGCCAATTCCCAAAGTGCCTGTACAGCCCCCACTGGCTTCGTGGAAGATGGAACCGATACGGATGACAGTAATGCCGCTGTTTTCCCTGGTTGTACCGAGACCACCTATTATGCCGATGCTGATGGGGATGGCTTTGGAAACCCAAGCGTTTCACAAAGTTCATGCCTGGAAGTAACCGGATTTGTTACCGACAACACCGATACCGATGACACCAATGCTTCCATTTTCCCTAACTGCGAAGCGACCACTTATTATGCCGATGCTGATGGGGACGGTTTTGGAAACTCCGAGGTATCACAAAGTTCATGCGTGGAAGTAACCGGGTTTGTTACCGATAACACCGACACGGATGATACCAATGCCGAGATTTTCCCCGGCTGTACGGAAATCACCTATTATGCCGATACCGACGGCGACGGTTTTGGAAACCCGGAGGTATCCCAAAGTTCCTGCGTGGAACTAGACGGCTTTGTGGCCGACAATACCGATTTTAACGATACCGATGCCAACCTAAACCCAGATGCCGAGGAGATTGCCGACAATGATGTGGACGAGAATGGCGATGGAATCTTCTTGTACAACCTGTTCGAGGACGGGGACGGAGATGGTTTTGGTACGGGAAGTACCGTTGCCATTGAGTCGCAGCAAGTGGTTGCTGTAGCGGAAGATGCTCCAGACGGCTATGCGCTTGTTGATGGCGACTGCAACGACAATAACGCTGCTATATACCCCGGTGCCCCCGAAGTATGGGGAGATGGTGTGGCCAATAATTGTACTATTGAAAGACCAGTGGCGTTCACCAAAGAAGACCTTGCAGACCATGAGCTTGAAGAAAACCAAGACCGGATTACGGATGTCGTATGGCTCACACGTTCAGATGATGGCCTTGTTGGTTTTTATAACGTATTTAGCCAAAATCAGCCTATGATAGAAGATATGAATTGTGCATACTCAGCTGACGATATCGAATGGGCAAGAGGTTCCACGGCAACCCCCACAAATGAGCTGCAGTTTGGTGGTTTTTTCAATCTGGTAGACGGCTGCGTGGATAACGACTTTTTCCTAAATATTCAAAACATAATAGGTGAAGCCCTAGTGCTACACCTTATCTCAGAAGACATATATATTGACGTGGTTTTTACTTCCTATTCAATAGTCAATATTGGAGGAAGTGGGGGATTCTCTTATATGCGTTCGGCTCCTAACAATTAACTTTGTAATATAATATCAATTGGAAAGCCCCAAATTTTGGGGCTTTTTTATTTCATTGTTATCCAAGATTTCTTGTCGTCCCGAAAATCGGGACTCCGTCCAAATGACGGTATTCATTGTCAATTGTTATTTGAAAATTGCCCATGGTAAAAGCAACGCTTTTACAATATATAATCCGTACTCAAAAAGTTACTCACCTTAGCTTCGAGTAATTGCTCAATCGTCTCATTGTTCAATTCATTGTCTTTAAAGGCCACAAAAGTTCGAATAGAGAACGAACGCAAGGCATCATGAACACTTAAGGTCGATTGTGCAGAATCTTTTCGTCCGGTAAAGGGATAGACATCCGGGCCTCGCTGACAGGAACTATTCAGGTTCACACGACACACTAAATTGGCCAGGGTATCAATTAATGGTGATAAGGTATATACGTCCTTCCCAAAAAGGCTTACCTGTTGCCCATAGTTGGATTCAGCCATATCATCCAAAGGTTTTTCTATATCTTTAAAGGATAGTACTGGAATAATGGGACCAAATTGTTCCTCTTCGTAGACACGCATGTCTTTGGTCACAGGATACAGGACAGCAGGCCATATATAATTGTCTTTGTGCTTCCCACCCTTTTTGTTTTGGATTTTGGCTCCCTTGGCCTTGGCATCATCCAACAACTCCTGTATGTAAGCGGGTTTCCCTGGTTCTGGTAATGGCGTCAATTTAACATCCTTGTCCCAGGGGTTCCCAAATTTCAAAGCATCGACTTTTTCAGAGAAGCGTTTTAGAAATTCATCTTTGATATCGTCATGCACATATACCACCTTTAAGGCTGTACAGCGCTGCCCGTTAAAGGAAAGCGTTCCAGCAAGGCACTCATTAATGGTCAGGTCCAAATCGGCGTCTGGCAGAACTATAGCCGGATTTTTGGCTTCAAGCCCTAAAACCAAACGAAGTCGGTTACTTTTGGGATGTTGCTCTTGCAGTGCATTCGCAGATTTACTGTTTCCAATCAAAGCCAACACATCTACTTTACCGGTTTTCATTATGGGAGCCGCTACCGCCCTACCCCGTCCAAATAGAATGTTTACCACACCTTTAGGAAAGCTGGATTGGAAAGCCTCCAACAAGGCAGTAATCAACAGCACCCCATGTTTTGCCGGTTTGAAAATGGTGGTGTTCCCCATGATTATGGCGGGAATCAACAAGGCAAAGGTCTCGTTTAGAGGGTAGTTATATGGTCCCAAACACAGGACTACGCCCAAGGGACCTCTACGGATATGTGCATAAACCCCATCATGCTTCGAAAACTTGGCCGAATTTCTATCCAACTGTTTGTAGTCTTCGATAGTATCATAAATATACTCAACGGTACGGTCAAACTCTTTATATGAATCTGGAAGGTTCTTCCCTATCTCCCACATTAACAACTTTACGACCTGTTCCCTTTTTTCCTCCATTTTTTTTACAAAGGCCTCCATACATTCGATGCGGTCCTTGACTTTCATGGTGGGCCATACCCCTTGACCTTTGTTATAGGCAGCCAAAGCTGAATCCAAGGCCTCCATGGCTTCTGGTTCTCCCATATCTGGAATACTTCCCAGAGGTGTTGGGGCATATTCTTTGGTTGATGATATGGTGGAAACGACTGGGGAAGTATTTCCTGTCCATGTTTTCAACTCCCCATTGACCAAATAGGTACTTTGATGGATTTCTTCTGTAATCTGAAACTCTTCAGGTATCATAGTATAGTGTTAGTTGGGTGAAGATACGTATCGTATATAAACAAATGATTAACCAATCGGTTTCATCGCTGTCATGGAAGCCCTCAATTGTGCTCCAATAATTTCCACCGGATGTTCCCGTATAGCTTTATTTACCGCAATAAGCTTCATGTTGTCAACTCCATTATCGGAACCTGAACCATAGGTTTTACCAATAATATTGGTTTCTACGGTTTTCATGAAGTCTTCCAATAAAGGTTTACAAGCATGATCAAACAGATAGCAACCATACTCTGCCGTATCGGAAATGACCCTATTCATCTCAAACAGTTTTTTACGGGCGATGGTGTTGGCAATCAAAGGTGTTTCATGCAAAGATTCGTAATAAGCTGACTCATCAATGATGCCAGACTCCGTCATAGTCTCGAAGGCCAGCTCTACCCCTGACTTTACAAAAGCAACCATAAGTACCCCATGGTCGTAATACCCCTGTTCTGAAATGTCCTCACTGCCTGCCGGCGTTTTTTCAAAAGCAGTTTCTCCGGTAGCCGCACGCCAATCCAGGAGGTTTTTATCTCCATTGGCCCAATCTTCCATCATGGTTTTTGAGAAATGTCCGCTCATAATATCGTCCATGTGTTTTTGAAACAGAGGACGCATGATTACTTTGAGTTCCTCGGCCAAATCAAAGGCTTTAATTTTTGCCGGATTGGACAAGCGGTCCATCATATTCGTAATGCCTCCTTGCTTCAACCCTTCTGTAATGGTTTCCCAACCATACTGAATCAGTTTAGAGGCAAAACCGGCGTCAATCCCTTTTTCCACCATCTTATTAAAAGATAAAATAGAACCTGTTTGCAACAATCCACAAAGAATGGTCTGTTCCCCCATCAAATCAGATTTTACTTCAGCTACGAAAGAAGACTCCAGCACACCTGCCCGATGTCCTCCTGTTGCGGCCGCATAGGCTTTGGCTTGCTCCAATCCTTTTCCCTCTGGGTCGTTTTCAGGATGAACCGCAATTAAGGTAGGTACCCCAAACCCTCTTTTGTATTCTTCTCGAACCTCGGAACCTGGACTTTTAGGGGCTACCATGATCACCGTTAGATCTTCGCGTACCTGCATTCCCTCTTCCACAATATTAAATCCATGGGAATAGGACAAAGTAGCTCCTTTCTTCATTAAAGGCATTACAGCCCCAACCACGTTGGTATGTTGCTTATCTGGAGTTAAATTGATGACCAAGTCCGCTGTGGGAATCAATTCCTCATACGTTCCAGCTGTAAAATTGTTTTCAGTGGCATTCTTAAAGGATTGTCTTTTTTCTTGAATTGCTGCCTCACGAAGGGCATACGAAATATCCAATCCAGAATCGCGCATATTTAATCCTTGGTTCAGCCCCTGCGCACCGCATCCAATGATGACTATTTTTTTTCCTTTAAGTGCAGTTACACCATCATTGAACTCTTTTGGTTCCATAAACCTACATTTACCCAGTTGGGTCAATTGATCTCGTAATGATAGTGTATTGAAATAATTTCCCATTTTCAGTTTTTGATTTAGTGCTTATTTAGTTTTGAAATTCTGCCAATATTTCGGTTATGGGCATGCTCTCTTTGGTTACCGCTATTCTTCCCGAGCGTACAAATTGCATAATTCCATACGGTTCCAGGGCATCATGCATTTCATCTATTTCGTATCTTCTGCCGGTTTTGGCCAACACAAAGAAATCCCGGGATACCGTAACAATTTGTGAGTTGCTTTCCTTTATTATATTCTGGATCTGCCTTTCATCAAACAACAGGTGTGAAGCAATCTTGAATATGGCCGATTCTTGATATATAATCTCATCATCGGTATGGTAGTAGGCTTTAATCACCTCTATTTGCTTCTCAATTTGACCTACAATCTTACGCGTCCAATCCTCTGTGGTGAATACAACAATCGTAAATTTAGATACGTGTTCTATTTCTGATTTAGAGACATTTAGACTCTCTATATTAATGTGTCTCTTTAAGAATATTCCAGATATTCTATTTAACAAGCCAACGTTGTTTTCAGAATATACGGATATAGTGTACCACTTATTTTCCATTACTGCTCTTTTTAACGGCGATAACAATTCCTGTCGACCAATCTAATCTTGTGATTATAAAATCTTTTCGCTTCGCTAAGGTTTCCAGAAGCTTTTCTGCTTTTTTTCCATGACCTTCGGGCCAATTGGGCTGTGGATTCATATCATCAATCACATAAAATCCTCCTTCTTTTACCATAGCCAAGGTTTCATCCAAATGGGTGTACTTTCCAGCCCAAGTATCTGCAAAAATCAAATCAAATCCATCCCCCTCATAGGAAGAAATCCATTCTGCTCCATCGGTACAAATCAGTTCCAGTCTGTGCTCATCCCTGAAGGCTTGGGACACAATTTGAATCAACTGCTCATCATTATCCAAGCTTAGTATTTTGGATTCACCCTGCATTCCTTCCAATATCCAAGCCAAGGAAAGACCAGTACCTGTACCCAGTTCCAAAAAAATACCATTCGGTTTAGACGCTACTAAAGTTTGTAATAAGCTTCCCATGGAAACATCCGAAGGCATAGTGAAACCTACTTCCTTCGTTCTTTTAAGCAAGTCGGGATAGACCAATGGCGCGTTAGGGGTTTCCAACAAGTTCATATTATTTCAATCGAATATCAGAAACTGATGCCCCTGAAGGAATCATAGGGAACACATTGTCTTCTTTTTCCACCCGAACTTCCAAAAAGTAAGGGTCCTTGGAAGAAATCATTTCCTGAACCGCAGATTCCAAATCGGCCCGTTCGGTTACTCTCCGTGCTTTAATATGATAGCCTTCCGCAATTTTGACAAAGTCAGGATTGGTCATGACCGTTGAAGCATAACGGCTTTCAAAGAATAATTCTTGCCATTGCCGCACCATACCCAAATGGTCATTGTTTAGCACTAAAATCTTCACAGGAACATTGTGTTGGAAAATAACCCCAAGCTCCTGAATGGTCATTTGATACCCTCCATCGCCGATTACAGCTACTACCTCACGGTCCATAGCACCCATCTTGGCTCCAATTGCTGCTGGAAGGGCAAAGCCCATCGTGCCTAAACCACCAGAGGTGATATTGCTTTTACTTCTTGAAAACTTGGCATATCGGCAAGCGATCATTTGGTGTTGCCCCACATCAGTCACAATAACAGCATCATTATTGGAAGCCTTGTTGATTTCTTCAATCACCTCCCCCATGGTCAAGCCCGGTTTAGTGGGATTCAAATCATTTGCGATAACCGCTTCGTATTCCTCCTCATATTTTTTGTCAAATTCCTTGCGCCATGCCCCATGTTCATTTTCATTAACCAAAGGCAATATAAGTCCTAAGCTGGCTTTTGCATCCCCAAGCACTGCCACATCTACCTTTACATTTTTGTTGATTTCAGCGGGGTCAATCTCAAAATGGATGATTTCGGCCTGTTTGGCATAGGTGGCCAAGTTCCCTGTAACCCGGTCATCGAAACGCATACCAATTGCGATTAAGACATCGCATTCATTAGTAAGTACATTTGGACCGTAATTTCCATGCATGCCAACCATTCCCACATTGAGTTTGTGATCCGTTGGTAAGGCTGATTCTCCCATAATGGTCCATGCTGCGGGAATTCCAGTCTTTTCTACAAAGGCTTTTAATTCATCTTCGGCTTCGCCCAAAATAATACCCTGACCCCAAATGATATAAGGACGTTTGGCCGCATTGATAAGCTCTGCAGCCTTGTTTAGTGCATCCATATCCGGTTCCGCAACAGCTTGATAACTTCTAACACCTGTGCATTTTTCATACACAAAGTCCAACTCATCAAATTGTGCGTTTTTGGTTATGTCTATCAACACGGGGCCAGGGCGACCTGATTTGGCTATGTAAAAGGCTTTTGCAAAGATTTCCGGTATTTCCGAGGCCTTTGTTATCTGATAATTCCATTTGGTAACTGGAGTTGATATTCCTACTATATCTGTTTCTTGAAAGGCATCCGAACCTAACAAATGCCTTGGTACTTGGCCAGTAATACACACAATAGGGGTAGAATCTATTTGGGCATCAGCAAGCCCCGTTACTAGATTGGTAGCTCCCGGACCGGAAGTGGCTATAGCCACGCCCACCTTCCCACTTACCCGAGCATATCCTTGAGCCGCATGGGTTGCGCCTTGCTCGTGACGTGTGAGAATATGGGTCAGTTTATCTTGAAATTTATAGAGCTCATCATAAACCGGCATGATGGCTCCTCCCGGATACCCATAAATCAAATCCACTCCTTCTTCCAGCAAACAATGAATAATTGCTTCCGCTCCAGAAATTCGAAGTGCCTTTTTGGTTTCCGATTGCTTCTTTTTAACGTTTAATGTTTCCATAACCTTTTCTTTTAGATTCAGGTCTGTATCCCTCCTATCAACCTTTCAAATTGCATCCGTTACGCATCCATCGGAAGCTGAGGATACAATTTTCGCGTATTTATACAGGCTACCTTTTTTCACCTTTAAAGGTGGTTTCACCCAGTTTTTTCGGCGTTCCGCCAGTTCTTGGTCAGAAACATCCAAAGTCATCCTATTTTTTTCTGCATCTATGGTAATAATATCCCCATCTTCTACCAATGCAATGGTTCCACCATCTTGGGCTTCTGGGGCGATATGTCCCACAACAAACCCATGTGTGCCTCCGGAAAAGCGTCCATCGGTTATCAATGCCACATCTTTACCGAGTCCAGCTCCCATGATGGCAGCTGTTGGCTTTAACATTTCTGGCATACCGGGACCTCCTTTGGGTCCCTCGTACCGTATCACTACCACATCTCCCTTGTTTACCATTCCATTTCGAATACCATCATTGGCCTCAAATTCCCCATTGAATACCTTAGCAGGACCTGAAAAGTGTAGCCCTTCTTTTCCAGTTATTTTAGCTACAGCTCCCTGTTCGGCCAAATTGCCATATAAAATTCTTAGATGTCCTGTTGCCTTGATTGGGGTATCCAAATCTTTTACTACTTCCTGTCCTTCGAACAAATCAGGGAGGGCCTCTAAATTCTCAGCAATAGTTTTCCCGGTAACCGTCAAACAGTCCCCGTGAAGCATACCATGCTTCAACATAAACTTCATAACAGCAGGTATACCTCCCACATTATGAAGGTCTTCCATTAAAAATTTACCGCTTGGTTTTAAATCAGCCAAAAAGGGTGTTGTATCGCTGATTCTCTGAAAATCATCCAATCCAAAATCGATATCCGCAGCTTTGGCAATAGCTAAAAAATGCAATACCGCATTGGTGGAACCTCCTAGTACCACAATCAGTCGTACCGCATTTTCCAATGACTTTTTGGAGACTATATCGCTAGGCTTAATATCCTTTTCAAGTAGATGTTTGAGTGCTTTACCCGCGGCCAAGGCATCTCCATTTTTTTCCTTCCCTACTGCTGGGTTGGAAGAGCTGTAGGGCAGGGACATCCCCAAAGCTTCAATTGCCGAAGCCATAGTATTTGCTGTGTACATTCCTCCGCATGCTCCGGCGCCGGGACAAGCATTCTGAATAACACTTTTAAATTCTGCTTCATTCATGGTACCAGCCACCTTCTCACCCCAAGCTTCAAAGGCAGAAACCACATCCAACTTTTTGTTGTTGAGACATCCAGAGGCTATAGTTCCCCCATACACCATTAAAGAAGGTCTGTCCAACCGAATCATAGCCATAAGGGCTCCCGGCATGTTTTTGTCGCAGCCCACTACGGTCACAAGGCCATCATAGTTCATAGCTTGAACAACCGTTTCCATGGAATCGGCAATGATATCCCTGGATGGCAAGGAATAGCGCATCCCGTAAGTACCCATAGAAATACCATCACTGACACCAATTGTATTAAAAATGAGTCCCACTAAATCTACCTCACTAGTACCTTTCTTTACATAGGTGGACAAATCATTAAGGTGCATGTTACAGGGGTTTCCTTCGTAACCTGTACTGCCAATTCCAATCAAAGGTTTTTCCAAATCCTTTTCAGTTAACCCGATGGCATGAAGCATGGCCTGTGCGGCAGGTTGCGTTGGGTCTTGGGTAACATTTTTGCTGTATTTATTCAATTCCATTGACAAATCTCCTTGAAAGCTGTGTTTTTCCTGAAATTACTTTCCAATTCAAAGATATACCTTTCACATACCCCAAATTTTTAACACAATAAAAGCCTTCAAATTCATTTCTTACAAAACCCATATATTATTTTGAAAATCAATGTTTTATATTGAAATAAAATATCATATTCAACTCTATTTACAAGTGTTTTAAGGCTATGGATTGACCCCATAGTTTTTTCATTTTGGTTATTTTTAGCGCATGGAAAAAACCGTGAGCGAAGCCATTGGATACCGAAGATCTGTTCGAGTTTTTAGAGATGATTTAAAGTTGGATTCTGAAAAGGTTCGAAAATGTCTGGAAAATGCCGTTTTAGCACCAACCAGCAGCAATCTACAACTTTGGGAATTTTATCATGTAGTTGAAAAAGACAAACTGGAACGGCTGACTGAGGCTTGTTTGAATCAGAATGCAGCCAAAACTGCACAACAAATGGTAGTGGTGGTCAGTAGAAAAGATCTTTGGAGAAAACGCGCTAAATCGAATATTTCATTTTTAAAAAATGCTTACGGTAATAAACCTGAGAAAGAGTATTCAAGAAGGGAGAAATTTGCGCTCACATATTACAAAAAGCTTATCCCCACTGTATATTCAGATTTTCTGGGTATCCTTGGATGGATTAAATATGCAACGTTCAACATTATCGGTTTATTCAAACCAGTGTATCGTCAGGTTAGACGGTCTGATATGCGCATTGTAGCGCATAAAAGCGCTGGTCTCGCTGCGGAAAACTTTATGATCAGTATGGCGGCCATCGGATATGACACCTGCCCTATGGAAGGTAGTGACACCTTACTTGTAAAACGCATATTAAATCTGCCTATGGGAGCTGAAATCACCATGGTTGTTGGATGTGGCATCCGAGCTGAACATGGAATATACGGCAAGCGATTTCGAGTGCCTTTCGAAGAGGTTTACCGACAAGTTTAAACCAACTTGAATACAATGGTATCTCCTGATTTTTTTTGAGCCAATACACTTATCGAATGCTCCGATAATTGAAGAATTCTAGGATATCCTCCTGTGGTCTGTCCATCCTTCATCAGAATAATGAGTTTTCCAGCTGGAGTCAGCTGTACAGTACCTGGCAACGTTCCTGAAGTTACCATTGTATGTGCATGCGGTTCAATTGTCTCTGAAAGTTGGTACGCCATTCTGTTATTTTTTTCAGAAATGACAAATTCCATCGAAAAAAGCCTCTCAAGTTGCCGTTTGGATAGTAACGAAAACTCTGGCCCTTTGTACACTTCCAGAAACTGAGCAGCCAAATGATTTTCTAATTTCAATTCCGAAATAGCTGGTTGATATTCTTGTACAGGCATATAGGGAATTTCTTCACCTTCTTTGATATGCTTTTTTTGCGTTACCGGAAAGTATTGGGAATAACTGTTCAGAACCTTCTGCCCTTGAAATCCATTTTTGACAGCTAAATACCCCCTAAACCCACTTTCCAATTTACCATAGGAAAGAATGTCCCCTGATTCAACTTTGATTACTTTGTAATTCTCTACGGGTTTATTGTTTAATGTGGCGGATAACAAAGCACCTGAAAGACAAATAAAGGTGGGGGCTTCAAAAAGTAAGGTAGGACCTGTCATAGTAATTTCCAAAACGGCATCTTCTGGATTATTTTCCAATAGGATATTCGCTTTTTTTACGGACACCTCATCCAAAACACCGGAAACAGGAACTCCCATGTTGCGAAAACCAAATCTTCCTGAATCCTGAAGGGTCGTATAAAAACCTGATTTCAATACTCTAAGCATCCAGCGGTAATTTTTCAATATGGTAAATTCCTATTTCACTTTCAATTTTGCGGAGATCGTATTCCGCTCTGGAAATAGATTGAAACTGAATTTTGTCCCCTACGTTTACAAAACAGGGACTCTCATGGGCAGCATTAAATATAGGTATGGGACAATTGCCAATGATGTTCCATCCACCTGGCGAGTCTTGAGGGTAAATACCCGTCTGCCTACCCGCCAGTCCTACAGAACCTTTGTTGACATGAAGTCTGGGTTCTTTACGCCTAGGTAGTTGCAAGGACTCAGGCAGTCCTCCTAAATACATGAATCCTGGTAAAAAACCTATCCCGTATACCAAATACTCGTGTGAAGTATGTTGAGTAATCAATTCATCCTTGCTCAAGTTCAAAAATTCTGCAGTTTCAATAAGGTCTATTCCAAACTCTGTATCATAGCATACCGGTAATTTCCATAAAAACCTTTCCTTTTCATGGTTTACCTCCTGTTCGTGCTGGTAATTTTCCAAAATCATGGACTTCACACTATCGAAATCAAAACCCGAATTGGATGATCGTACCATGGTAATCGAATTGTAAGCGGGTACCAATTCCCATTCAGAGGGATATTTTTTTGAGAAAGAATCTACAAAACTCAAGATATCTTCTAGGATTGTCTCTTGAATTTCATTCGGCCATTCGACCAAAACCGCTTTTTCTCCGTAGGGTTTTATGCTTAGGGGGAATTTTTTCACTTACGTAGGGCTATATGATACTTTGGCAATTCTGAGGAAAGATACTGTAATATTTCCAATGCTGTTGGTGTATCCCCATGAATGCATATCGTGTCAGCTTTAATTTTTATTCGGTTTTGCGACAACGCTATTACCTCACCCTCTTTTATCATGGTCAGCACATGCTTAAGCACCTGCGATGGTTCCGAAATCAATGCATCGGTATTGCTTCTCGGCACTAAACTCCCATCATCCAAATAATTCCGGTCCGCGAAGGCTTCATACAATACCTCTACCCCATTCTTTTCGGCCAAGCTTGCGATTTGCGACCCGTACTGTGCATATATCCTTCGAGGTAAACCCGATTCTTTAATTACTTCCAAAAAAAGGATGGCTAAATCACTGTCAGAAGCCATTTGATTGTACAGCGCGCCATGGGGTTTTATATGAAAAACGACAGCACCAAGTCTTGTGGCTACCCTCTGGAAGGTAGTTAACTGACCCAGCAAACTTTCTCTCAGCTTGTCTGCGGAAATAGGCATCACTTTCCTGCCAAAATTCTCTTTATCAGGATATGATGGATGGGCTCCAACCTTTACTTCATGATGCATTGCCATTTTAATTGTTTCAATCATTGAGATTTCGTCGCCCACATGTCCACCACAGGCAATATTGCACGAACTGATGTATAGGAAAAGCTGTGCTTCATTGCCAATCCCTTCCCCCACATCACAATTAAAGTCTACCCATTGTTTTTCCATTAAAAGAAATCAATCACTTTTAAAATACTTTTAATCCCCAAAAATATGGTGAACAGTACAATCAGTACTCCAAGGATATTTTGCGAAAGCTTGTTGGAATGGTTTCCCATTACATTTTTTTGGTTTACCATCCAAAGTAGCAACATAGCCATTATTGGCAACAGGATTCCATTGGCCACCTGTGCAAATTGAATTACTTGGATGGGTTTTATATCCAAAGAAAGAAAAAGAACACCTAACAAAAGAATACCAATCCAAACTAATCGAAACTTTAGGTCTTTCAAACCTTGATTCCAACCAAAACAACTGCTTGCAACGTATGCTGCAGCTAATGGAGCAGTAATAGCAGAGGTTATTCCGGCCAACAACAATCCTGTACCCATAAAGTAGGATGCCATTTTACCGAATAGGGGTTCCATACCCTTCGCCATGTCGAGGGCGTCATTGACGGTTTGCAAATCCGAACCAGCAGCAGTAATAAGAATTGCGACGGAAACCAACCCTCCTATCCCCACAGAAAATAGGGTATCCCACCTTACCCACTTCAAATCTTCCTTGGCATGCCATTTTTCCTTTACCAAGGAGGCATGTAGAAATAAATTATAGGGAACCACGGTTGTGCCAACTAGGGCAACAATGGTCAATATACTTCCCTCAGGTAAGTGTGGAACAAAGGCACCTTTCACAATTTCAGCAACAGAAGGTTTTGTAACTATTGCTCCGATAACAAAACAAAGCCCCATAGTGCCCACTAAAGCCATAAAAATCTTTTCAAGGGCTTTATAGGTGCCAAACCAAAGGATACAAAAAGAGAAAAAACCAATCAGAAGTGGATAAACGGGAAAGCTTCCCTGTTTTCCAAATAATGCACTCAAACCTAAAGTGGCTCCTCCAATATTTCCTGCCTCGTAAGCCGCATTTCCAACAAGTATTGCCGAAAGCACGATGCCTAAAACCAAGCCTTTTACCCATTTTATCTTTAGTTGGTTTCCTATAATTTCAACCAAACCCTTTTGGGTAAGAAAACCTATTCTTCCCGCCATTTCTTGAAGGAAAATGGTGCAAAAAATAGAAACCAATAAAGCCCATAACAGGGCATAGCCAAATTTGACTCCAGCGATGGTACAAATGGTAATTGTCCCGGGGCCCACAAAAGCAGCTGCCACTAATATTCCTGGGCCAATTTTTTTAAGCATATGGTTTCTATTGCGATGATTGAAATTAAGATGTTTTGCATAAAAAGATGCATTTCATCCAAAAAAATGCATTTCATCTAAAATATGGGGGCTTAAAGACCTTCTTTTATACGAATATGAAAATGCTAGAGTTATAATAATCCCAAATCTTATTATTGACCTAAACCGACCAATACTTATGACATGTAAGGAATGTGGTAAAGAACTAACGCGTGAAGAACGTGAAGGCTCCCATGATGTACTTGGTGTCGCCCTTTGCGAAAGGCATACCAAACTAATCAAGAGAATTATCTTAAACAATAATACTCCTCTAGAGGCGATACATCTTTTTTATGCCTTAAGGGAGAAAGGAGCTCAACCCATGCTGGAATGGTGGGATGGCCAAAAATCCGTGGACATTGCATTTTCCCGCGTAAAGTTGAATATCGAGATTGATACGGAATATAATCCTATTACACATGACCAAGTGTTGAAGGACTTGGAAGAATCCATGCATTCCTTTAAAAATGGGTTTACCACCATACGTATTCCCCATCTTACCATCAAATATTATTTAGAAGATACTGTTGCGAACATCTTAGGTATTATCGCTAGTTTAAAAGCCAACATTAAGGTGATTTAAAGGTTCATATCCTTAATTTTAAGGTATTTACATCAAAAGCTACTTCTTAATTAAACAGTTTACCCAATAAAACGCGAGTTAATCCAAGTTTAAAGCCTGTAACCAGATTTTGACTATAACTTAGCTTACAAAAGCATAGTTAAATCAGATTGTCTAAAATCATGCAGGAAAGACTTATCATAAATTTTACCCCGACGGGAATGATACCCACCAAGGATTTGACTCCGCACGTTCCCATAACGGTTTCAGAAATTGTTGATGACGTCCTTAAAGTAGCGGATATTGGCATAACCATGGTGCATCTGCATGCTAGAAATCATGAAGATGGGAAACCCACATATGAGAAAGAGATCTACGGTAGAATTATTGAAGGTATAAGAAAATACCAGCCAGAATTGGTCATCTGCGTTTCTCTAAGTGGAAGAAACTTCTCAGAGTTTGTGCAACGAGCCGACCCTCTTTTTTTAGAAGGACCTTTGAAACCTGATATGGGCAGTCTTACCTTGAGCTCATTAAATTTTAATGCGACCGCGAGTACCAACTCTCCCCAAATGATTCAGGATTTGGCCAGGACTATGTTGGAAAATGGTATTGTACCCGAGTTGGAGGCATTCGACATTGGAATGATCAATTACGCAAAATACTTGGCAAAAAAGGGTTTGCTTCAACCTCCTTTTTATTTTAATCTGCTTTTGGGGAACATTGCCTGTGCTCAAGCTAATCTCTTAAATGCGGGTGTAATGATTAACGATTTACCGGAGAATTCGTTTTGGAGTTTAGCTGGTATTGGTAATGCCCAATTAAAAATGAACTCCATAGCTATTGCCTCTGGAGGGGGAGTACGAGTGGGGATTGAAGATAATATTTGGTATAATTCAGGCCGAACTGAGCTTGCGTCCAACTCGGCATTGATAAAGAGAATTCATACTATTGCCAAGGCCAATGAAAGAGAAATTATGTCCCCATTGGAATTTAGGCAGAAAATGAATCTAAGCACGGAAAAAGGAAGTTTTGGACGTAAATTACCCATTGAATTGATTAATTAATGGAGGCAAACATTAAAGGTTTTAGACAGCATTTTAAGTGGTTCTGGAGAATTATACGACATGGATTGTTCTTTCAAGGCTTCCGAAATCGTCTTGCACGAATTGGTATTGATATAATGCCTTACTACTGGGTTCAAGAAGCAGTAACACCAGTAATTCCTCCCAAAATCAAAGATGAATCTGATGGTTATTCGGTGTCCTTCTTCGACCAAAATGATGTTGAGTATATTATCGATAACATCAAGGGACTCCATTTTACCCAAACGGAGCATTATTTTGATGAAAATCAATGGTGTATTGGTGTAAAGAAGAATAATGAAATTGCTGCTTATATGCTTGTTCAATTCAGTGATTTTGATTTTAGAGGGAGGACCATTCCCATTAATTCCAATGAGGCGTATTTGAATCAGATGTATACTTTTGAAGCATTTAGAGGGAAAAATATTGCTCCTTATTTGAGATTCCAGTGTTATGAGATGCTTCGTGAGAAGGGAATTTTGAATATATATAGCATCACGGAATATTTAAATAAATCATCGAAAAGATTCAAACGCAAATTGAATTCAGAATATTTGAGTCTTTGGTTAAGTATTCAACTCTTTGGAAGGTATACCAAAAACATTAAAATTAAGGACTTCAGGAACAAACTGGATGCAAACACTATCTCAAAGTCTGTTTCATAAAGTAATTTGAGTCCCCTTCTGACCCTAAATTGGGCTTTCAAGAATCCACATTGAAAACTTTGTAAAAAAGGGTTGTTTCAGAATAGGATGGAAAGTTATTTAACTCTCATTCAAACCACCCTTTCCTGTTCAAGTTCCTATAAAGAAACATTCAAGGAAGACAACCGTGAGGTTATTTCGTTCAGGTTCCTGGCGATTTGGAAGCTTGGGAGCTAACCACTGACCGATTAGGCATTTCACTTGTGTGGACCCGCATGACCTCCTGAACAATACTGTAAAGGTCGGTAATCACCCGTTGGGCTATCTTGGACTGGTTGTTCAACAGAACGCAAATACCCAAATCTTCCTCTGGAAAGACCGCTATTTCATTGCGGAAGTGGTTGACGCTTCCCCCGTGGTGCCAAATGGTATTTTCTACCTCCAAGTCATTTGGTCGGTACTTATGGATTCTCCAACCAAAACCGTAATATGAGGCAGTATGGCCGGGCCATCTTTGATAGTATTTTTGTCTTCCTGGTATCTTCACAAATGGCGTAAAGGCCTCCTGTAAGGCTTCGCGTCCCATTACATCGGGGCGGTGACCGAGCAAAAGCTGCATCCATTTGGCCATATCCTCGGCATTCGAATTGATACCCCCGGCCGCAACGGCATTAAAATAGGAGTTGGTCAGCTTTCCAGACCTCCATCCACGCCTGTATCTAACATGGGGGTTGGCTTTATTCTCTGTCTTTTTGAGTGCATCAAAGTCCATAGTGGTCGCGCACATCTCAAGTGGATTGAAAAACCGCTCTTCCAAGGATGTAGTAATGTCTTGACCCGTAACCCTCTCCATCATCTCCCCGGAAAGTGCAAATAGCGCATTTTGATAGCTATATATTTCCCCGGGTTTGCCTATGGGTTGTACATCAACAAATCGGTTTGCGATTTCATTGAGAGATAGTCCAGCCTCTACCAGATTTGTGAAGCTATGATAGGGTGCTCCCGAAGTATGTGATAATAAATGGGCCAAGGTTATGTTTTTGGTGTTCTCCCAATCTCCTAACTCAAATTCAGGAATACATTCGCTGACCCTATCTTCCCAGGTTAACTTCTCTTCTCTCTTTAAATCTGAAGCAAGCACCCCTGTAAATCCCTTTGAAAGCGAGCCCAATCGAAAGACAGTTTGCCCATCTACCTTTTTGCCCGTAGCACTATTCCTAATTCCAAAACCATCTGCCAGGAGTACCTGTTCTCCTTTTACAATGCTTACACCGGCACCTACAACTTCCCCAGCGGCTATGGCCTTGTTAAAATAAGAGTCAACAGCCTGTTGCAGAGCAATTTGAAGTTCTTTATTTGATACCGTAGTATTTGGTTTTAGAGATGCATAGATATCTTCTTCAAAGGTTTCTATTGCAGAATGGGTTTCTGAAACGGAACTACTGCCGCTTAACGCCAGAAAAAATAGAAAAAGAAACAAACACGCCAATCCAGCGAAGATTTTAAATCGATACATGTGCAAAAATAGCTTTCGTAAAAATCCGGTATGATTCAGGACCTATGAATATTAACCTATTAAACCAATAATTATTATACGTTCCAGCACTTTTAACAAGGAACAGCTAAAAATAAAGAAAATCTATTTTAGCAATACCCAGATTCTTTCCGACTGTTGGAAGAATGGGTTTATAAATTTGTTGCTTGCAACAAAAAAACACCCTAAAATCAGCTTTCCCTATCCAAACTCCGGTATTGTATGGCTTCGGAAATATGATTCCCGTTTATTTCTTTTTCCCCTGCTAAATCACAAATTGTTCTAGCTACCTTTAAGATACGGTCATATGCCCTTGCTGATAGCTTCAAACGCTCCATAGCATTTTTTAGTAGATTCAAGGATTCTGAATCTAGAGAACAAAACTTTCTAATCAGATTTGGAGGCATCTGTGCATTGTAATGAACAATTCCATTGTCAGAAAAACGTTGATTCTGAATTTTACGGGCTTTCATCACACGTTCTCTAATTTGGGAACTACTTTCTCCTCTTCTGCTTTCGGAAAGTTTATCGAATGGTACAGGGCTCACTTCAATATGGATATCAATTCTGTCAAGCAAAGGACCTGAAATCCTTCCCATGTAGCGCTTCATTTCTGCTTGTGAAGAGCTGATAGGGGCATTGGCGTCATTAAAATATCCACTTGGACTTGGATTCATACTGGCTATAAGCATAAAACTGCATGGATATGTCACCGCAAATCGGGTGCGAGCAATTGTGACTTCCCTATCTTCCATGGGCTGGCGCATGACTTCCAATACCCTCCGTTCAAATTCTGGTAGTTCATCCAAAAACAAAACACCATTATGTGAAAGCGAAATCTCGCCCGGTTGTGGATAACTTCCTCCACCTACCAAAGCAGCACTGCTTATGGTATGGTGTGGACTACGAAATGGTCGTTGAATCATTAATCCATTGTTTGTGGTCTTTCCCACCACGCTATGGATTTTTGTAGTTTCCAGGGATTCATCCAAGGTCATGGGAGGAAGAATGGAGGGTAATCGTTTCGCCAACATGGTCTTACCGGTTCCTGGCGGTCCAATAAGTATAATGTTGTGCCCTCCAGCCGCTGCTATTTCCATACAACGTTTGACCCCTTCCTGTCCTTTCACATCAGAAAAATCATGGTCGATTGGAGCTACCCTTTCTTTGAAACTGGAAAATTCCAATGCATCCATTGGTTCAATATCTCCAACGCCATTAAAAAAATCGATTACATCCAGTATGTTTTCCATCGCATAAACGTTTAATCCTTCCACTACTGCGGCTTCTGCAGCATTGGTTTTGGGCAGGATAAATCCTTTAAAGCCAGATTCTTTGGCCTTTATCGCTATAGGCAAAGCCCCAGTAATAGGCTGTAAGCTCCCATCCAGTGAAAGTTCTCCCATGATTACGTAATCCTCCAAGTTAGAGTTGGCAATTTGTCCTGAAGCTGTGAGGATACCAATACTTAAGGTTAAATCATAGGCAGAACCCTCTTTTCGTAAATTGGCTGGAGCCATGTTTATGGTAATTCTTTTCCCAGGAACCCTAAACCCTACGTTGTTTAATGCAGCAGCAATACGATATTGACTTTCTTTTATGGCATTGTCGGGAAGGCCTACTAAGTGATATCCAATTCCTTTGTCCACATTTACCTCGACAGCTACCATAATGGCCTCAATACCAAAAACCGCACCCCCATATATTTTTGTAAGCATTCGTGTACCTAATTAGTTCCGTGGAAAATAACAGGTAATGCTCAATAGAACCTTGGCATTTTGACGAATGGAAGATATGAGTTGATGCAAGTGTTTTCTTGCACGCCTGTAAGAAATTAAAAAGTACTCCTTACTTATTCTTTGGCTTAAATACTAGTAGGGATTTTGCTGATTCTTGAATTTCGGTGGTATTCATCATCATTTTTCGAAATTGACCATTAATGAACATTTCGGCTTGGTCATCATAGTGTTCACTTAATGGGTTTCCAGATTGTCCTGTTGGCAAAATACTTATGCTATTTTCAATATCTGAAAAGTCGATGATTCTTCGGGTGGACGGCCCGGAACTGACTTTGTAATATCCAGTGCTGTCGTACGGAAAGGTCAAATTGTTGATTACCTCTCTACTGCCTTCTACGGGAAAGGGTCCGATGTTGAAATATTTTCGCAAGGACTCCACCTCCCCTATTGGATGTTTGTGTTCCAAGGTATGCACTTTGTCCCATGTCCATTCATTAGTATCACTACCAAGGTCTTTCTGTAAAGAACCCCATGCGTCCGCAAAAGACTTTAGGACCATATCATTTCTAGTTTCTTTGTAGTTCGGGGTACCAATATTGTCCCACCATTTGCCCACCTTCATTATAGCGCCCCAAGCAATCTGGCGTTTCATTAAATGAGTTGATAGAAATTGCGTGAACTTTTCTGGTCCCAGTTCGTCTTCAAAAGTATTCTTAAGAATATAATACTCGCAGCGATGATACAGAACCGCACTTTGACTATCCAAGGGATATGAACCATCCCAATTGGTAAGCCTATCCACCAATACCAATTGCTCTTGATTCAAATGGGAAATATCCAAAAGCTTAATCAGCTCTCGCACCAGTTCAGGATTAACGGAAGAGGTGACATCAAGAATCATCTCAGAAACCGATTCCTTATCCCAGTCGTTCTTGGGTTCCAATAGGTCCACAATTCGTCTAGCTCTGTTCTCCGGAAGATAGTATCCTGGATACAGCATCCCAGCAATGGAATCAGGTTGATTATTGGCGGAATACACGTAGTTCCAAGGAGGGTTTATGGCACTAGGGTTTTCCGAAAAATCAAGAAAACGAATGGGCTCTTGATTCCCCGTTGTTCCATCAAGAAAAAATTTAGTGGATACACTGTCAGGCATTTGATACAATTGAGCAGCTGCCCACCATCCTACGTTTCCTTGCGCATCGCCATACATCACATTAAGTCCAGGAGCATGTATTTTGGGCAAAGCACCTTGAAATTCATTGAGATTCGTCGCATGGGATATTCCATAAAGTGCGTCCAAAACCTGATTATCCCATTTAGTATACATCCATGACATGGCAATAGGCTTATCCCCAGTTATTTGCTTTGCAATTCCATTCAAAACTGGGCCATGTCGGGTTTTTTTATAGCTGAATGAAATCGGATCACCGTCTTTAACTGGGATGGTCTTATTGACAATTTTATACTTCTCCCAACCTGTCTCTGTTTTGTATAAAGTACTGTCACTAACATTCGCTTCCTCAACATAAAAATCCAAATCGTCATTTTGGAACATGGTCAGTCCATAAGCCACATTTCTATCGTGACCCAATAAAGGAAAAGGGACTCCGGCCAAATGGTAACCATATTTTTCATAGGTTGGGGTATTTATATGCGCCTCATACCATACGGAAGGCTGGGCGAATCCAATATGGGGGTCATTGGCCAATATTACTTTTCCCGATTTGGTCTTATCCGGGCCAAGCACCCAACTATTACTCCCTTCGAATTGTGGAATAGGAAGTTTTTTAAGTGCTCTAGAGACGGCTGACATTAAATCCAGTGATACCGAATCTCCCCCTATATTTTTGAAATTCTTTATCCAAACTGTGGAGGTATCGGAACTTATGGTCAAATCGGCAAGGTATTCCGAACCGAAATCATTTTGAATATCTGTAAGCAGTGGGTCCGTTTTATGGGCTTGGGCAAAACTAAAAGCCATATACCCTACAGCATTGTAAACATCTTCAATAGTAAAAGGTTTCAATTCTAAGCCGGTAAGGTAAAACTCAACAGGTTTCGGTCCCGCTTCTATGAAAGCATTGATGCCTTCCAAATAGGCGTTTGAGAGTTTTGCCGTTGGGCTATTGGCATCTAAATTTTTCACGGCCTCTTTAGTATTCTCATCAATCCCTAAGGAGAGGAAAAACTTATCCGTTTCCACCAAATCACTTCCAAACACTTCCGACAATCGTCCAATGGCTACTCTTCTAAGAAGTTCCATTTGCCAAAGCCGATCTTGCGCATGTACATAGCCAAGAGCACGAAAAGCGTCTTCTTCTTGTTCAGCATATATATGAGGTATGCCAAAGGAGTCATAGTAGACAGTTACGTCTCCATGCAATCCTTCTAGAGCTTGCTCTCCGCTATAATTTGGCTTTAAGGAATTGAAGAAAAAAGCAGTCCCAACGATAAGAAGAACCAAAAGAATAGCAAGTACCCAAAGTACTTTCTTAAAAGTTTTCACAATGCCATCGGTTAAGTTAGTTAGTTATCCGAAGTTACATTATTTTGAAAGAATCTAAAAAAAGTAAGGTGCTTTTATTGGTTCATGGAAAGCTGATAGGTGGCCAAACCAGACTTCAACCATTCTTCATACACATCCGAATCCACGTATTGCACCGCTTCATTAAGCACTTCAAGATTAGGCGATAATAGGACGTAATAGGGTTGTGATGCTGCATTGAAATTTATGGTTTGGAACGTACCCCATTTTTGACCTATCGTCTCTATGGTTTTTATCCTCCCAGAATCGTACTTGAAATCGAATTGTTGATCAATTGGGAGTTCTTTTCTGTCATCCACGTAAAGGGAGATAAGCACGTAGTCCTCCTTTATCATTTGATAGATATTCGCTTGACTCCAAACATTCTCTTCCATTTTTCTACAATTGACACAGGCCCATCCCGTGAAATCCAGAAGGATAGGCTTGTTTTGCTCCCTGGCATAAGCGACCCCTTCGTCAAAATCCTTAAAACAGTCCAGTCCTAATGGACAATCGCTATCGGTTTGTTGTACACTATAAAAATCAGGTGGCGGAAATCCACTCAATAATTTTAGATTGACGGTTCCAATCAATCCTAAAATTAGATACAGGGAAAAGCTTACAGAAACTAGTCCAACCAATTTCCGTGTTGATGAAAGTTTTTGCTTAGGGCCGTCATGGGGAAACCTGAAAACACCAAACAAGTACAGTGCAAGTAGTACAAACAGCAAAATCCAAATCCCCAAGAAAATTTCTCGTTTTAAAATTCCCCAATGTCCAACCAAATCCGCATTCGATAGGAATTTAAAAGCCAAAGCCAATTCCAAAAATCCTAGGACCACCTTAACTGTGGTCATCCATCCGCCAGATTTGGGTAAGGAATTCAGCCATGTCGGAAAAAGGGCGAACAGCGTAAAAGGAAGGGCTAATGCCAAGCCGAAACCAACCATTCCAGCTGATAAATTTGTAGCTACATTCCCTTCTGCCAAAGTGGTACTCCCCAAAAGTCCTCCTAATATGGGACCGGTACATGAGAATGAAACTATACCTAAAGTCAAGGCCATAAAGAATATTCCCAAGCCTCCACCCGCTTTGTAGGAAGCTTCATCCATCTTATTGGCCCAAGAACTGGGTAATGTTAACTCATAATATCCGAAAAAGGAAAAAGCGAAGACCACAAATATGATAAAGAAGAAAACATTGAGCCAAATGTTCGTGGCTATTGTATTGAGAATTTGGGAATCAACAGAATCAAAAAGATGAAAGGGAAGGCTTAACAAAAAATAAATCAAGACGATAAAAAAGCCATAAAGCCCTGCATTGACAATCCCCTTTGCCCTTTTTTGTGATTGTTTGGTAAAAAAGGATACCGTAAGGGGAATCATCGGAAAAACACAAGGGGTCAACAAGGCGATAAGTCCACCCAAAAATCCTAACCCAAAAATCATCCAAAGGTTGGATTTAGCACTAGAACTTCCCAATTCATTTTGATTGAGTAATTCTTTATTCTTGATATCCAATTTTAGAGAGGAGCCTAAAGCCAAACTGTTTTCATCCAGCTCTTTTTGCTCCGAAACAAAGGCACTTCCATCCAAAGATACTTGGAAGAGTTCATCCATTGGAATGCAGACTTCCTGACATATCTGATAAAACAGGTTAACCGTAATTTGATTGACCTCTGGATTGAGCAGTTTTATTTTTTGGGTGAAAATGGCTTCTTTTTTGAAGAACGTTTCTTCGACTTCGAAAATATCACTGTATTCCTTTATGGTTTCACTTTCCGAAGTTTTCCCAATAAGCTCATAGTCCTCCCCGACCTTCTCGAACGTGAATTCGCTTGGAAGGGAACCTCCTTCTGCTGTGTACTGGGAATACACATGCCAGCCTTCCGCTATTTTGCCTTTGAAAACCAGTTCATACTCCGAATCCGAAAGCTTTTTCACTTCATGGGTCCACGTAGCAGGATTTTCATCCAATTGTCCGAAAGTGGAAAAAACATTTCCAATCAAAAAAAACAGTACACAAGCCAATATCCTCATACCGAATATGTAATCTTTAGAATTTGGGAGGTGTTCCCATCTATTTTATAACGTTCATCTGCCCGTTTTCCTATAACCCAAACAATTTCTTCTCCAGCACAGAGCAGCCATTGGTTCTCTTTGGAAAAAACATCCACCTTCTCATCCTTGAAGAACTTGGACAGTTTCTTTTTCCCCTGCATTCCCAATGGATAAAAATAGTCGCCTTTTCTCCACTTTCTTAACGTTAAGGGATAGTTTAACTTTTCCTTGTCAAAAAGTGCGACATTTTGGTCAACTTTTTCTAGGTCGGATGCCATTTCCAGAAGCAAAGTGATGGGTTCTTCGATGTGCTTAACATCCTCCTCTATAAGATAAAATGCTTCCGATTTTTCTTGTTTAGGTCGAAGAAAAAGAGAATCACGGTCCTTCAGCAATCTATGAGTTGCCGAATAAATTTCCTTTCCACTCATGGCATCCAACAACGATTTTATATCCTCCCAGGCAGTAAACCCATAGCTTTTGAACAACCCGAACAAATAGGCCTCCAAAGGTTCTAGTGATTTTAAGTCCATGATATTAATTTGATAACCATTTCCTTCCTTTTTGAACACTCTTTTTTTGGCTTCATTATAAGTGTTCTCCAAAACTATTTTGGACTGGGATAAAAAAGTTTGGGTGGTTAAAACGTTATCCAAAAAAGTTGGATGTAACTCTTTTAACTTGGGTACGATTTCCTTCCGAATCTGATTTCTCAGGTATTTGGTGTCGGCATTACTGCTGTCCTCCCGCCACTTTAATTGTTTCTCCTGAGCAAAACTTAAGATTTCGTCGCGAGAAAATGGAAGCAAGGGACGTACAACATTTCCATGCTTGGCTGGAATACCCGAAAGTCCATCAATCCCAGTTCCACGCGAAAGGTTAATGATAAAGGTTTCTAGAGCGTCATCTGCATGATGCGCCGTAAGCACATAATTTAGTTTTCTCTCTTGCAAAACCGTTTCAAACCATTCATACCGCAGCTTTCTGGCTGCCATTTGAATGGAACCTCCATTCTCCTTCATTTCCTGTGTTGTATCAAAGGAAGTAGAGACACATTCCACATTTAATTCCTTTGCCAGTTGTTTTACAAAAACCTCATCCTCATCACTTTCCTCAGCCCGAAGATTAAAATTGCAATGCGCCAAAGTAATTTTTAGGTTCGACAGGAGACATAAATGCGTCAATACCACACTATCCAATCCCCCACTACAAGCAATCAGGAGTTCCTTTTCCTTAAGAAAGGGAAAGTTACCATGGATATGATGTTGAAACTTCTGAAGCATTTTTCAAAAGTAAGCATTAGGTGTTTTAGCTTTCCAAAACGCTACGCATGGCTTTGGCTTTAATTAAGCATTCTTCGTATTCTTTTTCAGGAATGGATTGCGCGGTGATGGCACTACCCACGGAATAGGATACATATTTTTTCGTGGCATTGTACAGGATACTTCGAATTACCACATTGAAATCAAAATCCCCATTGGGTTTAAAATATCCAACTGTACCACTATATAGGCCCCTTTTACTTTCTTCCAAATCTTCGATTACTTTCATGGCAGAAACTTTTGGCGCACCGGTCATACTTCCCATAGGGAAAGTTTCTTTTATGAGTTGGGTCGAAGGAGTCTCTGCATCTATCAGGGAGCTCACTGTAGATATCATTTGATGCACTTGTTTGTAGGTATGCACCTTGCAGAGTTCTTGTACATGAACACTTCCCTTTAAGGCACTTTTGGATAAATCATTGCGGACCAAATCCGTAATCATAATGTTCTCAGCCCTTTCTTTGGGGTTTTTTTCCAACTGATTCTTTAGCATTTTATCATTTTCCAAATCCGCATCACGTTTGGCTGTTCCCTTGATAGGTTGGGATACTACCATTTCTCCATTCCGTTGCAAGTAGCGTTCCGGGGAAGCGCATAGGAGAAACTTATCTTCCAAACGCAAAAAGGTAGCAAACGGGGGTTGGGAAATCGCATTCAAATTGTGATAGACTGACCAAGGATCAATAATACTTTCCGAAGAATAGAACTCCTGACAAAAATTGGCTTCATAGATATCGCCTCGATGAATATGCTCCAACATTTTATTCACCTTCCCGAAGTATGCGTCCTTATGTATCCGCATTTGAATATGGATGCCTTGGGAGGGTAAATCAAGTTGAGTTTTGGTTTTTCCAATAAGATTTTGAAAGTCCTCTTCAATTTCATGTTTGCAATTTTCTAGGTATTTGAATTCTACAGTACTCTCATTGATAAAGATGATTTTCTCGGGACAGAAAAGATGCAACTCTGGAAAATCAAGCAAGTCTAAATTCTCTGATTTTAAGTCCTCCAGATTATTTTTGAAATCATAGGTGATATAACCAAATAGCCAATCCTTCTCTTTATCGATAAAATTTTGTGCTTCATCGATGCTTTCTGTCTCAAAAAAAGAACCAGTGGTCTGTCTTGCAACTGCTACCACCAGGTTAAGGAAGCTATACTTATCTGTATGCTTATTGCTGTCCAGCCAAACTACTTTTTTGTAGTTCCGAGTCCAGTCCAGCGCAGCCTTTTTAAAATTTATATTATCACTAATCGAAAATGAACGCGATGTTCTTGGCAAGTTTTTTAGTTTAGTTTTTGAAGAAAAATATCAAGCGCTTCGGAGTGTTGTTCTTTTAAAGTTTGGTCAATGATTTCCCCGTTTGCAAAAACTTGACCAAAAGAAGGTAAAGAAAAAGTGGAAGCTATTTCCGCCCCAAAACGTGGGAGAATGTCCTGCACGACACCCATCGCCCCTATTCCACCTCGCTTTCCAGGAGATGCGGCCATAAGGAAAACGGTGGTATCCTCTAAAAACCTTCGCTCCAGTCTGGAAAGCCAATCCAATAAGTTCTTAAAGTATCCAGAGGGATTCCCGTTGTGTTCATTTACGGAAAGAATTAGGCCTTGCGATTGTTGGATATATCCTTTAAATTCTATCAAAGAATTGGAAAAACCTTTTTGCTTTTCTTCATCCGCAGAATACATGGGAAAAGGATATCGAGCCATATCCAAAGTCTGCACCTTGTGATTTTCTATCAGGGAAGCTGTGTACTTTACTAACTCATAATTGATAGAAGTTGAGGAATTGCTGCCCGCAAATGCCAAAATCTCAGCCATTACAATAATTCTTTAATTGTTTCGCTAAAATACCGTAAAGCACCAAAAGATGTATGTATTTTATCTAATTTTGGCGTGCTAAACATCCAAATGTACTGTGCAACAAGTATATAGAGTAGCCTTTTGTAATGAAAACCAAAACTAACAGATTATTCTTCATTGACGCTATGCGTGCTTGGGCCATCTTGATGATGCTCCAAGGACATTTTATAGATGGTCTGTTGGACCCTATCTTTAGGGATAGCAACAATATCGTTTTTACTACTTGGAAGTACTTTAGGGGAATAACGGCCCCCGTCTTTTTTACGGTTTCCGGTTTTATTTTCACATTCTTACTGGTTCGAGTTCCAGAGAACGGAATGGACAATCCTAGAGTAAGGAAGGGAATAAAAAGAGGGCTTCAACTTTTATTGATAGGTTATTTGCTACGGATGAACCTTTTTGGAATGCTCACTGGCCATATCTATAATTCTTTTTATTTAGTGGATGTACTGCATTGTATAGGTTTATCCATCCTAGCGATTATAGGGTTCTATTTGTTCAGTACCAATAAGTCCAAAGGGACTTTTCCCTTGCTTTTGATAGGAACAACTTTGCTACTTTTCCTATTTGAACCCATATATAAACAGTGGTCTTTTTCTTTTTTACCGGATGCCATAGCCAATTATTTTACCAAAGCCAATGGTTCTGTTTTTACTATCATACCCTGGTTGGGTTATGCGACCATGGGAGGATTCTTGGCCATGGCTTTTACCCGATTCAAAAACCATAAATATTTGTATCCAGCGGCTATTTCTATTGCTGGTTCTCTTGGGCTTTTGTTGATTTTCTATTCCTCCAAAGGATTTATTTGGTTGAATAGTGTCACCGACATAAGACTTTTTGCATTGATTGAGCAAAACAACTACCTATTCATTCGTTTGGGAGATGTCTTTGTGGTTTTTGCCATCTTTATGATTTTCCGAAAATTCATGACAAATGCTACAGTATTAAAAGTTGGTGCAAGCACTTTGAGCATTTATGTGATTCATTTTATCATCTTGTACGGTAGTTTTACCGGATTGGGACTGTACCGATTTTTTAACCATTCCTTGACTCCATCTGCTGTAATTCCAGGAGCCTTGGCCTTTATGTTTGTCTGTACATTTCTTTCCTTGAAGTACGACCGCCATGAACTTCAAATTAAGTCCACCATCAGCCATATTGTCCAAACAATCCGACTTCAGATTATGGAATTGTTTCGGATTAGTTTGCCTATTTTAAAAGAAATTAAGGCTAAGATTAGGGTTTTTGTAAGCCGGGTTTTAGGCATCGCCAGGAACTAAATAGACTTCTCTTCTGTCACAAAAATTAGTTAAAAGCTTCAGCATCTTTTAATTCTAGCGACCCATTATAAAAAATTTATAATGCTGGCTATGCTCAAGACTAAAAGAAAGTTCCTTTTTTTCGCCTCCCTAATTTTTACGTTTTCCTCCATTCTTGCGATAAACCTTCCATCAAATCCTTCAAACACAGTCCTTGCCGAAGTAGATGACACAGCGCAATACTTTCTGGACCTACTCCGCGAAGATGACCCTTATTTGACGGCCCGTGCCCTAAAACATATCAAGGAAAATTGGGAAAAAGGGTATGAAATCATGCTCTTGGAGGCAATCTACTTTGCACGTTCAAAACGACATTCCAACAAGCTTTTACAAATACTGGAACAAAAAACCGGAAAGAAATTCGGGTTGGATTATGATAAATGGTTCCAATGGATTTGGAACAAAGAATCAGCATATCCAGATGCCTATTTTGAATACAAGTCTAAATTGCACCGATTGATTGACCCCAAATTTGGCAAGTATTTTTTGAATAGAAGCCATCAATCCACTATACGTTTGGATGAAGTCCGTTGGGGAGGGGTTTTGCAGGATGGTATTCCCCCGTTGCGCAATCCCAAAATGATTATCCCTTTGGAGGCAAACTACCTAAAAGACAGTGCTATTGTATTCGGCATTGAAGTTAATGGGGACGCCAGAGCCTATCCGAAACAGATATTGGCTTGGCACGAAATGTTTGTTGATGAAGTGGGTGGTGTTCCAGTTGCTGGGGTATATTGTACACTTTGTGGTACGGTAATTTTATACAAAACCGAACATGAAGGTGTAAATCATCAAATGGGCACCAGTGGATTCCTATATCGGTCCAATAAGTTGATGTATGATAAAGCCACCCAATCCCTTTGGAGCACCTTGGAAGGTGAGCCTGTAATTGGTCCGCTAGTGGGTAAAGGAATTCAATTGGATTATTTAAGCGTTGTGACTACCACCTGGGGGGAATGGAAAAAAAGACATCCTGACACCAAAGTACTTTCTTTGGACACCGGACACAGAAGAGACTATCGGGAAGGCGTGGCGTATCGAGATTATTTTGCTACTGATGACCTAATGTTCACAGTTCCTGAAATAGATAAAAGTTTAAAAAATAAGGATGAGATTTTAGCTATCCGCCTACCTGAACAAACCAATGAGAATTTAGCCATTAGTAGTCGTTTTCTAAAACGTAAGTCCATATATCAAAACAAAATAGGAAATACCTCATTTACCGTGTTCACGGACAAATCCGGCGCCCATCGGGTTTTTAAGACAGGTACCCTCGATTTTTTGGAATATGATGGCATATCCACTGCAAAAGATTCGAATGGCAACACCTGGACCATCGAAGAAAATAACTTGGAAGGACCAAATGGAAAAACAATAGAACGACTTCATTCCTTCAACGCTTTTTGGTTTGGCTATAAGGCAGCCTATCCCGATGTGACCTTGATTAAATAAAATATCAAGATTAATCCAGTACTAATTCATTTAATAAAATCAACATGGAGAATCCCAATATAATTACTATAGATAAGGAGAGTGTTCCCTTTCTTACATTCCCAACAGAAGATGTTTTTGACAAGAAACAAGAACGTAGCCGTAGATGCACAAGTTTGTTCAAGGCAATGCGACTAGGAAATTTAGAACGTCACAAAGTGAGTATTCTCTTTAAAGACGATATCGGCATGAAAAGAGTGGAAACCACCATTTGGGGAGTCACCAATAAACGGGTGATTTTAAAGAAGGCTATTAACCTTCCCATAAATCGCGTGCTCTCTGTTTCTTAAATGTGAATAGGTCTATCTTCCGTGGCGGCTAAGGCTGCTTCTTTCACTGCCTCGGCATAGGTAGGATGTGCATGACTCATACGGGCCATATCCTCTGCTGAAGCCCTAAATTCCATTGCAGTTACCGCTTCGGTAATCAAATCAGCACATCGAGCACCAATCATATGGACTCCGAGAACCTCATCAGTAGCTTTATCCGCTAGGATTTTTACGAAACCATCGGTATCCATACTAGCTCGAGAACGACCTAAAGCTCGCATTGGAAACTGACCTACTTTATAGGCGACTCCAGCTTCTTTTAACTCTTCTTCGGTCTTTCCCACAGCCGCAACTTCTGGCCAGGTGTAGACGACTCCGGGAATAAGATTATAGTCGATATGCGGTTTTTGGCCCGCCAAAATTTCGGCAACCATGGTGCCTTCCTCTTCCGCCTTATGGGCTAGCATAGCACCTCGAATAACATCTCCAATGGCGTAAATATTGGAAGCGGTGGTTTGCAAATGGTCATCAACCACTACCCTTCCGCGTTCATCCAATTGAACCCCGGCTGCTTCTGCGTTAAGACCATCCGTATAAGGTCTACGACCCACTGAAACCAAACAATAATCCCCTTTAAACTCTACTTCCTGACCTTTCTTATCATCCGCTTTTACCACAACCTCATCGCCTACGCGCTCAACGGATTTCACCTTATGGGATAAATAGAATTTGGTTTTCTGCTTTTTCATCACCTTCATGAGTTCTTTGGACAAGGCTCCGTCCATCCCAGGAATAATTCGGTCCATGTATTCTACAACACTAACCTCAGCCCCCAATCTTTTGTATACTTGCCCTAATTCCAATCCGATAACCCCACCACCTATCACTATCATATGCTTTGGAACCTCTTTCAATTTTAAAGCCTCTGTGGAGGTGATAATTCGTTCCTTATCAATGGTAATAAAAGGTAAAGTTGAAGGTTTTGAACCGGTAGCAATAATGGTATTTTTGGCTTCTATGGTTTCCACACTACCATCATTCTTAGTCACATTGATATGTGTAGCGTCTTTAAAACTTCCTACTCCTTCATAGACGTCAATCTTATTTTTGTCCATTAGAAATACAATGCCCTTAGTAGTTTGCTCCACTACCCCATCTTTACGAGCTATCATTTGTTGAAGATTAACCTTCACCTCTCCCGGAATATCAATACCGTGTTCCGCGAAATGTTTTATGGCATCCTCATAATGATGTGAAGAATCCAAAAGTGCTTTTGAAGGGATACAACCCACATTTAAGCAAGTACCTCCCAAAGTTGGATATTTTTCAATGATTGCAGTTTTCATTCCCAATTGCGCACAGCGTATTGCTGCAACATATCCTCCTGGACCAGAACCGATAACGGCCACATCATATTGACTCATATAGTATGACTAAAAAAGTTTAGAAAATCTTTTATAAAAACGGCTGTAAAAATACGAATGTTTTTTGGGAAACCTCCTGTATTTTACATGGGAGCCAACGGAAACTTTGAAGCACCAAAGGAACCTATCCAAAGCCCGGCCAATAGTGAAAGATGTTGACCTGTTTCAAACCAAAAAGGCCCGCTCCATTCCCCGCAGAGCGCAACAAAGCACATTTTACCCACTATAAAGAATGAAATCAAAATATGTGGCCAGGTGTTATCACGAACCACAATTAAAGAAGCCAAAAAACCAGATACCACGGAAGACAGTAACACGGACATACCACTTAACATCAAGGTGCCAGAGGTGGAAGTACAATAACTTACATTGTCAAAGAGCACATCTCTGGAAAGTGTAGTGTATAAGATAAGTGAAAGTGTACCGATAATGGTAGCCGTTGCTGTGAGCAACACCCGGTTTTTTGGCGACATGGTTGCGGTTCGTTTTCTGATTGAACCTAAATGTCACAAAAAAATTGTCTCACCAGAACCACTTTAACAGCGATTTAGGTTAAAGTTTGTAAAAGTATGGCTGTGGAATTCTTTACTTCTTTAATGACAAAAGCGCTTTGGGTGCTTCCAATATTTTTGATGGCGGTAAGCTTGGTGACCATAAATTGTCGGTAGGCATCCATGTCTGCCACACTTATTTTAAGCATATAATCGTAGTCCCCACTAGTATGGAAACACTCAGAAACTTCCTCCAGTTTTTGCACCTCTCTTTCAAATTGGAGCACATTGTCCTTGGTATGCTGAATCAATTTAACATGGCAGAGTACCATAAAACTCCGATTGACCTTTTTTCGGTCTACCAAAGCCACATACCCTTTAATTACACCCTTTCTTTCTAGGCGCTTAATGCGTTCAAAAACCGCCGTGGTTGAAAGACCAAGATGGTTGGCCAATTCCTTGTTGGTTCGCTTGCTATCGGTTTGAAGTAGAGTCAACAGTGATTCATCCTGTGCATCCATATTAAAAATTTTCTTTTAAATCATTTAAAATGAATTAATTTATGATTTTAGTTCTTTAATAATTAATAAATATAAATTTTTATTCTATAAATAAAATATAGTATTGATTTTAATTCTTACTTACTCTATTTTTGATAAAAATCAGTACCATGAAAGATAGCGCTGCGCAACGCATTCAGGACCTTCAATATTTTGGGGAATTTGGAGGAGTAAATCCTTCCATTTCAGATTCCTCGACCTATACTTTCCTTTCGGCCAAAACCATGTTTGACACTTTTGAGGGCAATACCGAAGGATGCTATCTATATAGTAGGCATTCTTCCCCTTCAAATTTATACTTGGGTGAGGCACTCGCCTCACTTGAAGGTACCGAGAGCGCTAACGTCTATGCCAGTGGTATGGGGGCTATTTCTTCTGTGATTTTTCAATGTTGTGATTCGGGTGACCATATTGTAAGCAGTAGGACCATTTATGGAGGCACTTACGCACTAATGAAAAACTTTTTGAAGAAATTCAATATCCAAACCTCTTTTGTGGATACTACGGATATTTCAATCGTTGAAGAGAATATTACCTCAAAAACAAAAATGATTTATTGTGAGGCCATAAGTAATCCGCTTTTGGAGGTTTCAGATATTGCAGCTTTGGCGAAATTGGCAAAAAAGCATGGTATCCCTTTGGTAGTTGACAACACATTTTCTCCTTTGAGTATCGCTCCCGCCAAATTGGGAGCAGATATTGTAATCCATAGTCTTACTAAATTCATAAATGGAACCAGCGATGCAGTTGCCGGAGTGGTTTGCGCTTCAAAAGAATTTTGTTTGCAATTGAAGGATGTCAATGAGGGAGCAGGGATGCTGCTGGGTAGTACTTTGGATAGCCTCCGAGCAGCTTCCATCTTGAAAAATCTCAGAACATTGCACATCAGAATGAAAAAGCACAGCGAAAATGCCCTATATCTCGCCAAGTTCTTTGAGAATGATGGATTAAAAGTGGTATATCCTGGACTAAAAAGTCATAAAGGACACGAAACCATGAAATCCCAAATGGTGCAGGAATATGGTTATGGCGGACTTCTGACTATAGATGTCGGTAATCTTGAAACCGCTAATGCCCTCATGGAAACCATGCAAAAAAGCAATCTAGGATATCTGGCTGTTAGCTTAGGGTTTTATAAAACACTGTTTAGCGCTCCAGGAACTTCTACATCTTCGGAAATACCCATGGAGGAACAGGAACAAATGGGATTAACCGATGGCTTAATACGTTTTTCCATAGGTCTAGATGATGATATTCACCAAACCTATCTTTCCATGCGGGAATGCATGATTAAGCATGATGTTCTTACTACGGATAAGGTCGAGGCCTAATTCCCAAAGTACTTGGTTTTTTGCATAGCTAGGGTCAATGTTGTAATATTACCCTTAACCAAACGCGGACCCATGTCAGAGAAAAAGCAAAAAGCCAAATACAGACAAAACGAAAAAGTTATTGAAAACAGGGAACTGAATATTTGGGAAGCCTTAATTCCGGTTTTCGCTTTGGTTGCTATGCTGGCCTATAACGTTTATGTCTTTGGTGATGACGCTTTAAGTGGTTCCAATCAATTTATTCTTCTTTTGGGTGGTGCAGTAGCCGCCATGGTCGGTTTTTTCAACAAGGTATCTTACAAACAGATGATTGCCGAAGTAGCGGAAAATGTAAAATCCACTACTGGAGCACTTCTTATTCTTTTGATGGTGGGTGCCTTGTCCGGCACTTGGTTGGTAAGTGGTATCATTCCCGCCATGATTTATTATGGACTTCAAATCTTAAACCCAACTATTTTCTTAGCGGCATGTGTAATCATTTGTGCCATAATCTCAATCGCCACTGGAAGCAGTTGGACCACAGCCGCGACAGTAGGAATAGCTTTAATAGGGATTGGTGAAGCTCTTGGAATTTCATTGGGCATGACCGCAGGGGCTGTTCTGTCTGGGGCATATTTTGGAGATAAAATGTCACCCTTAAGTGATACTACCAATTTGGCACCTGCCATGGCCGGTGGAGATTTGTTCTCGCATATTAAGTATATGGCCTGGACCACGATACCCACGGTTTCCATTACATTGATTGTCTTTATCATTTTAGGTTTTACGATAAATACTTCTGGTGTCGCCGATACAGATGCCATTCTGGGCACTATAGATTCGGCCTTTAATGTGAATGGATGGCTTTTCATTGTGCCAATCGTGGTGATTTTTCTAATTGTAAAAAAGACTCCTCCCCTCGCCGCCCTATTAATAGGGACTTTACTTGGCGGAGTATTTGCGCTAATCTTCCAGCCAGAAATCGTAAGTAAATTAGGAGGTGGAGAACAACTTAATTTTGAGACCGGTTATAAAGGCATGCTAAATGCGATTACGGTTGAGACATCCATAGCGACGGACAATCCAGAGTTGAATGATTTATTTTCAGCTAAAGGCATGAAAGGAATGTTAGGAACAATTTGGTTGATTATCTGCGCTATGGTTTTTGGGGGTATTATGGACGGTATTGGCGCCCTTCAACGTATTACCAAATCCCTTTTGAGTATGGCCAAAACCACTTTCGGACTTTTCGCCAGTACCGTTGGGAGCTGTTTAGCTTTAAACGTCACCGCTTCGGACCAATATTTGGCCTTGGTTGTTCCCGGTAAAATGTTTTCTAAAGCCTACAAGGAGAGAGGGCTCGCACCGGAAAATTTAAGTCGTACACTGGAGGACTCTGGTACGGTCACGTCGGTCTTAGTGCCCTGGAATACCTGTGGTGCATATCATAGCGGGGTCCTGGGCGTGAGCGTTGGTGAGTATTTCTTTTATGCTATTTTCAATTGGTTAAGCCCATTTATGACCTTATTGTTTGCAGCATTTAAAATTAAAATCAAACAATTGGTCACCCCAACCACCGCTTAAAAACACTCATATTTTGTTATTAAAAAATCTGAAAGAACTTAGTTCTTCCTAGCTAATATTTTTACCTTCACACCAAATTAAAAAATACCGTATGGCATCAATAACTTTAGGGGGGAATCCAGCTACCACAGTGGGTGAACTGCCTGCTTCTGGAAATAAAGCTCCAAGTTTCACATTGACCAAATCTGACTTATCAGAGGCGTCATTGAGCGATTATAAGGGTTCTAAATTGGTACTCAATATTTTTCCCAGCGTGGATACGGGAACCTGTGCCCAATCCATCAGACAGTTTAATAAAGAAGCGGCTAGTCTGGAAAACACTAAAGTCCTTTGTATCTCTAAAGATTTACCTTTTGCCCAAGCAAGGTTTTGTGGAGCAGAAGGTATTGAAAATGTAGAGATGCTTTCGGATTATAAAACAGGTAAGTTTGGAAAAGACTATGGTGTTGAGTTTGCGGATAGTGCCTTCCAGACATTACATTCCCGAGCGGTAGTGGTACTGAATGAGGAAGGAACCGTCACCTATACTGAGCAGGTCTCTGAAACTGCCGACGAACCCAATTATAAAGCGGCCTTAGAGGCTTTGGGGAATGCCTAGGGAGTCTTTTTTGGTCAATCGGATTAAAAGTGTTGGCTTTGCCCTAAAGGGCATGTTTCTTTTGCTTAGGACCGAATCAAGCATCAAAATTCAGTTTGTTATTGCACTTGGTGTAACTGCTGCTGGATTTTATTTTAATATTTCACCCATCGAATGGACTGTCCAATTATTGGCCATAGGGCTGGTGATGGGTATTGAAGGTATAAATACGGCCGTAGAGAAATTGGCAGATTATGTGCAACCCGACTATGATGAAAAAATCGGATTCATAAAAGATATTTCTGCTGGAGCCGTTATGATAGTATCCATATTTGCCAGTATTGCGGGATTCATCATCTATGTTCCCAAACTGTTCTAAACCTCATCCAAAACCAGTACTGGAAACGTAAATTTGTAAATTAGCCCCATTATCTCAGTTTTTAATGGCCAAAAAGAGAACAAAATCAAAATCTTCAACCTCAAAGAAGAAGTCATTTACCCTATCCAAACAGAACAAAATCATTTTGGGAAGTTTGTTGATTGTGCTAAGTATTGCGCTCTTTTTTTCATTCATGTCTTACTACTTCACCTGGCAGGAAGACCAAAGTCTTTTATCCGAATTCAAAGACAGAAACGCTGAAGCGAGCAATTTGCTCAATAAGTTTGGTGCCTCTGTAAGTCATTTTTTTATGTACAAGGGCTTTGGATTGGCCTCATTTACTTTTCCATTGCTCCTCGCTATCACTGGCTTATACCTTTTTTTGGGATTGGACCGAAAAGGTTTAATCTCTAAATGGATTTGGGGTATACTAGGAACCATTTGGGTTTCTATTTCTTTAGGTTTTTTTGCCTATGAGCAACCCTTATTGGGAGGTTCCATTGGTTTTGAAATGAACGACTTTCTTCAAGACTATGTAGGCAAAATTGGCATATTCCTTATTCTTGTTTTTGTCTTGATGGTAATTCTCGTGCGACTTTTCAATTTTACTCCGGAGGGATTCGCCAACTTCTTTCGAAAACAACGGAATTCCTTTAAATCGAATACCAAAAAAGGTACTCCCGCAATGGCAACGGTTGGTGCTGGGGACAACAGTATCGAACTGAGTATGGAGGACACTGAAACAGAAAAAATAGGCACTTATACCCACAAGAAAGACATTCCTCCGCTTGTTAAAGAATCTGGGTTGGATGTCAACCTACCGGAGCAGGAAGAAGAAATAGAAGATATAGGTCTCAAAGTAGAGAAGGTAGTTGAAGAAAAGGAAGAAAAGGATATAAAATCGGACAAGTTAGTTAAGGATTTTGGCGAATTTGACCCGAAACTGGAGTTGAGTCAATACAAATTTCCGCCTCTTGATTTGTTGGACCCTCATGGTGCCTCTGGTGGAATTACTATCAACCAAGAAGAGCTTGAAGAAAACAAGAATAAAATTGTCAGTACCTTAAAAAACTACAAAATTGGCATCGCCCAAATCAAAGCAACGATTGGTCCTACGGTAACCTTATATGAGATAGTTCCAGAGGCTGGAATTCGAATTTCAAAAATCAAGAATTTAGAGGACGATATTGCATTATCGCTGGCTGCCTTGGGTATTCGTATCATTGCACCCATCCCGGGCAAAGGAACCATCGGTATTGAAGTTCCCAATAAAAATGCGACCATTGTTTCCATGCGCTCGGTCATTGCTTCTAGTAAATTTCAAAAAGCAGAAATGCAACTGCCGATTGCCTTTGGAAAGACCATAAGCAACGAGACCTTTGTAGTGGATTTGGCCAAAATGCCCCATTTATTGATGGCTGGTGCCACTGGACAGGGAAAATCCGTCGGATTAAATGCCGTAATCACTTCACTCCTATACAAAAGACATCCCGCCGAAGTGAAATTCATTTTGGTGGACCCAAAAAAGGTAGAACTTACGCTATACAACAAAATTGAGCGACACTTTTTGGCAAAACTTCCTGATTCTGAGGAGGCTATTATCACAGACACAACCAAAGTTATCAATACCTTGAATTCCCTCTGCATCGAGATGGACAATCGCTATGAGTTGTTGAAGACGGCGATGGTAAGAAATATAAAAGAGTATAATACCAAATTCAAGGCACGAAAGCTTAATCCCAATGACGGACACAAGTTTTTGCCCTATATCGTTTTGGTCATAGATGAGTTTGCTGACCTTATTATGACCGCTGGCAAGGAAGTGGAAACTCCTATTGCACGTTTGGCGCAATTGGCAAGAGCCATTGGAATTCATTTGATTATCGCTACGCAACGGCCATCGGTAAATGTGATCACTGGAATTATCAAAGCTAACTTCCCTGCAAGACTCGCTTTTAGGGTTACTTCAAAAATAGATTCCAGAACCATTTTGGATGCTCAAGGAGCAGATCAATTGATTGGTCGTGGAGATATGCTGTTTACCCAAGGAAACGATGTGACGCGATTGCAGTGCGCCTTTGTGGATACACCCGAAGTGGCAAAAATTACTGAATATATTGGTTCGCAAAGAGCCTATCCAGAAGCCCATCTTTTACCTGAATATGTAGGAGAAGATTCTGGCACGGGGATTGATTATGATATCGCAGACAGGGATGCCATGTTCCGAGAAGCCGCAGAAGTAATCGTGACGGCCCAACAAGGTTCTGCATCTTTGATTCAACGAAAACTGAAATTAGGGTATAATAGAGCGGGTAGAATCATTGACCAGTTGGAAGCAGCGGGTATTGTTGGCCCGTTTGAAGGAAGCAAAGCACGTCAAGTACTTGTTCCGGATATATTTTCCCTTGAACAACTATTGGAAAACGAAAAAAAATAAAACACGCCATGTTCAAAAAAATATTTTTCTCTGTCTTTATCCTTTCCATAGGTTTTTCTGGATTTTCCCAGAATTCCCCTAAAGCCAAGGCACTATTGGATGAGGTTTACAATAAAGTTATGGGGTACAACAATATCTATGTTGATTTCAAATATTCCCTAGAAAATAAAGAAGCCAATACGAAGAGTGAAACCCGGGGCAATGCCACGCTTATGGGAGACAAATACCTAGTAGACCTTTTTGGCTCCAAACAGCTCTATGATGGAAAAAAGGTCTATACCGTAGTTCCTGATAATGAAGAGGTCACCATAGAGGACAAATCGGAGGATGAGAATACGATTACTCCATCAAAAATGCTGACATTTTACCGGGAGGGACATACCTATAAATGGGATATTTTGCAGGATGTCCAAGGCAGAAAAATTCAATATGTTAAGTTGGTTCCCATTGATACCAATTCTCAAATTACTTCCATTCTTTTGGGTGTTGATGCGGAGACCAAACACATCTATAAACTGATTGAAACCGGGAACAACGGAACAAAAACCACCATAACCGTTAATTCTTTTAAAACCAATCAGGCCTTATCCAATACCTTGTTTACCTTTGACGAGAAAAAATACGAAGACGAAGGCTACTATATCATAAGAAACTAGCATTGGATTTAAAAATACTTGACCGGTATATTTTATCGCGATTTCTTTATAATTTCTTCAGCTCTTTTGTCATCCTAATGGTCATCTTCATATTTCAGGGGATTTGGCTGTTTATTGATGATTTGGCTGGAAAAGGATTGGGATTGGTCATTATTGGCAAGTTCCTTTTTTATTATATGCCTAGTCTAGTGGACAAAGTACTTCCACTGACCGTTTTACTTTCGTCCATACTCACTTTTGGTACTTTTGCTGAAAACTATGAGTTTGCTGCGATGAAGGCTTCCGGAATCTCACTGCAAAGAGCCATGCGAAGCCTCATAATTTTTGTCATTCTGTTGGGTGGTGTAACTTTTTTCTTTGCCAATAACGTTATCCCCAAATCCGAACAAAAAACATTTAATCTTAGAAGAAATATTGCCAAGGTTAAACCCGCAGCGGCCATTACGGAGGGTGTTTTCAGTGATTTTGAAGGAACTGGTGAAGGCATGAACATTAAAGTGGAACGAAAATACGGTGAACAAGACCGTTTTCTTGAAAATATTGTCATCCACAAAAAAACCATACAGGGAGTAAACAATACCGTCATTAAAGCCAAAACCGGAGAACTGATTAGTAGCGAGGATTCCGACATTATTCAATTGGTTCTTAAAGATGGAAACTACTACGAGGAACTAAAGCCAAAAGCCAATAAAGACCGTCGCAAACATCCTTTTGCCAAATCCAAGTTTGAAACGTATACCATAAACATCGATGTATCAGAGCTAAACGATCAGGATTTAGAAGAAGATGGGAACATTACCACCAACAAAATGAAAAATGTTACCCGATTGGTAAAGGATATTGATTCCCTTGGAAAAGACAATCTTAAGAAAGTGGAAGCTTTTTCCAAAAACATATCTAGCCGTATGGGCGCCTTTCCCCTACTCACTAGAAAAGACAGTTTGAAATTGGAAGAGGTAGGCACACAATTACAAAAAGAAGTGGACGAAAAGAAGGCAGATACCAAGGATGACAGGGAGCAAAAAGACAGTATCCAAAATGTAGACCAGCTTTTGGAGGACATGGCAGTCTGGCAAAAATTGCAAGTATTAAATAATTCCAAGACCACTGTAACTGGAATTCTAAACACGGTAAAGTCTAAAAAAGACGAACTCCAAAAACGGTTTAAATTTTACAATAGTCACATTCTTTCCCTACATCAGAAATATGCCTTGGCGTTTTCTTGTATCATCCTATTTTTTGTGGGAGCGCCCCTAGGAGCCATTATTAGAAAAGGTGGTTTGGGACTGCCCATGGTCATCGCCATTGTATTATTTTTGACGTATTATTTTATAGGGGTTTTTGCCGGAAATTATGCGAAGGAAGGAAATATCCATCCGGCCTTTGGTGCTTGGTTGTCTACTCTAATTATGCTTCCGTTGGGAATATATTTAACGAAACGGGCAACGGCAGACCGTGGATTAATGGGGGATGGCAATTTAGTAGAGCGCATTTCTAGCTTTTTTAGATTTAAGAAAAAAGACAAGACAGAGAAAAAATAAAATGGTCACAAAAGAGAAAATACAATTGAATACCATTGCGGAAGCTATTTCTGACATCAAACAAGGAAAGGTAATCATCGTGGTTGACGACGAGAATCGGGAGAATGAAGGGGACTTTGTGGCTGCTGCGGAATTGATTACACCAGAAACCGTAAACTTCATGGCGACCCATGGTCGGGGATTGATTTGTGCCCCACTAACCGAAGGTCGTTGCAAACAACTAGGCCTTGGCATGATGGTAACTCATAATTCTGACCCTTTAGAAACCGCTTTTACAGTTTCTGTGGATTTACGGGGTAATGGGGTAACCACAGGTATTTCCGCTGCTGACAGGGCAAAAACAATTATCGCACTTACTGATAAATCAGTAAAACCCCATGAATTGGCAAGACCAGGGCACATATTTCCATTGATTGCCAAGGAAGGCGGAGTGCTACGTCGTACAGGTCATACGGAAGCTGCCATTGATTTTGCACGCTTGGCCGGTCTTCAACCTGCTGGAGTAATTGTGGAAATTATGAATGAGGACGGGTCCATGGCCCGTTTGCCTCAGCTTATGGAAGTTGCCAAGAAATTTGACCTAAAAATTGTTTCCATTGAGGACTTAATTGCCTACCGTATGGAGCATGATAGCCTGATTGAGCGTAAGGAAGCCTTTGATATCAAAACCCGATTTGGAAACTTCAGACTTAGAGCCTATAAACAGACCACCAATGACCAAATTCACATAGCCTTAGTCCGAGGAACCTGGAAAAGTGGGGAACCCATCCTAACTAGGATTAATTCGACATTGGTAAATAATGATATGCTGGGCACGCTTACCAATAATCCAGACGAAGTACTTCATAAAATGTTCAAAGTCCTGAACGCCGAAGAGAAAAGTGCTATGATATTCATAAATCAAGGAAATCAATCCATGAATCTATTGGGTCGACTCGCTGAATTCAAAGAATTACAGGCCCAAGGTATTTCTAAAGCTCCCAAAATTGAAATGGACAACAAAGATTTTGGTATAGGCGCCCAGATTCTGCACGATCTTGACATCTCAAAAATTAGATTGTTGACCAATTCCGGAAAGACCAAACGAGTTGGAATGGTAGGTTACGGACTGGAAATCGTAGAGTACGTCAACTATTAAGGGAAAAACCAGAGTTTTATGGCCATGGTAATGACCATGACTACCAAAAAGGTTTTGATGAATCCATCTCCCTTTTTTACCGAGAATCTACTGGCTAGCCAAGCACCGGAACCATTTCCAATGGCCAGTATTAGTCCCAGTTTCCAATTTACCTTGTCGTTTAAGACAAATACGGCCAATGCGGATAGCATGTAAATAAAAACCACTGTGACCTTCGTGGCATTTACACGTACTAGATTCATTCGGTTCACAAAATGCATAAAGAGAATCATTAAAAATCCAAGTCCGGCATTTATAAATCCGCCGTAAATTCCAAAAAAGAAGAAAACCACAATACCCAACCACAGGTATTTGCCTGTTAGGCGTTCCTCCATTTCCTCCAGCTTCATTTTGGGCTTGAAAATGATAATCAGCACAACCGCTATCATTACCATGGCCAAAATCCTATTAAAGGTTTCACCATCAACATCCACTGCAATTTGGGCACCAATAATAGAGCCCAAGAAAGCAGAAATTCCGAGATATAGGCTAAATGGATAGGTAGAAATGCCTTTACTTTTAAATCCAGCTGTAGCCATTGCCGTCTGAATAACTATGGCTACCCGATTGGTGCCGTTTGCCACGGCAGGAGGTAAACCCATAAAAATCAATGTGGGAAGGGACAGGAGAGAACCCCCTCCTGCAATGGTATTGATAAAGCCCACCGCAAAGCCCACTGCAATCAAAAGTGCATAATGATACCACGAATCCATGGGCACAAAAGTAGGTCGTTAAAGGCGATTAAAAATGGACAAAAATTAAACTTTACAAACTTTCACAGAACCAAAAAAGCTTGTTATATTTGCACCCGCCTACGCAAAGACTACGGCGGGCGGGCCCGCAAAGTTTTACAGGAGGAATGGCAGAGTGGTCGAATGCGGCAGTCTTGAAAACTGTTGAGGGTCACACCTCCGGGGGTTCGAATCCCTCTTCCTCCGCAAAAGAGAAGCTTCACAAATGTGAAGCTTTTTCGTTTTCTACAATGAGCAAATGTCAATTGCAACTGCATAAGAATACCACCCAACTACCAAAGAAGCCCTTTTGTTCGTAATCGATACGTTTAGATGTGCTTTATCAAATTGAATGAACTCCACTTCTTATTTAGGAGATAACAAGATTTATTCAATACTAAAGAAAGTTATAGCTAATCCAGAAAACACGGTGCGCGAAATAAGTTGCGATTCTTTTCAATGTTACATATTCAAAATCATTTGTTACGTACCAAAAACAGACAAGAACAAGTTGCCTTTACTTTTGAAAAAGTAGTGAGTTTGTTCAAGCACACTATCCTAGAAATCTTCCCCCGTAGACAAGAAACAAGTACTTAATTAAAAGAAGAGAAGATGAAAGCAAAAGCAATTTTATTAATAGTCATCCCTTTAGTTCTGTGTTCTTCATTGGTCGGGTGTTCCGCAGAAGACGGTGAAACGGGGCCACAAGGACCGCAAGGAGAACAGGGACTGCAAGGGGAACAAGGCCCACAAGGGCAGCCGGGAGTCGATGGCACAGATGGTGCCGACGGACAAGATGCCAACTCTACTGTCATTTCTTCAGGATGGTTTGAAATCGATACCTGGGACACTGACTTGGCTGATTTTAAATTTCACCGAATTCCGGATTTGATTTTATCAGAACTTGAAAGAGAAAACAATGTATTCCTGATATACCGAAGATATCAGCCCAATCCATCCATTACTAGAATAGATTTACTGCCTTTATATGTACTTGATATAAATGGAAGTATAGAATTGGCCATACGGAACAGAATTTCTGGAAATGGTCTATTTCTTCAAATCGAATCATACGGCCGTTCAGTGGCCAGTGACGAATATCTAGGTCCTGAAACCCTGTTTCGATACATAATTATAGCACCTCCGTCAACGGATGATAAAAGGAACCCTATGAACTATGCCAAAATGAGCTATGAAGAAGTTATCGAATATTTGGGTATTGACCCATAAACCAAATAAAAACAAGTGAAATGAAAAATTTTAAAAAATTTGCCATTTTAGGGTTTAGTACATTCATCATGCTATTTTTAGCATGCAGTTCGGAAGATGGAGAAACTGGCCCTCAAGGTCCACAAGGTGAACAAGGTATTCAAGGAGAGCCTGGAGCGAATGGGAATGCCAATATTATCGCTTCAGAATGGTTGAATATCACCTTCTCCCCTATTCTGGGGAATACTATAAGTGCTACCCTAATTGATAATAGGATAACCACAGAGTTGATAGAAAATTCGGTCTTTCTGCTATATGGAAGAAGTAATGCCACCACCCCACAGAGTCTTATCTCCATTCCGTTGACCGAACCGAATTTGGGAGTTTCTTTATATTATGTTCTGGATGCATCCAGGAATCAAATAGAGATTTTGGGTGTTTACTTTGCAGGAGCCACTCCAATCCCCAATATTATTGATCAGGTACGATTTGTGATTATACCCGCAAATATGGGTTCCACATCGCTAGAAAATCTTGATTACGAAGATATAATTAGTCAACTCGAATGGAATTAATAAAATAGTGCGTAACAAAAAAGTTGGGTTAGATATGGAATGTCGAGTTTTAGAATTTCAACAAGCGGAAAAAAATCTGTATTGGACTAATACAGCTCTTAAGATTTTAAAATTATGGGTGTTATTGCTCCTAATCCTTTCAATGGGATGCGGAAGCGACGACGGTGAAGGTAGTGGACCACCACCACTTTCGGCTTGCGAAACGGGTTCAAATCCCAATATTACTTTTACGGCCTCCTTTACAAATCTTAATGATATTGAACATATTGAACCTTTAGGGGAAATACAGGCTGCGCATAATTTTTCGGAACACACCTATGTTTTTATAAAACCAGATGTGACCGAAGTACCCGTTTACGCCCCTGTGGATATGGATTTAGTGAATGTCACCTTTAACGGGATTGATTATCAACCCATGTTTCGCGCAAGTTGCGAAGTGGTTATCCGTTTTGGACATATTACCAATCCTATTTCATCCATTAGAAATCTAGCCATAAGTCAAGGAATAAGCCTTTTTGAGGGCAACCCTCCTACCCTGTTGAGTTTCTCAGCAGGGGATTTGATAGGCACCACATCAGGAACAGCCCAAGCCAAAAGCTTTGATTTTGGGGTATACCATAGCGAACGACCTCTGACCTTTTTGAACAACGACCGTTTTCATCCTGTGGATACCTTTAAATATGCCTCTTGTCCCTACGATTATTATACAGGTGCTCTACGCAACCAGATGTATGATTTATTTGGACCAAAACCCTTAACACAGCCTTTAAGCTGTAGGGGGCCTAGAGGAAAATCTGGAACTATAGCCGGTACTTGGTTTGACACGGTTGAGGTGTTTTCCACCCCGTATTTTGGTCAAACGGAATTTTCGCCCTTACATGTGGCCACAGCCCTGAATGGAACCGTTAAAATTGTTCGCGGTACGGAATTCCAGGTGAACCGAGTGCTCTTTGGTGCTCCTACCAATATGGACCCTGAAGATGTGACCACAGAACACTGTTACGAATTGAGTTCGGGGGGTTATTTTTATTTTCAGCTACAAACCGACGGAACCTTACATGTAGTTAGAGAACTTACTGGCACATGTCCCTCGGAATTTCCAAGCTCCGGATTTAGGGTATACTATCGCTAAACAAAGGACTAATAACGACATCTCCCTTGGACTTTGTTTCAAGGGCAAAAACAATTTTTTGTATCTTAAAATGTTCCCTTCCAATTAACCACACCAAAATGAGAGTACTTCTATTACTATTCTTTTTGGCTCTTCTCAGCAATAGGTCTTATTCGCAAAAGCAATATGCCATTGATTCCCTGAGACATATTATCAATACCTCTTCTAACGATTCAATTGTGATTGAGGCCTATCTAGGATTTTATGATTTATATAAAAACTCAGATCTTGATTCGGTAAAGTACTATCTTAAGGAAGGTTTGTCCCATACCCTGAAAAAAGAGGACTTAAAAAATCATGCATATCTCACCACCTTTATTGCCTGGTGCGACAACCAACAAGGGAATTATAAGGAAGCCCATGCCATTTTGGATGAGTCTCTTGAACTTGTCCAAGGTAAGCCTTCATATCTCTCCAGTGAGTTGCGATTGTTGAATTGGAAAAGTATCGTGCTTCAGAGTCAGCGGGAGATTGATTCAGCGCATACTATTTTGACCAAAATTGCGAGACTTTCCGATGACTTTCCCATAGAACAGGTTCGAGCCAATTTAATTCTCGGCAATATTGAATTAAGAAAACTTTTTTTTCAAAGGGCTCTTCATTATTACCATCAGGTTGATTCTGTCTGTCAAGCAAACCAATTGGATAACAGTGCCTGCACAAGCGCAGTTGCTAATTCAGGATTGGTATTGATGGAGATAGGCCAGTTGGACGAGGCCTTGCGGTATTTAGAAAGAGCGAAGCAACGATTTCACTACACTAACGACAAAGTTGGAGCCCTTTCCATAACTGATGACATTGCCCGAATCCATCTTAAGATGGGGAATCTTGATTTAGCCGAAGAAATCCTTGTAAAAAGAAATGCACTTTTAAAAGAAAAGAAGTCTAAGCGATTGGAAGTCCAAGGTTTAAAGGTTTTAAACAAAGTCTATCGGAAAAAATCAAATTTTGAAAAAGCTGAATCAACTCTTGAAAGAGGACTAGCATTGTCCACAGAAATTAAAGACACCATAAGCGTGGCCGAATTATCCATCGATTATGGAAAATTCCATACAGAAATAGGGAACTATAATAGAGCTAAATCCATAACAGATGAGATTCTTGAACTACTTGATACTTCCCAGCAAATAGAACGTCTTGATAAATACTATCAACTGGAATATCGCGCAGACGTTTATGAAATACTGGTTTCCATCGCCTTAGGCAATGAGAACTACAAAAGGGCTTTTAAGCTCAATGGGGAGATGCAGGAAATTAAGGACCAGTTGACCGCATCCAAAGACGCTAGGAACATCAAAGAAGTTGAAGAACAGTATCAAAACGAGAAGAAGCAACAGGAGATAGAACTTTTGACCTCGCAATCCCAATTAGCCGCCCAAAAATCCAAGAACGAAAGAAATTTGTTAGTGGGAGGTTTGTTGGTTTTAGGATTGGCTTTTGGAACCCTATTTTTTCTTTTTAGAAACAAACAAAAGACTAACAAAAGACTGCGGGAATTAGAGGCTGCCAAATCCAAGTTTTTTGCCAACATATCCCATGAATTTAGAACCCCTTTAACCTTAATTACAGGTCCAGTTTCACATCTCTTATCCCAAAAAGACCTTTCTGCTGATAACAAAACAGATTTAGGTCTAATTCAAAGGAATGCCAATAGATTACTTAAGTACGTCAATCAGATTTTGGATTTGTCGAAAATTGAGGCAGGAAGTAGAAAATTGCGGGTTTCCGAGGGAGATATCACTCTTTTTTTGAATCACTTGATAGAACCTTTCCAATATCAAGCTGTTCAAAAGGGGATAAAATTCCATGCTAATATCAACCTTAAGAATGAAGCTTGGTTTGATCGGGATATTGTGGAAAAAATAACTACTAATCTGCTTTCAAACGCTCTGAAATACAACCGGGATGATGGGGATATTGCCTTTGTTGCCCAACAAAAAGATGGGGAGATGATAATTAAGGTAACCAATGCGAACCACAATCTAACTGAAAAGGAACTTCCCTTTCTGTTTGAGCGTTTTTACCAAAACAATACGATCCATCAAGGTTTTGGTATCGGTCTTTCACTAGTCCAAGAATTAACATCCCTTTCCCATGGCACAGTACGTGCTTTTAAACCCAATCTGCAGACTATCGCCTTTGAGGTCATTTTACCCAATGAGAGAAATGCATTTTCCAAAAACGAGATTGTTGAGGAGGTGGATGAGCTACCAATATTTGACAACAGGAATGATGAGGATGTTTTACAGCGTATTACGACAGATGCAGAACTTGAAGAAAGCGCCTCTCCTGTTCTTTTGGTTGTGGACGACAATGCAGAAATCAGATTATTTATCAAGACCTTATTGAAAAAAGAGTACCAAATACTTGAAGCGGAGAATGGAGAGGAAGGTATGCAGATTGCCCTAAAGTCTGTTCCCGACCTCATTATCTCAGACGTAATGATGCCGGTACGAGATGGTATCAGCATGAGCAATGCGTTAAAAAATGATGAGCGAACCTCACATGTTCCTATAGTACTGCTGACCGCCAAATCTGGAGAAGAAAACGAGCTTACAGGTTTAAAAACAGGTGCTGACGCCTACATAGTTAAACCTTTTAAGGAGGACAAGCTAAGGGTGGTTATTGAAAAATTAATTGCTACCCGCACAGCCATGCAAGAAAAATTCGGCAAACAATCCATGGGAACACTTAAAGGACCTTCCCTAACCAAGGTAGACACTAAGCTTATGGAAAGAATACAACAAATATTGGATGTTGAACTGACCAATCCTGAGTTTAATGCTTCTTACTTTTCGGAACAAGTTGGACTGAGTCGGATGCATTTGCACCGGAAATTAAAGGCGCTGACCGGATTTTCCACGTCTGAATTTATTCGAAGTCAGCGTTTAAAACTAGCCGCAACCCTACTGAAAGAAGGTCACACCAATATCGCTGAAATTGGATATGCAGTTGGATTCAACCAACCTGCTTATTTTTCCACTGCCTTTAAGCAGCACTTCGGGTGCGCTCCTTCGCAGTATATTGAAATTCAGGTTTAAAAATCCCTAGAATTCTACTACGAAACTTATAATCTTCTTAGCATTGTGAATATTTTATAAGGTATGAACCAAACCCGCAGAGTAAGAAAAAATCATTTTCCACGGTGCCCTGATATGTAAGAATTTGTGTCTCCTCATAATCAACACCAGCATGGTTTCTCCAGAGTTGCTCAATCTTAGTAATGTCCACTAAGAACAAAAAAGGACGGATATTGATTACTATCCGTCCCTTGAAAATACTATAACCCTGATTTTGTTAAAGGTACCTTACCGTGTTTTCGGTCCAGCGAATCCGCTTGCTATTCCCTTGGTTGAAAAGAATAGCTGCCCTTTTCGATTCTATTGTTGATTGATTGATGATGGTGATTGGTGTCATTTTTTGATTGCTTATTCAGTTTCCTAGCGATTGTAATTCCTATACTGCGCCCATAGTGAACGTTTGCTTCCGCTTAGTACAGAGAAATATTGCCCTGTTCTTGATTCTGTTGCTGTTTTGTTGATTGATGCTTTCATAATAGTTTGATGTTTTTGATTGATTTCTGTACAAATATCCTTTGCTTTTGTTTCTTAAGGGAATAACATTTGCTGAGTTGTCGTAAATCTCGTCCCAATTGTTTTTTCTTTCCTTCGAACCTATTTTTTAGCGATTAAAATTTCTGTACTGCGCCCATAATGATCTTTTGCTACCACTAAGCGTTGAGAAATATCTTCCCGTTTTAGATTCTGTCACTGTTCTGTTAATTGTTGCTTTCATTTCGTTATGTTTTAATGATTGATTTAACTTGTTTACAGTGAATAGACGCAAGAAGAATATTTTTGTTACAGTACTATGTATAAAAAGGTACTATTTTATGGAAAATTTAAGAATTAGAGGAATCGATATTTTATTAAGTATTTGTTTTTCAATACTTTATACTTTTTAAGTTTTAATATAAAGAAATAGAAATCTTGTTTCGTGGGCGCAGTGATTATGATTTATGAGTAATTTTCCATTCTGAAATGTCATCGTTTATACGGATGATGTTCTCAATACCACCGCAAGAATTCGAGCGAAATGTAATAGCTATCAATCCAAAATCTTGATTTCTGAAAACTTATTGAAAAGTTATCCCCCAAGATTCAGGATATAGCCAAGAAAATTGGCGACCTGAATCTCAGGGGAAAATCTGAAGCGATTGATTTATTCAGTCTAGACTTGCTATAAATAGCCAGATAGCACTTCCATTACCCCTCTCCTATTTAAATCAGCAATTCCATCAATAGTATATCACGGTCAAATCCAGCTGCTATCGATACAAGGTAAAGTGACCTACAAATTCCCGTTGGTCCTGTTCTCCATTCAAACGGATAATATACCAATAATCTCCCGTGGGCAAATCCTGAAGCTGGTACATGCCGTCCCAACTATCTTGGTTACCATTAAAGAAGAATAGGGCTCTTCCATATCGGTCAAATATCTTAATGAAAATGTTGGGATACTGCTCAATATTATCAGGAGCCCAGGTATCGTTCTGTCCATCACCATCAGGCGTAAAGAATTTTGGAATTTCAATATCTATGAACTCCATAAAAATCTCCTGGCTGATGCTACAACCATTCTCATCAGTAACCGTAACGGTATATACTGCGGTTTCCCTGATGTAGAAAGTATCTTCAATTCCAGATGGGCCATCGTTGATGCTAAAACTGTAATTACCAGAACCACCAGTGGCCAAAGCATCTATCTGATTGATTTCACCTTCCCTTAGCTCTAAAGTCAGTTGTTCAAAAATCTCAACATTAAAGGTAAGGGTATTTACACATCCATTATTATGCACTACGGTAACAAAATGCTCGCCTCCCGATAGGTTTTCGAAAGTAGGTTCCAATTGCATCAAAGAGGTATCACTGGTATCCAAACCGTACAATACATCGTTGGTAACGGTATCATCATTCAACACTACTTGAATACTGTTGGAAGTGAATCCATTTCCATCACATTGGTATATCACCTCAACCGCGCCCTCAAGATCAACACCATTCTGAACTTCAAATACTTCAGAGTATTCACAACCATTGGCATCCCGTACAAAAACGACATGGGTTCCACTGGGCAGGTCGTTGTATTCAGTTATATCTTGAACAAAATCTGCATCCATATTGCTGTTCAAAGCAGTAAAATAGGGTGCTGTTCCTCCAGAAATCTGCAGAGAAATCGTTCCGTCACTGCTATCAAAACAAATTTCATCGGTCACTGTAGAAACTACATCTAAGGCCTGAGGTTCAGTTATATCAAACTCAACCAATTCAAAACAACCGTTTTCATCCTGAACGATTACCTGATAGCTGCCAGGAGCCAATTCATCGAAGGTATTCTCTGATTCAAATTGATTCAGATTTGGTGAAATGGCATACAGGTAATTTCCTGTTCCACCCTGAACGTCCAGTGAAATACTTCCATCTTCTGCACCGGAACAGCTAATATCCACTATGGTAGGTGTAACAATCAATACTTCTGGCTCATCAACGATTACTTCTTCTGAAATAACTTGACAATCCCCACTTTGCACCCTGACATAATAGGTCCCCACGGGCAAAGCAATAAATGTACCGGTTGTTTGGTTAGGACGCACTTCATTGGTCAAAGCCAAATCCGTAAATAGGGCATATTGATAGTTTCCAAGACCTCCGTTTGCGTCAGCGGCTATCAAGGCATTGCTTTCACCATTGCAATTCACCGACGCAGCCGAAGTATCCAAGGTGACGGTCAACGTTTCAATCGGTTCGAGACTTACTTCATTTGAAATGGTAGAAACACAATTAAAGCTGTCCCTTATGTAGTACTGATAGTTTCCTACGGGAACATTGGTAAATAAATGCGTGTCTGTTATCACCGTTTCATTCATGGCATTAAAGGTGATTCCATCAATACTCCAAGTATAGGGTGCGGTCCCACCGGAAGCCACCAATAACAATTCTGCATTGGTGTTACATCCCAGAGTTTGATTGGTTACCAATAAGGCATCTACATCGGAAGGTTCTATGATTTCAACAATATTAGTTTCGAACGTACAGTTCGTATCATCCAAGACAGTAACATTGTAGAAACCAGCGCCCAAATTATCAAAGTTAGCCCCTGATTGAGAGGTAGAGCTACTCAATAGAACGGAACCAACTGCATCATTATAGGTATTTAAAATATAGCGATACGTAGCTACCACATTTCTTGGATTGACCGTAACCGTTACCGAGGCATCCGTATCACCCTGGCAAACCAAATTAGTATTTGCTATGGATGCCGTAATTGGGTCTGGCAATAGGAGTTCAAACTCATTGGGGAATGGAACGGTACATCCTAAATTATCTGTAATGCTGATGGAATATTGACCAGCAGTCAAGTTTTGGAAGAGATGACTATTCACGGAGTTTACCGTAGTGGTCACGGCCGTGCCGTTATGAGTAAGCGCAATGGTGTATGGCCCTACTCCACCTGCTGGAGCAACCAAAGCGCTTCCTTGATCATTTGTACAACCCACTCCAGTTAAATCGACAGGATTCAATGTGATAGGTGCTGAAGGCGTGGTAATGCTAAATGCCCTAACCTGGGTACAATCCGGGAAAGCATCCTGTACCACCTCAACTAAATAATCACCGCCAGGGACGTTTATAGCTCCTGTTGGACCCACATTGGCCGAAGTTCCAGTCAATATTGCAGGACCATCATCCGTTCGGTCCGTAGGGGTACCATTGGTGTCATAAATATTCCATGTAAATCCAGCAACATAGGTGGCATCCACCAAAGTAAGTCGAATACTTCCTGTATCACCAAAACAAACGGCATCTGCCAGTTTTTCAACAATAACGTCAAATGTATTGGGTTCATCAACGACGTGATTAATGGTTAATTCACATCCGGTATTCACGTTGCGTATTCCGAAAGTATGATTGCCCGCTGGAAGATCGGAAAATACATTAGAAGCCTGGTATACCGTAGATGGTAATTGTCTGAACTCATAATTACCGGGATGTGAACCAAAGTTGGTTAGACTTCCGGTTACATCAATAGAAATATCTTCTCCAAGGTTTGAACAACTTATAGGGTCATCCACAGTAATTGATGCACTTAATAATTCATCAAACGCTGGGATATTAACCACCTCCTGTGCTGAACATCCATTGGAATCCACTACCCTAACCAATACATCTACTCCGGTATACTCTGGACGAGTGTATACTGGGTTTGTTCCCGTTTGAAGTACACTAAGAGTGGTATTATCAATAAACTCATACCTAATGTAGGTGCTACTTCCTCCAGCAATACTGGTTTCGTCTATGGTAATGGTAGCCAAATTGACTGCATTTCCAGTAGTACATCCAAAGGGAGAAACTACAACGGGATCAAATGTAATGGTATTAGGTTCATTCACTTGAATATTGCTAATGGTCGTTGTACATCCATTTTGCCCAGTTGCTGTTATCTCATAGGTATCTGGAGGAAGGTTTTCAAAACTGTTGGTGGTCGCATTGAATGTAGCCACATTTGGATTTAGGGTATATGTCAACGGGCTAATACCAGTGTTGTTTTCTACAATAGCTATTATACCATCATTTGCGCCAGAACAACTAACATCGGTAGGAGTAGGTACAAAACTTGGGGTAAGCGCTGGCGGAACCTCAACGGTAAAAGTTCTTGAGCATTCAGGACCAGAAGTGTTGTTGTCATACACCGTTACGGTATAGGTGTCAGCAACGGTAGCCAAAACCGTAGTTGGATTTGCCGCCAATGCTTGTCTTGACACCAAGGTGCCCAAAGTTCCCACTACTTGATAATCATAGTTGGTTGAACCACTGGTTACCTCTATCAGTATTTCTGCTTCATTTCCTGCACCACATCCAAGAACTTCTGCTAACGAAGCGTTAGCCTGTAACTGTGGATGTACAGTAACCGTATCTGTATCCGTACAACCATTGCTATCGACAATGCTTACGGTATACGTTCCTGGAGCTACATTATTGAAAACCCCTCCGTTATCCAAATAATTTGCTCCTCCATCGATCGAATAGAAAATTTGGGCAGCCAAACTACTTGCTGTTATCGTAATATCTGCTTGAACATCACAATTCGCCACTGCAATGGCATCTATCGTTGGGTTTGGTGCTAGATTCAGATTCACGCTACCCAAACTAGCAGAACAACTGTACTGGTCACTCACCGTAATAGAATAGGTTCCAGATGGAGAGTTGGCAGGAATTTCAATGGGGTTGTCCAAGGTTCCTGAAATCGTTACAAAAGGGGCTGGACCTGTAACCGTATAGCTATAAGTACCTCCCCCACCTGAAATATCTGGAATTTCAATAAGTCCGGGTCTGTCACAAGCAATATCTTGAAGCACAGCAGGCGTTCCAGTCAACATGTCCAACTCTTCCAACAACTCATTTTCGGATGCGCTGATACAACTAGCTACAGCACCGTCCATCTTAGTCACTTCCAAGAAATAATTCCCTGCTCCCAAACTATTGAACGTTAGGGTCTGCGGTGCTGAAAAAGGCACATTGCCTCCGCTATCACTTACCAAAACCGAGGTTCCCGTAGCCACATTATAAAATGACCATTGCATTTCCGACCCTGGAGAAACCGTGTTTTCCACAATGGTATAGGTAATACTACCATTGGTACTCCCATTACATGAAGGGGTAGCGGTTGAAGTAATACCTAAAGGTTGGGTGATTAAATCGTTGACATTGACATTACTTTGCCTTACACAACCTACAGCATCCTGAACATAAAACGTATAAGTGCGCCCTGGAACCAGTCCAGTAAACATATAAGGAGTAACTGCATCCAAGGCTGGCGTGCTCCAAGGTATGGTTGGTGCCAATGGGTCGAATGTTGAATCATCTTCTGAATAAGTGTATTGATAATTCGGTGTTCCTTCGGAACCTTGTACCGTTACTTGCAGCTCATTACAGTTCACAACTAAGGCCGAAATGGTGATATCCAAGTCATCCAATGGGAATGGAATCACAAACGGAGCTAAATCGGTCTGACAAATGGTATTTCCGGATCCATCTACCGTTCTCAAAGAAGGGAAAACAGTCGCGCCGGAAATATACCCTCTAAATTGGTCAGAAGTCTGCCATGTTACTCCACCGTCGTCACTGAACTCTACAGTACCGATAGTTGATGGATATCCCGTAATATCAAAACCAAAGTCCGTAATGGGTCCACCACAAGAGGTCGGTGTAACGCCAACCACGGTCCCTACCAATTCATCGGGATTGTTTATAGTAACAGGAGTGTCACTCAAACTACAACCGTATGCATCAGTTATGGTAATGGTGTAATCCCCAGGAAGCAGATTGAAAAACTCATAGGTAGTGGTCAGGACATTCGTAACCGTTTGGTCCGAAGCACCCGCATTATCCAAATCAATAATCTGTATGGTATACGGACCATCACCAGCGGTGATGTTCATGGCAATGGAACCTGTTCCATCATGACATTCGGGGTCTGTTGCAGTTGTGCCAAACGCTAGCGTCGGGGCACTGTTTACGGTAACCGTTTCCATATATTGACAATAGGGGGCTGAGCCTGAATTGTCCCTAACATAAACATCATATCCTCCTGTTATCCCTGCTGTGATTACCATGGAATTTGCTGCCGCGAAATCAGAATCGGACACTGTTGAACCCGTGGTTAAGAAAGCATAGGAATAACTGCCATCCCCACCAGTAGGGGTTACAGTAATACTTCCATTTCCACAACTGGTCACGTCAACGACATCCACTTGGGCCGATAGTACCGGCGCAATCAACACAGTTTCAACAGCTGAAACACATCCTAGAACATCCGAAACCTCTATGGTATAAGTGCCATCTGCTAGATTGGAGAAGGTAAAATTGGTATCCGTAGTAGGTGTTGGGGCCTGCCATGCTCCACCATTTATTCTAAAAGTATAATCACCATTTCCTGACGTCACGCTTGCTGTTATGGTTGCATTGTTGGAACCATCATAACAAGCTGTTGACGAAGTAGTGAATGTAATTGTATCAGGTGCTGTGACTGTAACCGGTGTTGTTGTGATTTCGGAACATCCGTTGTTATCGCGCACTCGAACCAAATAACCCCCTGCAGCAACATTAGTAAACGTTGCACTGCTTTGGTAGGAAACAGCAATACCACCAACCGTATCTTCCAATTGATATTCGTATGCTGGACTTCCACCTGTCGCAGAAGCTTCCAGAGTAGCGCCAGTATTAAAACAAGTGAATTGGGCCGTAAGGTTCAGTGCTGGTACCAAGGCTGTTGGTTGTGTCAACGTAGCTCCAAAACTTGACGTACAGGTGTTGTCGTCTGCCTTTCGTACTTGTACCGTATAGGTTCCGTCACCTAAGCTTGCTGCCGTAGTGACTGGAGAAGCGGTTTCCGCAATCCATGTTGTTCCACCATCTAATGAGTATTCAAATCCGGCAACGGCATCAAAATTAGAGACCTCAAAACGTATGGTCCCATCGGTAGCACCGTTACAAGTTGGGTCGGTGACACTCAATAACTGGCTAGCAAAAGCTCGGTCGGGCTCAACCACAACAATGATATCCTGTGTTTTTTCGCATATCTCCGGAGATTGTACCACTTGAATATCATCTAAAATCAAATCGTTCCCATCATTGCTATTCACATTGGACCTAAAAACGATATCAATATCCGTATTGGTGCCAGGATTAAAGGTAATGGTACGATTGTGCCAATCCGTATCACCTGTATTCTTTGGAATCTCTGGTGCCACTTCGCTATGAATCAAGGTACCCGTATTATCAAAAATTTCAACCAGTACTTCAGGATTGTTACCTACGCCTGTCAGGTTCATTAGGTTATAGGCCCAAAAACTCAATTCAATTTCCTCATTAGGCAGTACCTCTAAATCCCTTTTTGCCCAAAGAATAGAATTCAAGACAGGACTACCCGTATCGGAAAAGGTACTTACATCTATCGCCAAAAATCTACCATTGGTTAACCCGGTATGGTCCTGTGGACTTGTCCAAAATGGAACCGGATTGGTAACAAAGTTGGTTACCGTATATTCCCCATTTACCAAAATACCGGCGGGACCTCTGTTGCACATTGTAACAGAACCATCTTGGGGTTCATAGCAATAATCAGTGCCAACCTCTGCAATTTGGGTTGTTGGACCCGCTCCAAAATCTTCAAAGAAAATAGTACTTTGATTCGGTGCAATGCTGCTGGAGTACCCAACGGTAATCGTTTGACTACCATCCGTTACACCAATAAATACATTATTATTTGCAGGAGTGTTGGGCGTACCATTAAGGCTATAGGTATAGGTAAAATCCGTTGTATTCGATGTGGAAACCGTAATAGAAGCTGTTCCATCACAAGCGTAATCAATTGCAGTACTCAAATTTGGATCTGCTACCACATTAGGCACCGTCAAATCCATATCATGGGTACAACCCAAAGCATCTCTCAGTACTAATTGATAGTTGCCGGGTGCCAAATTTCTTTCGTTGCTGGCGCCGAAATTAGCTCCACCATCAAAACTATATTCGTAAGGTGCCTGTCCCCCACTTGCATTCAAAATTCTTACTCTAGCTCCTGTTGGGCTGCACGAAGCATCCTCCACAATGGCCGGTGAAGCATTTAATACGAAAGGTTGTACAATTTCATAATCGTAGGTCTCAACACAGCCTGTTCCTCCTCCACTTCCACTGGAATCCATGACGGTAATCGTATAAAATCCGGCAGGAAGGTTCACAAAGGTATCACTGCTTTGATAGTTTGTGCCACCATCCAAGCTATATTGATAAGGCGCGGTTCCTCCTGTTACGGCTACAGTCAAAGAGGCTGTTGAGGAATCCGCACAAACAATCCCTCCATCGGTAGCTGAAATATTCAATCCTCCCGGTTCATCCACACGAACACTATTGGAGATGGTAAAACATCCATTGTCATCAAAAACGATGAATTCATAGTCACCCGCTTCATTAGGAAAATACGTAGTCGGCGTTCCGCGATAACCAAACAAGAAGTTTGGTGTTGTCTGCAAGGCAGCTAAAGGAACATCCCCTGGAGTTGCATATAAATCCACTCCGTCCTTACTCCAAATAGCCATTTGATAGTCGGGATTTGGAGAACCTCCGTTCGGTGTCAAGGTAACAATCCCTGCTGTACAGGTAATGTTTTCGGTAGTCAATGCCACCAAGGTCAGCTCTGGAATTTCATCCACCGTTATGGTTTGTGTATCCGTACAACCATCATCCGTAGTTGTAATCACGATGTAGTCCCCAGGATTTACATTAGTAAACGTATGTGTATTATCGGAGGTTGCCACTCGATTATCCATAAATGTTCCTTGTCCCCCATTGCTACCATCGTCCAATCTAAGCTCGTAGCTATAGTTGGGTAAAACATTTAAGGCTTGTATGGAAATACTTCCAAGAGTGTTGCAATCGGCTGGAGTTTGGCTTAAATCGACTTGAAAATTTCTTTCCAATATTCCGATTTCCTCGGTTTCAAAAATACAGCTACCGGCAATAGGGTCACCTGTAGCAGGATTCAACTGCGTTACTTGTACCACATAGGTTCCGCTGGCAGAAATATCAAAATTAGGACCGTTGTCAGCTGAAAAGGGTACAACAATGTTATCATTGGAAGCATCAACCAATTGAAATCCATAGTTTGCTCCCAAATTGGTAATGCGAATATTTCCGTCGGTGCTACAAAGAATGTCAGAAGAGGTGTGCAGAATATCCAGGGTATTCTTGAATACATCAAAATAAAAACGGCTAAAACATCCATTCTGATAATTAATAACCACGCGGTATTTACCACTATCGGTTACGGTATAATTGTTTTGCGTGACAATATCGTTCCAAGTACAAGCGCTATTGGTGTTTGGACAATCATCTCCTACATCAGCACAACTCGTTTCATCCAAGCGTTGCCATACTATGCTTGTTGCATCAGTAATTCCCAATTGAAGCGTCGCTTCGTCATTCTCACCACATAAAAATATTTTTGGTAAAAGACTACCGTCAATCGAACAAGTAACAATTTCACCTTGTAGATCATTGTCAGCGTTTGCATCGGAGTTTACTTGGTTGAAAAATGTGATAATCGGATTGGTTTGCGTAGTACCAAATCGTTCTACGGTTATCAACTCCGTTAAATCCGGACAGCTACCTCCTGAGGATTTCTCAACGATATAGTTTCCGATATCGGTTACGATAAGTGTGCTCGGGTCAGCGTCCGGGTCTCCATCATTTAAAATGGTATCCCCCCCATCTATTTGACCATTGCCATTGTTATCGATAGCCCAATTATAGGTTGTGAATCCAGAACCGGCTGTCAAAACCACATCATCACCACAAAGCTGTACCGTTCTAGCTTGGCCACAGTTGGCCAAATCATCTAAAATATTATTGTTTGCTACTTCTGGCGTAGTGTTACATGGAAAGTTGGATGAACCTGGTTGGTCTGTAAAAACATTGGTGTTGGTTTCTCCTTGAAAAGTGGAATACGCTTGGTTTTGCAAATCCGAAGAACAGGCATCAATGAAATCAGAACAGTTCCCTGAAATGGTCACGGTAATACGAATGGTATACTGTGGGTCTCCTATTTCAACCAGATTATCGGGTACCTGAAAAGTTATCGTATTGGTATTTACATCATGGGAATATGTAGTTCCCAAAGCATTGGAAACATCAACATTATCCAAGGTAACATTCGATGGCAGAATATCCGTTATGGTATAGTTAATGGCATTGTCATCGCCTGTATTTTGAAAACGAAGTACATGTTGAAAGGTCTCTCCTAAACTTACTCCTTGACCATTTATATCTGTTCCTCCCGGATCTTCTGAGGTGTTGCCTAAAACAATTTCTGGAGCCAAAACCTGCACATACGAAGCAGCTGTAACTGTTCCATCAGTAGGATTTACAGCTGGTACTCCGGTGCCATATTCTCCCCCATCACCACCGTCGGCATTGTTATCTTTATAAAATTCGTTGGCATCGCTACAACCATCCCCATCGCTGTCGAGGTCCAAATGATTAGGAAAACCATCTGAATCTGAATCACAACCTGCGGTGAGCAGTGCTCCTTGCATATTCGTAGTTCCCGCGACAACTTGTCCAATATTTATAGTATTGGTCCCAGAGGTATTCCAGGAAACCACATTCGCAGGAGTATTCAATGTCAATGGCTCCAAGGGACCATTATTAGTTCTTGTTCCGAAAAGTTCAAATTGACCAGCTTGGTCTATTACAACACGTAACAACGGGCTACCGTGAGTCCCAGTGAGCGTCCAAATTTGTGGGTTGCCGCTTTGACCATATCCTGTTCCATCAGGAAACAGCACTGAATTTCCAGCTTCACCATTTTGAAACTGAATTTCTCCAGCCACATCATTTCCATTGATTTGTAAATTAAAGGAGTTGTCGATACTGAAAATATCAAGAACTAGGTAGTCGTCCGCAGTTATTAAATCGCTGGTATGCGAAGTGCCATTGGCGATATTAAATAAAAGGGTATTACACTCATCTGAATCGTAAACCCCATCATTATCATCATCTAAGTCAGTAGTGTCATTCACACCATCATTGTCAAAATCATTATGGACAATTATTCTGGCAGAGGGCACATCCTCAGTCAAATTGGTATCTACTTGGTCTTGACTATTGGTAGCAGTATTGGTCAAGCTTAAAAGCGGTAATGTATCTATTTCATCTGCGCGAACCTCCAACTCCAAAATAGCGACGTCTCCCCCATCCAAAGTGCCAATATTCCAAGTATTTCCACTCCAGCTTCCCGTAATAGTAAAGGCTGATACGAAGCTTAATCCCGCTGGGATATCGTCGGTGATCTGAAGATTGGTCAATGGACCCAAACCTAAATTTTGTACTCTAATGGTGAAAGTCGCGGTCTCACCCTCCATAATTTCAGGATTGTCCACTGTTTTTTGCACAAAAACATCCGGGTCACAATATAATGCTTGTATCGCATTACTATCGTAAGTACAAGGGCCTTTAGTTCCTCTTAAGAAGAATTCACCTGCACCCATTGGGGCATAACTAGGACCATTAGCACCAGGTATGGGCTGTCCATTTTCAAACCACTGAAAAGCATCAAAATTATTGCTAGTGGCCTCAAATATTTCAGAACCCACAAAACAGCCGCTTCCTCCCCGAATTTCAAGGGTTACCTCAGGCAAGGTATCAAATCCAGAAAAGTAACCTGCAACCCCACGGGCTCCATTAAATCCAAAAAAGCCCACTGCCATCGGCCCTGTTGAATTCACACTAACATTGCCATTTAGATTTGGGATATAAAAGGTTTTCCAATCAGTGGACCCTGCCACTGGATTTGATGCGGGTAGGGTTACTGCACCATTTCCATCCGTAACGATAATGTTTGAATCAGGAGTATTCACAGCAGCAATAATGGTCATTCCACCAGTTACTGTGGTACCGGCCATATTTCTAATGTCAGGAATGTTATCCATAACATCAGGTAACAAACAGTTCACTGGGGCCACGAAGTTGAGTCCCTGAGTATAGACTTGGCTTGCTCCAGCCATACACTGATAGGCGTAAACATCTTTAGAGGTTTGAAGCAGCATATTGGCTCCAACAGAATTGGCCGAATAGTAGGTACTGGGAACTTGGAAATATTCACCATTATTGATGGTCGCTATGGGTGTAGTGCCACCATTAACAAATATTTGAGTATTGTCAGCTATAGCAATTACCAAAGGAAATTCGGTAGAACCATTGGTATTACCATTACCTCGAATGAAAACATATTCTTTTCCTAACCTATTCTCAGGCACGGGTTGGTCAATACCCGCATCTCGATTACTGGCTCCTGCCTGACGGCCAAAGTTGATGGAACCATTACTAATCACAATGTCCTTATCGGATTCAAGGGTCGCCCCAATCCATCCATCTTCATGGGCTTGAGTGGGGCTGTTGCCAATGTAGGTTTCAAAAACGAAGGATTCATTTGCATCTAGGGTAACCGTGTATGTATTGGCGGTTATACCTGCCCTGTTGTTCCCTACTCTAAATTCGCAATCTGGGTCATAACCAAATAGGCGTACCGTGGTATTGTCCTCAGTGGCCATGATACCCAAGGTATTGGATTTTGAAGGATGTGCTCCAAGATTCGGAACACCTCCCCACTTAAAACGGGTACCCAAAGCTTGCCTACCTTTTGCTGTGAGTGATGCTGCTTGTGCATTTGAATTACCTCTATAATTCACGTAAAATCGATTCCCGCTTGGTGATTCAAAACGAAGACCACTATTATTTAAAACTACCCCTGTATTGGCATTATTTACCAATATAATATTGTTGTCCCCATTGCTTAAGGTCCAAACCGCGGGACTGACGTTGGAAATATTAAAGGTTGCTACGGGTGTGGCATTTGTACCTTGATATGCATTTACCGTAAACATGGTGGGTTCTGGTGTGGAAAGATAAATCGCTTGTTCTCTTATCCCCGCATTATTCTGACCTTGTTTCAAAGGTGGTAAATAATGAAGATCACTTAACTGGGCATTTACAAAACAGGTGACAAAAAGAAGCACAAAAAGCAAGCCCAACTTGCGTAAAGGGTTGCTTGATAGGTCAATAATTCGGTCCATTTGGGGTGGAAGTTGAAGTTATTGCTAACAAAAAAAGCGCCTTTTAGGGTGATTTCCAGATATTTGTTGTTAGTGTCCGTAGAAGTCTTGTCAGAATGGCTGAATTTGTTGTCAGGCCCAATAAAAACTAGTTCTTCAAGGGCAAAGGTCCGTTTTTCTGTAGGCTTTTTCCGATGAAATGAGATTGAATATAAAAAGGTTGCTTAAAGCCTTTACTATCCTTCAGCGAGAAAACAGAAAAAATACCCAAATACATTGCGGACGACTTAAGAAAACATTTTCGAACTACATCGGATTAAAATTTAATTTCTCCTGCCAAACAAAAAAGGCAGCCGATGGCTGCCTTTTTCTATTTATTTAAAAAGTGGATTAAGCCAAATCAAAACGATCTAGGTTCATCACTTTATCCCATGCCTTAACAAAATCCTTTACAAATTTCTCTTTGGCATCAGAAGCTCCATATACCTCTGCAAGGGCTCTCAGTTCGCTATTAGAACCAAAAATTAAATCCACTCGAGTAGCAGTACCTACCAATTCACCATTATTGTGACCTTCGAATACTTCATCATCCTGAATCGCTTTCCATTCAGTTCCCAAGTTTAAGAGATTCACAAAAAAGTCATTGGACAAGGTTTCAGTATTTTGGGTGAACACTCCATTATGCGATTTATCCCAATTCGTATCCAACACACGCATACCTCCTACCAAAGCAGTCATTTCAGGTGCGGTAAGAGTGAGCAGTTGCGCCTTATCTACTAACAACTCCTCGGATTTAACACTGTATTTTCCTTTTAAGTAGTTACGGAATCCATCCGCTACAGGTTCCAAAACGTCAAAAGATTCTGCATCAGTCTGTTCGGCAGAAGCATCTGTACGACCAGGAGTAAAGGGAACGGTAATGTCAAATCCTCCATTTTTGGCTGCTTTTTCTACTGCTGCACATCCTCCAAGAACGATTAGGTCGGCAATTGAAACAGGTTTGCCAAAACCGGCCTTGATACCTTCCAAGGTTTCCAGTACTTTAGCCAGTTGTTCTGGATTATTTACCTCCCAATCCTTTTGTGGAGCAAGGCGAACGCGTGCACCATTGGCTCCTCCTCTCTTATCGGAACCTCTGAAAGTGGAAGCGGAAGCCCAAGCTGTAGAGACCAATTGAGAGATGGATAGTCCAGAATTCGATATGGTTTCCTTTAATGCAGCTATGTCGCTTTCGTTGATTAATTCGTGGTCTACTTCCGGAATTGGGTCCATCCAAATAGATGCCTCCTTTGGCACCTCAGGTCCAAGATATCTTGAAATCGGTCCCATATCGCGGTGAGTCAACTTAAACCATGCCTGTTGATACGCTTCTTTAAAGTCCTCTGGGTTCTCCAGGAAATGACGTGAGATTTTTTCATACTCTGGGTCGAAGCGTAGGGAAAGGTCCGTAGTCAACATAAAAGGGTCATTCTTCTTCGCCGGGTCGTGTGCATCCGGGAAGGTACCTGCGCCGGCTCCATCCTTAGGTTTCCACTGATGACCTCCAGCTGGACTTTTGGTCAATTCCCATTCATATTTGAAAAGATTTTCAAAAAACTTATGGCTCCACTGGGTTGGGGTCTCGGTCCATGCTCCTTCAAGTCCTGAGGTAATGGTATCGGAACCTTTTCCTGTACCGAAGTTGTTTTTCCAACCCATGCTTTGCATCTCAATAGAAGCACCGGCCGGCTCAGCTTCAACAAATTCGGCATCACTAGCAGCTCCATGGGTTTTCCCAAAAGTGTGTCCTCCTGCAATTAGCGCCACAGTTTCGTAATCGTTCATGGCCATACGCCCAAAAGTCTCTCGAATATCATGAGCTGCCAATACCGGGTCAGGATTAGCATTGGGTCCTTCAGGGTTTACATAGATAAGCCCCATATGAACTGCACCTACGGTACGTTCCAATTCACCATTGTCAGCGTAGCGCTCTTTGTTTCCCAACCATTCTTTCTCTAATCCCCAGTATATATCTTCTTCCGGCTGCCAAATATCTTCGCGTCCTCCTGCAAAGCCATACATAGGCAATCCCATACTTTCATGGGCTACATTTCCTGTCAAAATCAACAAGTCCGCCCAAGAAATTTTCTTTCCGTATTTCTGCTTAATGGGCCATAAAAGTAGACGAGCCTTGTCTAAGTTGGCATTATCGGGCCAGCTATTAAGGGGTGCAAAGCGCTGGGCGCCTGTACCTCCCCCTCCTCTACCATCGGAAATACGGTAGGTTCCTGCTGCATGCCACGCCATACGGATAAAAAATGGTCCATAATGACCGTAATCTGCTGGCCACCATTCCTTACTGTCGGTCATTAAATCGTGAAGGTCTTTCTTCACGGCTTCTAAGTCCAACTTCTTGAATTCTTCTGCATAATTGAAATCCTCATCCATTGGGTCAGCCAAGTTGGAATGCTGACGTAGAATATTAAGATTAAGGGAATTGGGCCACCAATCCCGATTCGTAGTTCCACCCCCAGCTGCTTGATTCAACTCTCCATTTAGGAAAGGACACATGCTTGGGTCTCCATTGGAATGTGTTTTATTATCCATTTTGATAGATTAATTGATTTTGTTCAGGTTAAAAGTACAATCCTTAATTCATCAAAAAGTATACTGCTCATTAATAAAACTTATTTTTTTATTGGTTCACTTTATAGGCTCTCTTGAATTTTCCATTTTCCGGCTACAAATAGAAGCGTTTAGATGAACGGCATTATTTATTCGATAAATGAACTAAAATCATGATTTTCAGTCGAAACCACCTCGACCTCAACCAAAATTTATTCGTTGAACGGTAATTTTTCGTCGATTAACGTAAAAACCTATGAAAAATTCATAAGTATTCCCTCATTTTCTTTCTCCAACTTTGTAATGTGTTAACCCCCAAATCGAATATCATGACACATTCAACTACCTACAAATCAGTTCTTATTTTAAGTTTTATTGTATCCTTCGCCTTAAATGCGCAAAGCGATTTTAAAAGTCAGATTCAACAAGGAAACGACCAGCGAGTTGAAGATTATCTTGACCTACTAAAACAAGGGTATTCCGAGATTGAAATCTTTCAGGACCTTGGAAATGCTCAATTTCTAGCTGGAAACTATGAAACCGCTATTTTTTGGTATGAAAAATTGCTTAATACCTCTGAGTTCTCCGTTAAAGGTATGGACTACAAAGGTTTGCTTGCATTTGCCCAAAAACAAACTGGAAGTGCTGTTCAAGATGCACAAAAAAAGATATGGGATGAGCATATCCAATCCCACTATGCCGGTCAAACCTTAAATGGTAATATTGCTTTCAATGGAAAGCAGGCCAAAATGAAAGGAAAATTGTCCACCTTGGATGGATATATGCCTTCCATGACGGTAACCCAAGATGGTCAGACGGCTTACTTCAGCAAAGCCACCTACCAAAAACCTTTGTACGGTGTTTTTTCAAAAAAGGAATTGGTACACGAGATTTTCAGAGTTGAAAACATCAATGGTAAATGGAAAAATGCTACCAAAATTGATGTATGCCCAAAATATGCTTCCGCCAAGCACCCAACCATATCTGAAGATGGAAAGCGTTTGTTTTTTGCTTCCAATATGAAAGGAAGTTATGGCAAATATGATATCTATGTGGTTGATATTAGTGCAAAGGGAAGACTTGGTGTAGTTAAAAATCTTGGCCCTAAGGTAAATACCAAAGAAGACGAATTGTACCCTAACCTATACAACGGAACCTTGCTTTTCTTTGCTTCTGCAGGACGCAAAGGATACGGAGGGTTGGACCTATATGCTACTCAAGTTGCCAAAAACAGTCTTACTGCTTCCATAAATCTTGGTGGACATATCAATAGCAACAAAGATGATTACAGTATTGCTTTAAACCTTGATAAGGATACCGGATATGTGGTTTCTAACCGAGGTGAAAACAGTACTATCTCACAATATGTCGTTTCCTATGGCAAGAAAAAATCTGAAAATACTGCTGTAGCCAACAATGAATCATCTGCAGAGTTTGCTGGCGCCTTCGAAGATTAATACTCTTTTAAAGAGTAAACAAGGTAATTGAAAAATAAAATCGGTCAGCTACCTGGGGGTTATTTGATATCCAAAATTGCCGAAAAATAGAGTCCATAGCCAATAAAAGGACAGGGGAAAAGGCAGTTTTATCATAGAAAACGGGTTGTACTATTTCAATCTGACCGATTTTTTCAAAATAGAATAGGATGTCTTAGTCGACATCCTATTTTCTGTTTAAATATTTGATTTACAGTTTTTTGAAAATTTATTTTTCAAATATTAATCGAAAAAAAGCGGTAAAACCAGTGTGCATTTGAACGAAAATTTCTACAATTGAACAATACCGAATAAAAAAAAGTGTAATTTAATTTTTGAAATAGTACTAACCCAAATCTTATTATTCTATGAAAAAATTGCAACTCTTAAAAAATCATTTTCGACAGCGAAAGTGATTCTCCTCAACTAAATCTTTATTACATATTTTGACTGAACAGTGATTCTGTAATTGCATAGCAATCAGAATACGTATCCTTAGTTCAAGGACTGGTCACTCATTGCCTTTTTTCAACATATGTTGAAGGGTGATGAGGACTAGTCCACACTAAAGGCAGGTATCCTATTGTCTAGACTCAATGAGTCAGAGAATGAGAAAACAGATAACCCCCATAATCTATTTGTATCATGAAAGAATTACAAACAAAAATTATCATCATAGACCATGACGAAAAACTACACTTAGCGTATAACCACTTTTTATCGGAGCATCCCCAATTCAAACTTATGGGGCTCTACAAATCCATAAATGAGCTTTTATCCCATTTTGGAAAGCTGAATCCTGATATTGTTATATGTGAGGCTTCTCTTCAAGGTATTTCCGGAATCGATGGTATTGATTATCTAAGAAAACTTAAAAATCATATCAAAGTATTGATCATGAGCCATGAAAACGATTTTGGTTTGGTCAAGGAGGCTTTTAAAAAGGGGGCAAACGGCTATTTGACCAAACCCATGAACAAGGAGCGTTTTCTGAATGCGTTACATTCCTTGGAAGAACATGGCGTAATCATGGAGCATGATATCCTGAAAAAAGTGATCAGTTCCTTCCAGAAAAAATCTTTTGATTCCTTTTCAAAAAAGGAGAATCAAATTATTGAGCTGTTAACCCAGGGCTTTACTTATAAAATGATTGCGGATAGGCTTTGTGTAACTCCCAGTGCGGTCAATTTCCATATCCAGAATATCTATGTAAAGCTCAATGTAAACTCAAAATCTGAAGCTCTTGAAAAACTTAGAGAGCTCGAGGTCCAACGACTAAATGCCGCATAATACCCACTTTGAATTAGTCCAAAAAAAATCCCCTGGCGCATGCCAAGGGATTTTTTATATCTAAAAAGAGGGTTTTTATTTGACTTCTTCAAAGTCAACATCCTCCACATTATCTCCTTCACCAGCGGAACCTCCAGCATTGGCTTCAGGTCCAGCGCCTGCATCAGCCCCTGCTCCATTGGCCTGTGCTTCTGCCTGGGCTTTATACATCTCCTCCGAAGCTGTTTTCCAAGCTTCATTGATTTTCTCCAAAGCTGGTTCAATTACAACCAAATCTTTGGTTTCGTAAGCCTTTTTCAACTCTTCAAGTGCCTCTTCGATAGGTTTCTTCTTATCATCAGAAAGCTTATCTCCAAATTCTTTAAGTTGCTTTTCGGTCTGGAAAATCATTCCGTCGGCTTCATTCAACTTGTCCGCAGTTTCCTTCGCTTTTTTATCGGATTCCGCATTGGCTTCAGCCTCAGCTTTCATTCTTTCGATTTCCTCTTCTGTCAATCCAGAAGATGCTTCAATTCGAATATCCTGAGTTTTGTTTGTCGCTTTGTCAGTAGCGGAAACTTTGATAATACCGTTTGCATCAATATCAAAGGTTACCTCGATTTGAGGTGTACCTCTTGGTGCAGGTGGAATCCCATCTAAGTGGAATCTACCAATGGTTTTGTTATCAGCAGCCATAGGACGTTCTCCTTGCAATACGTGAATCTCAACAGAAGGTTGATTGTCTGCTGCAGTAGAGAATACCTGCGATTTCTTTGTTGGGATTGTAGTATTCGCTTCAATCAGTTTGGTAAATACGCTTCCCATGGTCTCGATACCTAAAGAAAGTGGTGTAACATCCAACAACAATACATCTTTAACATCTCCAGTTAGTACGCCTCCTTGGATTGCTGCACCAATGGCAACTACCTCATCAGGGTTTACTCCTTTGGATGGTTTTTTTCCGAAGAACTTCTCCACAGCTTCCTGAACTGCAGGAATACGCGTTGAGCCACCAACTAAAATAATTTCATCGATATCGCTTTTCGAAAGTCCAGCTGCACTCAATGCGGTCTCACATGGTGCAATGGTACGCTTTACCAAATCATCAATCAGCTGCTCAAACTTAGCACGGGAAAGTGTTCTCACCAAGTGCTTGGGTCCAGAAGCCGTAGCGGTCACATAAGGTAGGTTGATTTCGGTCTGTGCAGAAGAAGACAGCTCAATCTTTGCTTTTTCCGCAGCCTCACGCAATCTTTGAAGCGCCATGGCATCATCTCTCAAATCCAAACCTTCATCAGATTTAAATTCTTCAGCCAACCAGTCAATGATTTTTTGATCCACATCATCTCCTCCCAAGTGGGTATCACCATCTGTTGCCAATACTTCAAATACACCATCACCCAATTCTAAGATGGACACATCATGCGTTCCTCCACCAAAATCAAATACTACTATTTTTTGGTCCGTATCTTTCTTGTCCAATCCGTAAGCCAAAGAGGCCGCAGTTGGTTCGTTGATAATTCTTTCTACAGTCAATCCTGCAATCTCACCAGCTTCTTTGGTAGCTTGTCTTTGAGAATCATTAAAGTAGGCGGGTACGGTAATCACAGCTCGTGATACATCCTGACCCAAGTAGTCCTCAGCAGTTTTCTTCATTTTTTGAAGAATCATGGCTGAAAGCTCCTGAGGCGTATATAATCGACCATCAATATCTACTCTAGGTGTGTCATTATCACCTTTGGTGACATTATAGGGAACTCTATCTGCTTCCTTCTTGGACTCAGAGAACTTATTTCCCATAAATCTTTTAATGGAATAAATGGTTTTGTGTGGGTTGGTTACTGCTTGTCTTTTTGCAGGGTCCCCCACCTTGATTTCACCACCTTCCACAAAAGCAATCACCGAAGGAGTCGTGCGCTTTCCTTCTGCGTTTGGAATTACCACAGGCTCGTTTCCTTCCATTACGGAGACGCAGGAGTTGGTAGTACCCAAATCTATTCCTATAATCTTGCTCATTTTATCTAAAGTTATGTCTGTTATCAAATTAAATTCTGCTAGCAAAGTGTCAATGATTATGCCATCTGAAAGAATATGACAAGCTGTCATATAAATTGCTGAAATGGTTTAGGAAACATTAGCGAAGAGCTTGTTATATTTGAACTAGCAAACGACCTAACCGTGGAAAGTATCAGTGTTTTTGATATGCTAAAGATTGGCGTAGGGCCTTCCAGCTCCCATACTTTGGGGCCTTGGCGCGCTGCTGAACAATGGCTATCTGAATTAAGAGAGAAAGGGCTTTTTGATTCCGTAGAGGAAGTGACTGTGGTATTATATGGCTCCCTGTCACTTACCGGGAAAGGACATGCCACGGATACAGCAGTCATGATGGGTCTGTTGGGAAAAGACCCTGAGATGGTCCCCACCGATACCATTCCAAACCTGATTTCATCCATCACACAACAAAAAGAACTTTTGCTGGCTGGAAGCCATATCATTCCTTTTGATGTGGAACAAAATATCATTTTTAAAAGGGAGTTTTTACCATTTCATGCCAACGGCATCCAATTTTTGGCGACGCTTAAAAATGGTACAACCAGTATGGAAACTTTTTATTCTATTGGCGGGGGTTTTGTCATAAAAGAAGGTCAAGGTTCCAAGGATAAGGAAGCTGTTTTTTTATGTTTTCCACATCCCATTACTACTGGGGATGAATTGCTTAAATTTTGTAAGGACTGGGAAAAACCCATTTCTGAAATTGTTCTCCAAAATGAACTTTATCTGCGCAGTGATGATGAAATTGACAAAGGATTACAACGTATTTGGGACACCATGTTACAATGCATGTTTGAAGGCTGCCATACACAGGGAACTTTACCTGGTGGATTAAACGTTCGTCGCAGGGCCTTTGAAATGCATGAGAAGTTAAAAGGAAATCTTCTCTATCCCAACGCCCATGAATGGTTGAAAGTCATTCGAAAAACTGAGGTGAAATTTCGGGAGATTTTGAAGTGGGTTAGCTGCTTTGCACTTGCAGTTAACGAGGTGAATGCCTCTTTGGGGCGGGTAGTAACGGCTCCAACCAATGGCAGTGCTGGGGTAATTCCTGCTGTTTTGATGTATTATATGGTCATAGAAAACCACAAAGCGGATTTTGAGCATGTGAAAAAATTCTTGTTGGTGGCTGGTGAAATCGGCAGCATTTTTAAAAAGGGTGCCACGATTTCCGCGGCAATGGGTGGCTGTCAGGCCGAAATTGGGGTGTCATCTGCTATGGCCGCAGGCGCTTTGTGTGAATTATTGGGCGGAACACCACAACAAGTATTGGTAGCCGCAGAGATTGCCATGGAACATCACCTGGGATTGACCTGTGACCCCATTGGCGGATTGGTACAAGTGCCATGCATTGAAAGAAATTCCATGGGAGCCATTAAGGCTATCAATGCAGCTGAACTTGCCTTGGAAACCAATCCTGAGGAAGTCAAAGTTCCGTTGGACAAAGTAGTGAACACCATGTGGGAAACCGCCAAGGATATGAACAGTAAATACAAGGAAACTTCTGAAGGCGGATTGGCGATTGGGGTTAACCTTAGTGATTGCTAATCCAGTGACTTGTAAGAACTGTTCCACATAAAATAGGTAAGATTAAACGCTATTGTCTAATCCTCTGATTTTTATTACCTTAGAAGAGATATTTAGCAATCTAACAAGTCAGGTTTTTAGATTGACCACCCTCCCCCAGAAATACAGTGTATCCCCTTTCTGAACACAAAACAGCACATCATGAAAACAAAATTCACTTGGGTCATATTGGCAATAGCGCTATTGGCCACCGTCCATTATTTTACAAAAAATGACACCCAGGAAGCGCCTGCAAACCTTCAAAAAGCATCATTTAGTTTTATTAAATGTACTCCCACGACCTATCTCCTTGATGTAGTGGATTCCACACAACAAATCGCCCCCTTATTTGAAAATTTAGGCGATTTGAGCTACAAGATCACTACCAAAAACGAGGAAGCCCAGACATTTTTTAATCAGGGTTTAAGACTTACCTATGCGTTTAACCATGCAGAAGCCCATAGATCTTTTATGGAGGCTTCACGTTTAGATCCATCTTCAGCGATGACCTTTTGGGGCCAGGCCTATGCATTGGGACCCAATATCAATGACCCATTGCCTCCGGATGAGCGAAAGGTAAAAACAAATGAAGCTCTAGCTATGGCCAAAAAGCTAAGCGCTAATGCTACGGATAAGGAAAAAGCCTTAATCAATGCATTAACTGCACGATATAGCGAGGATCTCACTAAAGATGTTGCAGAATTAAACATTGCCTATATGAACGCCATGGCCAAAGTGTTGGAAACTTATCCGGAAGATGCAGAGGTTCAGGTACTTTATGCAGCTTCGGTTATGAATACAGTACCTTGGAACTATTGGGATGAAAACGGAAATCCATCACCAAACATCTTACAAGCAAAGGCCGCTCTTAAGGAAGCCATCAGAATCAACCCCAATAACCCCGGTGCACATCATTACTATATCCACATGGTTGAACTCCCCAAACCTGATTTGGGTGTAGCAAGTGCGGACAGATTGGGCAAGCTCATGCCAGGTGCTGGCCATCTGGTTCATATGCCAAGCCATATTTATATTCGAGTAGGCCGTTATATGGATGCGGTGACCTCCAATCAGAATGCAATTTTGGCGGATGAGGACTATATTTCACAGTGTTATTCCCAAGGTTTATATCCTTTAGCATACTACCCTCACAATATTCACTTTCTTTGGTCGTCCTCAAGTTTGTTGGGCAATAGTGACATTGCTATTGATGCTGCAAAGAAAACCGCCGAAAAAGTCCCAGAAGGTGAGTTGATATCCATGCCTTTTCTACAAGATTTTGCTTCTACGCCCTTGTTAGCGTATACAAGGTTTGGCAAATGGAATGAGATTTTGACCATTCCTGCCCCAAATAAGGATATAAAACATCTGAATCTTATGCGACATTATGCTCGTGGCATGGCCTTTATCAGAAAAGGCAACAAAAAGGAAGCACAAGAAGAATTAAATGCCATTAAAACACTGAGGGATGACCCAGAGCTAGAAAATTTAGTTGCCACACCATTCAATCCATCCATCAACTCTGCCAATATCGCGCATGAGGTTATAGCCGGGGAGTTGGCTGCTTTAAATGGCGATATTCCAAAAGCAATTGAACACCTGAAAAAAGCTGTGGAATTTGAAGATGCCCTTACCTATACGGAACCTGCCGCTTGGCATATTCCAACGAGGCAAAACCTTGGAGCCATTTTAATGGATGCCAAAAAGTACGAAGCTGCAGAAAAAATATATAAAGAAGATTTAGAAGTGCTACGTCAAAATGGATGGTCCCTGATGGGGTTGCACAATAGTTTAAAAGCACAGGGAAAGACCGAGGAAGCAAGAAGAATCAAAGAAGAGTTTGATAAAGCCTGGGCGCATTCTGACCTAGAAATCAAAACTTCCGTACTTTAAAAAGTACACCATGTTCATTAAACGAAAAAAGCAGTTTAAAGTACTTATCGTATTTATAACCTTAAGTGCTTTGGCTGCTTTTTATGTAACCCGGAGTTTAAAATCGGAGCTGCCTGTGCTGGGACCCAAAGATTTTAACCCTGATTTAGTAGACGCACATCTCCAAAATAAAGAAGTACCCCATGTTGTGGACGATTTCAACTTAGTGAACCAAAAAGGAGAGATTGTGACACAGATGGATTATCAAGACAAAATCTATGTTGCTGATTTCTTCTTTACCCGTTGCCCCAGTATTTGTCCAATTATGGCCAACAATATGGGCAAACTCCAAGAAACCTTTATCGACTATGAAGATGTCATGCTTTTATCAGTGTCTGTTACGCCAGAAATGGACAATGTTCCTGTGTTAAAGGAATACGCCGAAAGACAAGGAGCTATCTATACTAAATGGAACATTACAACCGGCGATAAAAGGCACATCTACAATTTGGCACGTAAAAGTTATTTTGCAGCCGTTGATGAGGGGGATGGCGGTTTACAAGATTTTATCCATACCCCAAATTTTGTGCTTGTCGATAAAAGGAAACAAATTAGAGGAGTTTATAACGGGACAGATGATGATGACATACTTCAATTAATTGATGACATCAAGAAGCTATCCGAATAAACCCAGGAACTAGGTTAGATTACACAATTATTCTTCCAAACAACCCGCCCTGCCTCGAGTGTCAATTAAATAGATAATTTTCCAATCACCATCAAAATTTACCATCTGAAAAGAGTTGATGCCGCAGTGGCTGAATTTTCCGTTTAACCAAAACTCATAGCCCACCCAGGCATTGGCCATGGTTCTATCCACTTGAACGGACCAAGAAGTAAGTTTCTCTTCAAATTGAATACTGTCTGGAATGCTGACAATGGACTGATACAATTTTTCAATAGGTGTGGTTTGAAACAAGGTTTTTCCCTCTTTATTCCTACCCGTTGTTTGCAACACAACATTGTCTGCCATAAAACTTTTCATGGCAACAGAGTCTTGTTTGTGAAAAGCTTCAAAAAAACCTTCAACCGTCTTCTGAACCAACATCTTTTCGTCCATTTGGGCATTCACGGAAATAAAAGCGAAGAGTCCTAATAAAATACTAGTGATAAGTCTCATCTTGTTCATTTTTTGATTAGCTTCCAAATTAAACAAATCTGTTTACATTTAGGCTTACAAAACGAAAAGAATGTCTGTCGCAAAAAAAGAATATAAGAGAGTTACGGTAAAATCCTTGGTGGAAATGAAGCAGAATGGAGAGAAGATATCCATGCTCACTTCGTACGATTATTCCATGGCCAAAATTGTGGATGCAGCCCAAGTTGATGTGATTTTGGTTGGAGACTCCGCCAGTAATGTCATTGCAGGACATGAGACTACGCTTCCTATCACCTTAGACCAAATGATATATCATGCCAGTTCGGTGGTTAGGGCCGCAAAACGAGCTTTGGTTATCGTTGACATTCCTTTCGGGAGCTATCAAAGTGATTCCAAAGAGGCTTTGCGTTCGGCAATTCGTATCATGAAAGAAAGTGGTGCGCATGCCGTAAAAGTCGAAGGAGGCTCTGAAATTAAACAATCCGTTACTCGCATTCTTGAAGCAGGAATTCCTGTCATAGGACATTTAGGTCTTACTCCGCAATCCATCTACAAATTTGGCACCTATACTGTTCGTGCCAAAGAAGAAAGAGAAGCTGAAAAACTGAAAGAAGACGCTAAAATGTTAGAGGAATTAGGCTGTTTTGGTATAGTTCTGGAAAAGATTCCTGCAGCTTTGGCTAAAGAGGTTGCGGAAAGCGTATCGATTCCTATCATTGGAATTGGGGCAGGAAATGGTGTTGATGGACAGGTGCTTGTTGTTCATGACCTTTTGGGTATGACCCATGAATTCAATCCACGTTTTTTACGCAGATATATGAACCTGTATGAAGATATGAGCTCGGCAATATCGGAATATGTCGCCGATGTGAAAAGTAAGGATTTCCCTAATGAAAATGAGCAATATTAGATTTTTGGATTCTTAGCTTTTGGATTACTTTCATATTTACTGAAGTATCCATAAAACCGTTGGTTTTCCCAAATCAATCAATTTAACCATATGCATAGATTTAAAGATTTAGAAATCTGGAAAATGAGTAGAATTTTTTGTTCTGACATTTACAAGATTACTTCTTCCTTCCCGGAAACCGAAAAATTCGGGATAACAAGTCAATTGAGAAGAGCTTCGGTCTCTGTTCCTTCAAATATTGCGGAAGGGTGTTCGAGAAAATCCAACAAGGATTTTTCTAGGTTCCTGGAAATAGCTATTGGTTCTCTGTATGAACTGGAAACACAGCTGACAATTTCCAATGATCTAGGTTTTTTGGATGACGAAGAGTTGATTCCATTGGAAGAAAAATTAAGTGCCATTATCAAAATGACATCAAAACTCAAATCAACATTGAAGTGACAGGTTCAAGCTTCCAGAAATCTAACAGACCAAAAATCCAATGGTCCAACCCATCCAACCTACAAGTGCTCTTTGAAGACAATCATCTCATAGTTGTCAACAAAAGACCTGGTGATATCGTCCAAGGTGATAAAACTGGAGATGTCCCACTTAGTGAAGTGGTCAAGGAATATCTTAAAATTAAATATGATAAGCCTGGAAATGTTTTTTTGGGAGTGGTCCATCGCCTAGATAGGCCTACATCCGGTATTGTGGTTTTTGCTAAAACTTCCAAAGCGCTTCCCAGATTGAATGCCTTATTTTCCCAAGGAAAAACGAAAAAAACCTATTGGGCCATGGTAAAAGGTGTTCCAAAGAAAACATCCGATACCTTGACCCATTGGCTTGTTCGAAATCCAAAACAGAATAAATCTTATGCCAATACGAAGGAAGTTGCCCATTCTAAAAAAGCCATTCTTGGCTACAACGTATTGCAAACGTTGGATAACTATTCTCTTTTGGAAATCGATTTAAAAACGGGAAGACAACATCAGATACGCGCTCAATTGGCAGCCATTGATTGCCATATCAAAGGGGATTTAAAATACGGTGCGGAAAGAAGTAACCCAAACGGGAGTATTCACCTACATGCCAGGAGTTTGGAGTTTGAACATCCCGTAAAAAAGGAACCGCTCAAGTTTATCGCGGTACCACCTAAGGATTCTCTATGGAAACTCGTGTCCTAGCGTGAAGCTACCAAAGCTTTCTCCCGAATGATTTCACCTACAGGCCGGTTTTCCAAGTGACTTTCCAACCATGATAAAATATCGAGATACAAGAAAGCTCGTTTTTCATAAGGATGATTTTCATACTTCTTCAACTCATTGTAAAGCTTTTGAAACTCATTCTGTAACTCGCTGGGGTAAATATCACCAAGATTTCGAAGAAATTTTATCATCTCCCGTTGAACGGCCTGCAAGTCGTTCATTTTCAAAAGAAACTTGTACGTACTTTTTAATTGTACCTCCAAATGATAATCCATGCCTGCCTCATAATGTGCAACCAAACTCAATACACGGGCAAAACACATAAGGTCTTCCCGCATTTTTAGGTTTTTGTTCGAGATTATCCGCTTCAAGTAGAGAATACAGTTCTTATGGTCTGAATTTCCAAAATACAAACAGGCTATTTTGTAGTACAACAGCATGACATGGTGTTCATCAATGCGGGCTCTATGTTTTTTGATTCCGTATTCGATAATATTCACCAAGTATAACCCTCTACTAAATGTCCCCTCAAGAAAATGAAGATTCAATTTGTTGGAGTTGATATATAAAAAAGAAAGGGAGGCGATGTTGTCATTTTGAGGGAATTTGGGATGATTCACCTGTGCTTCCAGCCGTTCTAAAGTATCCTTAAATTGGGTGCTATACTTCACAAAAAACAAGGCTTCCAGCAGGTAATGATTTCCTTTGAGAAAGAAAACAGGATTTAAGGATATCATATCCTCATTTTCGTAAAACAAATCCACCCATTTGCTGGCATATCGATAGGCAGACAAGAAATCCTGGGTCAACAGGCTATACCAAAGGTACGCCTTATAGAGCCATAGCTTCTCTCGAAACCCCAAATCTTCGAGTCGATAGGATGGTAAATGCGAGTCAAAATAGTCCTTTACACTTCTTAGGTCTTCGTCATTTCGAACGTAGCCCACTTTCAACATCATTCCGTATAGTTGTAGGGACAGATTGGACAACTTGCTGGTCATTACATTCTGCTCTGACAATTCTTTCGCCTGAACCGCTAATTCATCTGCCCTATCCGGAATACTTCTCGTGATGTACTGTGTTTCGATGATTTTTTCAAGCTCTACAATTTCATAGGCCACATTCTTCTCTTCATTCTCGATAGCGAAGTTTTTGGCCTTGTCCAAAATCTTTAAACTTTGCTTATAAAGCCCTTTTTGGTACAGAATGGTTGCAAAATCCAGTTGTTCCCGAATCTGCACCCGTATATTCTGATTCACAGGGTTCAAACGTAGGCTAACCAAAATCTGTTTGTATAGATGTGCTTTTAAGTTTGAAAGCTGGGCCTTTTTTACGATTCCACTCTCTAAAATCTGTTTTTCGTTGTACATGCGCATTCTATCCAATAGATTGAAAAGTGCCAAAAACTTAGCATCCGCATTCACTCCCAATCTACCCACATACAGCTTGAATTGTCTTTTTTCCGATTTGGACAAAGACTTTATAAGTACGAAAAGTGTATCCCTATGGGCATTTGTCATCGTAAAAAGATGAATTTAATATTCTGATTATCAGAACTTTAATTTATTTAAAAAGCAATTTAACGTTGTAATGGTATTCTATGCATTTCTTTACCAGCAAACTCCTACTATATCTTCGTAATACGAGTTAAAAACCGACTATACGAATGGCTAAAGATAAGGTACAAATTTTTGACACGACATTGCGGGATGGTGAGCAAGTCCCAGGTTGTAAACTTGACACCAAACAAAAGCTTGTTATCGCCGAACGCTTAGACGAACTAGGGGTTGATATTATAGAAGCAGGTTTTCCAATATCAAGTCCTGGAGACTTTCAGTCCGTGCACGAGATTGCCAAGCTTGTAAAGAACGCCACGGTATGTGGCCTTACTAGGGCGGTCAAGAAAGATATTGAAGTAGCGGCTGATGCAATAAAAATTGCAAAAAGACCTAGAATCCATACAGGGATTGGAACTTCGGATTCGCATATTAAATTCAAATTCAATTCAACGAGGGAAAAAATAATCGAACGTGCTGTTGAGGCGGTTTCTTATGCCAAATCCTTTGTTGAAGATGTCGAATTTTATGCCGAAGACGCCGGTAGAACAGATAATGACTATTTAGCCCAAGTTTGTGAGGCGGTTATCAAAGCCGGAGCTACGGTACTAAACATTCCGGATACTACGGGCTATTGTCTTCCTGAGGAGTATGGTGCTAAAATGAAGTACCTCAAAGAAAATGTAAAAGGAATTGATAAGGCCATCCTCTCTTGTCATTGTCACAACGACTTGGGATTAGCAACGGCCAATTCTATCTCGGGAGTAATCAATGGAGCTAGACAAATCGAGTGTACCATAAATGGTATTGGTGAGAGAGCTGGAAACACTTCTTTGGAAGAAGTGGTCATGATTCTCCGTCAACACCCTTATTTAGATTTGGATACCGATATCAACAGTCAACTGTTATATGATACGAGTCAGATGGTCTCCCAAAAAATGGGAATGCCCGTTCAACCGAACAAGGCCATTGTGGGTTCCAATGCTTTTGCACATAGTTCAGGAATTCACCAAGATGGGGTTATCAAGCAACGGGAAACTTATGAAATCATCGACCCTAAAGATGTTGGGGTTAGTCAGTCATCCATCGTTTTGACAGCTCGAAGCGGAAGGGCTGCATTGGCCTATAGAGCTAAAAACGTAGGGTACGAATTGACCAAGTTGCAGTTGGATGTGGTGTACGATAACTTTTTGAAGTTCGCTGATAGACAAAAAGAGATTTTTGATGAGGACATACATAAGATTATTGAAACCAGCGATATTCGTATCGCAGATATTGCATAAACCTGTTCTCCCAGATTTAACCGACCCACTTAACCGAAAATAGTACTCGAATATGAAGTTAAACATTGCCCTATTGCCGGGAGATGGAATCGGACCTGAAGTTTTGTCCCAAGCAGTTAAATGTCTGCAAGCCGTGGAAGAAACTTTTAATCATCAATTTATTTATAGAGAAGCTGCTGTAGGTGCATTTGCTATAGAACGTCATGGAACTCCCCTTCCAGAGCAGACCCTAACACTTTGTCAGAAATCCGATGCTATTTTATTCGGAGCTATTGGTGACCCAAAATATGATAATAACCCCGAAGCCAAAATACGTCCGGAACAAGGTCTCTTGGAACTTAGAAAGGCGTTGGGACTATTTGCCAACATTAGACCGGTAAAGGCATTTTCTTCTTTGTTGGACAAATCTCCGTTGAAGAAGGAAATAATTGAAAACACAGATTTCATCATTTACAGGGAATTAACCGGAGGTATATACTTTGGAGAGAAGAAAACGAATGAAAAGGGAACAGTTTCCTCAGACCTTTGTGAATACTCTGAAGAGGAAATAAGCAGAATTGCGCATCTAGCCTTTAAAGCTGCCAAAAATAGGGATGGCAAATTAACTTTGGTTGATAAAGCCAACGTACTCGAATCTTCAAGACTTTGGAGAAAAGTAGTCTCCAAAATAGGCGAAAGCTACCCTGAAGTAAAACTGGACTTTTTGTTTGTGGATAATGCGGCCATGCAATTGATTTTGAATCCTAAGCAATTTGATGTTATTCTAACTGAAAATATGTTCGGTGATATCCTTTCGGATGAAGCGAGTGTAATCGGTGGTTCTATTGGTCTTTTAGCATCAGCTTCCGTGGGTGAGGAAAATGCGCTATTTGAGCCTATCCATGGGTCATTTCCGCAAGCCAAGGGAATGGATATTGCCAATCCCATTGCTTCCATATTGTCAGCAGCCATGCTTTTGGAACATCACAATCTTTTTGAAGAGGCCATGGCGGTAAGAGAGGCTGTGGATAAGGCACTAAAAAAAGGTGTGGTAACCAAGGATTTGAACGAAAAAAGTCCCTATGGGACCCATCAGGTTGGCGATTTTATCGCAGACAATATTGTGGACAGTGATGATTCCTTTATTATGAACGATGAAAACATTGATTTGGGGAAATCTACCATTATATAGCAGATACCTCCTGGGTTAACTCCTTAATCGTCTTCTCAAACTCCTGAATATACTCCTCGTACTTCGTTCCCGTAGCCGGTCCATTAAACCCAGTATGAATTTTTTTAACCTCCCCTTCCCTATCTATAAAAATCGTTGTGGGATAAGATAGTACATGATTCAGCATGGGTAATTTTTCGTTGGCCAATTGTTTGTTGGAAGTACCGTATTGGGCCAACAAAATGGGATACGGTATGCCTATTCTATCTTTTAGTCGATTGATACTTCTCCAAGCACTTTCTTCAGTCTTGGCATATTCAAAGGCCAATCCCACAAACTCAATTTCCAAATCAGGGTTTTGGTTTAAATAGTTCACATAGAATTTAGTTTCATCCAAGCAATTGGGACACCATGAGCCCATAATTTGAACCACAACAGGCTTGTTTTCAAAATGGGCATCCTTCAAACTTACCTTCGACCCTTGACCATCGGGAAAAGAAAAATCAAAAGTGTCATACCCTTCCTTTAAATACGTAAGACTATTGGCATCAGGGAGCTCAAAAGCTTCATTTCGCTTGGCGACAAATTTCTCCTTGGAGTGATTACCGGAATAGAACACACCTTCCAAGGAATCCTTATCGATTTTAGCTGTGAATAAAAATACATGGGCCCCGTCAAATGTTGATAATTTTAGAGAATCCCCATCTACCACTCCCTCTAAATACCTGTAATCTCCAGTAGTGGTTCTGAATGTCCCTTCTATTTTACTCCCCTGCTGTACAAACAATCCTTTGGCGGCATACTCATCTGGGGTTTCTGGTTCAAAATAGGTTTCCCAAACCCCCGAAATGTTTTCAACAGGTTCCTCTTCAATGGAAAACCTTTCCCTTTTTCCGTAAAATGCCTCAAATGGCACTACCCTTTCCAAGCTTTCCTTTATAAAACTGCCTGTTATCTCATTTTCGGTAAAAACACCGGCAATGTATCCCTCAAAAACAGGCATTTGAATATAAATACTATCCTGGGAAAGGGAAATTTCGTCCACAACAACCACCTCGTCTGCATTGTACATCTCCAACTTATATTGGTCTTCATCTTGCTTGAATAACGTAAAGTTGAAGGGCAGTTCTACATTTTCGTCCACCTCCATCATGGCCCACCAATCGCCTTCGGTCAATGTCACCCTTTTTTCCTCTTTTTTACAGGAGAAAACTAGAAACATTATGACCCATAAAGTAAGAACAACTCTCTTCATAATAACTGGAATTTCCTTAAGTATCGAAAATACTTCAGAAAACTTACATTACAGGTGCCTGCGGCATAATTATTTACATTGAATGTCTTTACCTATTGTTTTATCTTTGTCCACTTTAAATTTGGGGTATGAAGATTTCTTACAACTGGTTAAAGCAATTTTTGAGCATTGATTGGACTGCAGAAAAAACCGGAGAGCTTTTAACAGACCTAGGTCTGGAAGTTGAGGGCATTTCAGATTTTGAGTCCATAAAGGGAGGGCTAAATGGTGTGGTTGTAGGAGAAGTACTCAGTTGTATTCAACATCCAAATGCTGACCGTTTGAAAGTTACTTCAGTGGATATTGGTTTAGATGACCCTGTTCAGATTGTATGTGGTGCCCCAAATGTAGACGCAGGTCAGAAAGTCCCAGTAGCCACTATTGGAACCACCCTGTATACCCCAGAGGGTGAAGCATGGCAAATTAAAAAAGGGAAGATTCGTGGTGAAGAAAGCCACGGTATGATTTGTGCCGAGGATGAATTAGGCTTAGGAAGCAGTCACGACGGAATTATGGTTCTTAGTGATTCGCTTACGCCAGGAACCCCTTGTAGTGAGGTTTTTGAGGTAGAACATGACCAGGTCTTTGAAATCGGACTTACCCCAAACCGTGCAGATGCCATGAGTCATTTCGGGGTGGCTCGTGACCTAAAAGCAGGACTTGAGCAAAAAGAAATTAGCAAAGGACTCCTCACTCCTTCCACCAGTAATTTTTCCATCGATAATCGTTCTTTAAGGATAGACGTAGAGGTTGAGGACAATGATTTAGCACCAAGATATTGCGGGGTAACTATCAATAATCTCATTGTTCAGGAATCTCCGGATTGGTTGAAAAACCGATTGAATGCCATAGGGCTTTCTCCAATAAACAATGTGGTAGATGCCACGAACTATGTGTTGCATGAATTGGGTCAACCGCTTCATGCTTTTGATGCTATAAAAGTCAAAGGCGGAAAAATTAAGGTTAAACGTCTGCCAATGGGCACTAAATTTGTGACCCTTGATGGCGTAGAGCGCGAGCTGCATGAGGAAGATTTAATGATTTGCGACAACGAAAAGCCCATGTGTATCGCAGGTGTTTTTGGCGGTATCCACTCCGGAGTTACTGAAGATACCACCTCCATTTTCCTGGAAAGCGCCTATTTTGACCCCATATCCATTCGAAAAACAGCTAAACGTCACGGACTAAATACGGACGCCAGTTTCCGCTTTGAACGAGGAATTGATATTGAGTTGACCGAATACGCTTTAAAAAGAGCTGCTATATTGATAAGGGAAATCGCCGGAGGAGAGATTAGCTCCGATGTGGTCGACCTTTATCCCAAAAAACCCAAAGAAAGACAAGTATTTTTGACCTTTGACAAAATCAATTCGCTTATTGGGCAGGAAATCCCGAGGGATACCATTAAATCCATTTTATCCTCCCTGGAAATCAAGGTGAATAATGTAACGGAATCCGGATTGGGCCTTACCATTCCTTTTTATCGTGTGGATGTGGAGCGGGAAGTGGATGTTATTGAGGAAATCTTAAGGGTCTATGGCTATAATAACATTGACTTTAAACAAAAGCTGAACGCTTCGATTGCGGTTACTTCCAAATTGGAAAGTCATACCATTCAAGATGTTATTGGAAATATGTTGGCTTCCCAAGGGTTCTATGAAATAATGACCAACAGTCTGGTTTCCAAGGAAAGTTTGGAGCATTTGTCCGCTATCGGCAAACCTGTTGATATGGTAAATCCGTTGAGTATGGATCTTTCCGTAATGAGAACATCCATGCTCCCTTCGGGATTGGAGACTATTGCCCATAATCTCAATCGACAACAAAATCGTCTCAAACTTTTTGAATTTGGAACTACTTATCACAAGGTTGGTGATTCCTATCAAGAAATTCCGCACTTGGCTTTGTTCCTAACAGGTAATCGCTCCCAAGAAAATTGGTCTGTGGATAGCAAATCATCTGATTTCTTCTTTTTAAAAGGTATGGTCGATTCCATATTGAGTAGATTGGGTCTTGATGAAGTTAACGTAAAACCTTTGGAAGAAAACACGATTTTTTCTGAAGGTCTTACTTGTAGCATCAATGGAAAGTCCTTATGTAGCTATGGTCTTGTGAATAAGACGGTGACGAAGAGGATGGATGTGAAATCAGATGTTTTATTTGCTGATTTCAATTGGGCTACTATTTTGGAGCTTTTGAAGGAAGAAGAAATAGCTTATCGAGATATCCCAAAGTTTCCAGAAGTTACCCGGGATTTTGCCCTGTTATTGGATGAAGGCACTAGCTTCCAGCAAGTGTATGATATTGCTTGGCTAACAGAGAAAAAACTGCTTAAAGATGTTAATCTATTCGATGTATACGTGGGCAAAGGTCTTGGAAAGGGAAAAAAGTCCTATGCGGTTAGCTTTACATTGCAAGACACGAACAAAACCCTTACAGATAAGCAGATAGATAAGATTATGAAGAAGTTGCAGGCCAACTACGAGACCAAACTTGGGGCTGCTTTGCGTTAAGCTACATTTGGGTTGGAGCAATCACACTATCAATTTCATGCACAACACCATTTTGCTGACTTACATCAGCCTGAACTATGCGGGCGGTGTTACCAAGCGGGTCGGTGAGTACAATATCATACCCATCCATATGAGCTTGTAATTTTTTACCTTGTATTGTGGTGAAAGAGGCTTTTCCATTACCGCGGCACATAGCTTTCAAAATTCTGGAAGCAGTTAATTTTCCCGCTACAATATGATAGCCCAATAGAGACTTTAATTTGCTCTTGTCACTATCATTCATAAGTTCCTCCAACTTATCCGAAGAAAAACGCTGAAAAGCTGCATTGGAAGGTGCAAAAACGGTAAAAGGTCCGGATTTTTCTAGAATATCATCGATATTGGTGGCTTTAACTGCTGCCATCAACATAGTATGATTCTCAGAAGAATGAATTATCGTAGACTTTTGGGCAGCTGCAGTAAAAGAAAAAAGCGTAAGCAATAACAAGTAGGCAATCTTTGGGGTTTTCATTTAAAAAGTGTGCTTTGGGGCGATTGGGGTTACAACTATTTATTTGAATTATACGACTAAATGCATAAATCATCGGTAAGATACATTTTTTTTCCAACACACCTTTGAAATTGCAAACATTACTATCATTTTAACAAAATGTTAACATTTTAATTTGAAATCGCCCTTGACCTTGACACCTCCCAATGGTTAACTTTGAGTAATTGCTAAGAAGAATAAAATGATATTTCAGAACACCAACATTGAGCGAGTTCTTTCCCAGCTTAAGAACAAGGAACAATCGGAACAGCGTATTTTGGAAGAAGTACGCCACATTTTGGATTCCACAGTACTTCCAGAAGAAAAAATAAGTAAAGAGCTTAACAGTCGTAAAGGAGCCGAAAGCAATGAATTTGTTTTTGACTTATTGGAAACCGGTCGCATCTATCACATTGAACAAATCAAGGAGATTTGTATCGACTATCGATTAAGGTTCTTGGATTCCAAATATTTCAAGGGTCAAATACCCCAAACAGCTTTTGACAAAATAAAGACATTGGAAGCCGAACATGGTATTGATATCAGAGGTTTTAAAATCATGGCTCCCTCTAAGCTTTTCAAATTGGAAGATAAGGATGACCCGCTTTTGTTTGCCCCTATCGGCAATGGATATTTCTATTTAATCCACAAATGGGGCAACGACCTAAACCCATTCAGAAAAGCGCTAGTATGGCCTTTTAAAAGTATTGTGAATTTGACTCTTTTTACCTTGGTGATAAGTTACTTTGCGACCCTTTTGGTTCCCAATGGACTTTTTTCCAAGAATGATTCCGTTACTGAATTTTGGATTATTTACTTTTTTATGTTCAAGTGTATTGCCTCTGTAGTAATCTTTTACGGATTTGCAATGGGCAAAAACTTTAATCCCGCTATTTGGAACAGCAAGTATTTTAACGCCTAATTCTAGACTGCCGCCATTTCATACATTTTTTCACGCTGGGCTTTGATGTTTTTGTCGGACATATACTCATCAAAGCTTAGGTAACGGTCAATAGCACCTTTGGGGGTAATCTCAATGATTCTATTGGCAACCGTTTGCACGAATTCGTGGTCATGGGTTGTTAAGAGCACTGTTCCTTTGAAATTTTTAAGGGAGTTATTGAATGCTGTAATACTTTCCAAATCCAAGTGATTGGTAGGCTCATCCAGCATCAGAACATTGGCACGCAAAAGCATCATGCGGCTTAGCATACATCTTACTTTCTCCCCTCCAGATAAAACGGTACTTTTCTTCAACGCTTCCTCACCACTAAAAAGCATCTTACCCAAAAAGCCTCGGACGTAGACCTCTTCCCTTTCTTCTTCTGTCTTGGTCCATTGTCTCAACCAATCCACCAAATTGATGTCTTCTTCAAAATATTCAGAATTATCCGCCGGCAAATAGGATTGAGTGGTGGTTACTCCCCACTGATACGTTCCACTATCTGCTTTGGTTTTCCCCGAAACAATATTGTAAAACGCAGAGGTAGCCCTAGAGTCTTTGGAAATGATAGCTACTTTATCACCCTTAGCCAAGTTGATATTGACACCCTGGAACAAAATGTCGCCATCATCCGAAGTAGCGGATAATTTCTCTACATTCAAGATTTGGTCACCAGCCTCTCGCTCACGTTCAAAAATGATTGCTGGATATCTTCTGCTGGATGGCTTAATTTCGTCAATCTTAAGCTTATCCAACATCTTCTTTCTGGAAGTGGCCTGCTTACTCTTGGCCACGTTCGCACTAAATCGTTGAATGAATTCTTGAAGCTCTTTGGCTTTCTCTTCCGCCTTTTTATTTTGTTGGGCCCTTTGTCTGGCCGCTAGCTGACTACTTTGATACCAAAAGGTGTAGTTTCCAGAATACACATTAATCTTTCCAAAGTCTATATCCGCAATGCTAGTGCATACTGCATCCAAAAAGTGCCTATCGTGAGATACCACAATTACTGTATTATCGTAGTTGGCCAAAAAATTCTCCAACCATTGAATGGTCTCATAATCCAAATCGTTGGTAGGCTCATCCATAATCAATACATCTGGGTTTCCAAATAAAGCTTGGGCCAATAGCACACGAACCTTCATTTTGGAATCCATATCTCCCATCTGGGTATAGTGCAATTCCTCTGGAATTCCCAAATTGGACAAAAGCGCCGCTGCATCGCTATCCGCATTCCACCCATTCATCTCTTCGAACTGTACTTGCAGTTCCCCTATCTTTTCTGCATTTTCATCGGTATAGTCAGCGTACAAGGCATCTATTTGGGTTTTGATATCGAACAGGGGTTTATTCCCCATGACTACCGTTTCCAAAACTTGATGCCCGTCATGGGCATTGTGGTTCTGTTCCAAAATGGACATCCTTTTACCAGGCTCCAAATGAACATGACCTGAGGTTGGGTCTATCTTTCCTGATAGTACTTTAAGAAAGGTCGACTTACCCGCGCCATTGGCTCCAATAATCCCATAACAATTGCCTTCCGTAAAGGCCACATTTACCTCATCAAACAATACGCGCTTTCCAAATTGGACCGATAAATTGGATACTGATAACATCGCTTAAAATTTTTGGCAAAAATAGATAAAAGCAATACGTATTTGCAATAGAAAATGTGATATTTAAAAATCACAAAAGCAGGGTTTTACAACATTTAACTAGCCATTAACAAGGCGGTCGTCAGGTATGTTTAAATTTGTAGGTCGAAAATGATGGAGATTTTTGTATGACTAGACTTTTACTCGGCCTCACTATATTATCGGTAATAGCCTGCTCCGATGGAGCTAAAGAGTGTCCTTCCGTAATTCTTAGCGGAGAGATTGTCAATCCCACCAGTGAATTTGTTGTCCTGTACAAGGATGATATAGTTATTGATTCTGCAAAGCTCAATGACGAAGACCAATTTTCCTTTAATCTTCAGGGAATAGAAGAAGGACTCTACCACTTTGACCACAGTCCAGAATTACAGTATGTGTACCTGCAGGAAGGGGATAGCATGCTCATTCGATTGAATACCATCGAATTTGATGAGTCCTTGGTTTTTTCTGGTCAAGGTTCTGAAATCAACAACTTTCTTGTAGAAATGTTCTTGGCCCATGAAGATGAGGAAATGATGGTATACAGTTTCTACAAATTACCCCCTGAAGAATTTAGTCATAAAATTGATTCGTTAAGAGCTCAAAAAATCCTACACTTAGAAGACCTGATAAAAGAAAATGATTTATCAGAACAAGTGTATTCTATGGCGAAGGCGTCCATCGACTACAGTAGCTATCTCTACAAAGAAAAATATCCTTTCTATCACAAGAAAAAAACAGGGGAAGAGCTTATACTTACCCTAAATGATTCTTTTTATGGTTATCGAAAAAGTCTAAATCTGAATGACCATACCCTTACCTACTTTAGACCCTATTTTGATTTTATGAAGCACCACTTCGGAAATCTTGCTTATGTGTCTTGCATGAAAGATTGCATAACGGATGGGGATTTTGTAGAAAGCCATCTTCATTTTAATAAGCATATCCTTTACTTGGTGGATAGCTTGGTTCAAGAGCCACAAATACGAAATAATCTTTTCCGTAATGTAGCTATGGACTATTTGTTAAAGGAGCACAATACCAATGATGAATGCAAAATTTTCATAGAAAAGTTCAAGAAGCTCTCCACCAACGAAGAGCATAAGGAAGAAATTGCATATTTGTATCAGGGCATTCAAAGTCTACAACCTAATGAGAGTCTTCCAAATTTGGAGGTCTGGAATGCGAATAACGAAAAAGTGCATTTAAAGGAAATCAGTAAAAACAAAAAAACGGTCTTTTATTTTTGGACCACCACACAAAAGAGGCACTTTAAACAGGTAATGAAACGTGTGGCCAAATTAGAGGAAAAACATCCAGACCATAATTTTGTAGGCATAAGCCTGAGAACCTCCCCGCAACAATGGCAACAGACACTTGAGGAATTCAGCTTGGACAAAAGCAAGCAATTCCGAGGGGACGATTTTGAACAGGTACAAACCGCAATGATCGTGGACGGACTCAATAAATGTGTCATAGCAAAAGACACACTTATTGTCGATGCCTTTGCCAATCTTTACTACTCCTTTTAAATAAAAAACCCTGAATAAAATTCAGGGTCAATTACTCAAAAAATAGTTTGTTTATCTAGGAATTTCCTTTCTTATAATCTGCCAAGAATTTTTCAAGGCCAATATCAGTTAAAGGATGTTTCAATAAGCCTTCTATAGCCGATAAGGGTCCAGTCATTACATCCGAACCTAATTTGGCGCAATCTATGACATGCATAGTATGACGAACGGAGGCAGCCAAAATTTGGGTTTCAAAACCGTAGTTGTCATATATCATACGAATCTCCCCGATTAGGTTCAATCCATCTGTGGAAATATCATCCAATCTTCCAATAAATGGAGAAACATACGTAGCTCCTGCTTTTGCAGCCAACAAGGCTTGTCCAGGAGAAAACACCAACGTACAATTGGTTTTAATTCCCTTATCCGAAAAGTATTTCAAAGCCTTTACCCCGTCCTTAATCATGGGTACCTTAACTACAATCTGCTCATGTAGTGCGGCAAGCTCCTCCCCTTCCTTCACCATTCCATCAAAATCTGTAGAGACCACTTCCGCAGAAACATCCCCATCCACAATGGAACAGATGTCTACGTAATGTTTCAGTATATTTTCTTTTCCCGTAATCCCTTCCTTGGCCATAAGCGAAGGGTTGGTGGTTACCCCGTCCAAAACTCCGAGTTGTTGTGCTTCTCTAATTTGGTCCAGGTTGGCCGTATCAATAAAAAATTTCATACGTTTTTTCTATTTAAATTCTAATCCAATTCATTGCTAATGTACAACAATAAGAGGGGTAAGCATCTAAATTGATGTAAAATAAACGTATCCTTATTCTAAAACCTGAAGCGTAAATTCTCGAGTTGTGGATTCTGAACAAGTAGGACTACCATCAAAGCCATTGATATCGAAACGCTCTACAAAGAGTTCAATCTGAAATCGATAGTTCCCCGCTTCTTCCGGGATTCCGAAAATCTCTACGGACCTCCTATTGAAATCAACAAAAATTCCCGGAGGGAGGTCACCAAAAACATCGAAGAAATAGTCGTAGTCATTATCATTGACCTCATTGTTTATCTGAGCAGTAATTCTATCCTGATAGCGCTCTCCAACAACACCAACAAGCAATCTTCTTTCATTGATTTGTGGTTCGATGTTAAAAACACATTCCAAAATCTCGTCGCAACCGTAGAAAAGAAACGCAAACGAAACCGCAATGCCAATCCTGAATAATCGTATACTTTTTACCATGTTTTTCAAGTATCAAAAAACATGCCATCACTTACAGCTTGTAATGGTTGAGCAACAGTCTTTCGTAAAGTTTATCGGGTAATATTCTTTTTAAGCTTAGGGAAAACTTTTGCAAAAAAGCACCTACCGGGTTATGTACCTTCGGTTGGTTTTGCTGAATGATGCGGAATATTTTTCGAGCCACATCCATAGGGTCTCCCCCGGAATCCACATGCTCATCCATGGAACTTAACGCACTGGAGTAGGCTTCTTTATAAGGAGAATCTTCCAACAATGGAGCATGGTATCTGCCTGCGGCAATGTTCGTTGCAAAATCACCAGGAGCTACGTTGGTAATCTTTATACCAAAACCTTTGGTTTCCATACGGATGCTTTCCGTAAGTATGCCTAATGCCCCTTTTGAGGCGGAGTAGAATCCGCGGTAGGGCAATCCCATAAAACCAGCTATTGAAGTAATATTGATGATAAGCCCTGAATTCTGCTTTCGCATCTGCGGAAGCACGGCCTTCATCATCCGCACTGGTCCGTAAAAGTTGATATTAAATACATTATTAATGGCATCCTGTGGGGTTTCTTCAGCAGGGCCTGTAATGCCCACACCAGCATTATTGATAAGAATGTCCAGTCTTCCCTCCTTTTCCAACACCACCTCCACAGCGCGTTGGGCACTAGCATCCTCGCGCACATCCAAGTCAATCAATTTAAAAGCTTTGAATTCAGGATATTGTTGCACAGAACGGGCAGTACCGTAAACTTGATATCCCTTTTCGGCCAAAAAAGTACCTATGGCCTTTCCAATACCCGAAGAACCTCCAGTGATCAACACAACTTTGCTATCCATGAAACACGAATTTTGAAGGGGAACAGTGCATAGTTAGGTAAATTTAGGGAACAAAAAAAGGCAAGCTACCTACATCGCACCGCTACGACCGCATACCCTTGCTGCGTTCCCACCCTGGGGGATTTTGCAGGAGCTGGTCGTGTAGGACTTGCCAAATGCAAATATACGACCTTTTAAATTTGTCGCAATCCGTTTTCCTCCTTAATTTCGATGGAGAATCACATATAATGCAAGAAGTATTGAAAACCATGACGAAACTACTAAGCGCTGCATTTGTTCTTTTTTTTATGGCCTGCGGTGGAAAAGGTGACCCGACCACTTTTTTCGAAATTCAATTGGAGGGAAATCAAAAAAAAGTACAGAATGGAGGGCTAATCGGGGTTGCCATCAGCAATAAGAAAAAGAAGGAAATCAATAACATCACCTATTTGCTGGACAATAAGGAACTAAGCCTTGCCAATGGAAAAATCACCTTGAGTTCTGAAAAATTGGGCAATAAACTGCTAAAAGCCAATATCAACTATGAGGATGGTGAAACCATTGAGGTATCGAAGAAAATACAACTCCTTTCCGCTACTGCTCCGGATATTTACACCTATGAAATTCTGAACACCTATCCGCATGACCCTTCAGCCTACACCCAGGGACTTGAATTTAGCCAAGATACCTTGTATGAAAGTACGGGACAGAAAGGTTCTTCAACAGTAAGAAAAGTGGATTATAAGACGGGTAAAGTTTTACAGAAAATCGATTTGGACAAATCCGTTTTTGGAGAAGGTATTACCCTGCTAAACAATCAATTGTATCAACTAACTTGGCAAAGTGGTCTAGGGTATGTGTACAACCCCAACACCTTGGAGAAAATAAAAAACTTCAGCTATGGGGAAAGCCGTGAAGGTTGGGGCCTGTGTAACGATGGGCAACAAATCTATAAAAGTGATGGTACGGAACGTATTTGGCATTTAGACCCCTCCAGCCTTCAGGAACTGGGGTACATAGAAACGGTGACCAACAAATCCATTTTTAATAAGGCCAACGAATTGGAATATGTGGATGGGAAAATCTATGCCAACGTGTATCAAAAGGAAAGTATGATGATTATTGATGCCACCTCTGGAGCCATTGAAGGGGTTGTCAATTTTGGTGGACTTAAATCCCAAATAGTGCGGGGGCCAGAATGGGACGATGTAAACTCCGTGCTCAATGGTGTAGCCTATCACAAAGAGCGGGGCACTTTTTTTGTTACAGGAAAAAATTGGGATAAACTTTTCGAAGTTTCCATCAGGAAAAAGCAATAGATGCAGGTCTATGAAAAAACCCTTATTGTGCAGTCTGATGATTTGGATGAGCTAAATCACGTCAACAACATTCGGTACATTGATTGGGTCCAACAAATCTCCAAAGAACATTGGGAGAAAGTGACCACACCAGAAATTCGAAATGAACTCATTTGGGTGGTACGCAAGCATGAGGTCAACTATTTCAAATCGGCTGTTTTGCATGATGAAATTGTCCTACGAACCCATATTGCTCAAAACAAGGGCCCGATTTCCACTCGGATTGTGGAGGTTTGGGACAATAAAGCCAACACCCTTTTAGTTAAAGCTAGTACGGATTGGTGTCTGTTGGATGCATCCACCTTCCGTCCAAAACGAGTACCTGAGCATATTGCGACCCTATTCCAATAATGTGGCCCAAAAGTTCCTAACATATATACTTTGTATTCTCTTGCTATCTGCAACGGTCTTCTGGAGTTCTTGTCGAGAGGATTTTGAGTTTGAGACCAACTCGGGCAATCTTACCTTTTCCAAAGACACGGTTTTTCTGGATACCGTTTTTACCAACATTGGGAGCGCCACCTATACCTTAAAAGTATACAATAGACTAAACCAGGATATCTCTATCCCATTTGTAGGTTTGGAGAATGGCCCCAGCAGTAGTTATCGTTTGAACGTGGATGGTGTTGCTGGCAAGGAATTCCAAAATGTTCCTTTATTGGCGAGGGATAGCCTTTTCATCTTCGTGGAAACTACTTTTGATGTCACACCCACCGGGGAAACTGAATTCTTGAACACAGACCGCATTCTTTTCGGCGAAGGAAGTGCTCAACAGCATGTGGACTTGGTTACTTTAGTAAAGGATGCCGTGTTTCTATACCCAGCAACCAATGCTGATGGCACTCGTGAAACCATCCCAATAGGACTGGATGAAAATGGAAATGAAATTGTCGTAGAAGGATTTGTTCTAGAACCCGCTGAACTCAACTTTACCAATGAAAAGCCCTATGTTATCTACGGCTATGCAGCTGTGGACAATGGTGAGGTGTTGAACGTTGCCGCCGGTGCAAGGGTACATTTTCATCGTAATTCCGGAATGGTCATCAATTCCGGTAGCTCCTTGCAAATCACAGGAGGGTTGAGCATGGACCCAGAACTTTTGGAGAACCAAGTGATTTTTGAAGGAGACCGATTGGAACCCACATTTGCCGATGTACCGGGGCAATGGGGCGCTCTTTGGATTCGCTCTGGTAGCGTGAACAATAACCTGCAAAATCTGACCGTAAAAAATGCTACGGCTGGACTTATTGTTGAAGGGGATATTAATAACCCTGCGGCTACCGTTACACTCATCAATACCCAAATCACCAATAGTTTGGATTTTAATTTATGGAGTGCCGGCGCAAGAATTTCTGCCTCCAACTCGGTATTTGGCGGAGCAGGTGCTACGTCGGTACGATTAGGAAATGGAGGTGACTACCAATTTGTGCACTCCACAATTGCCAATTACTGGGGCAATGGGCCAAGAGGTGGGGTAGCTTTAGCACTCGACAATGAAGATGCCGACCTACAACGAGCGGAGTTTACAAACTCCATAGTAGACGGTTCATCCCGTTTAGAGCTTTCCTTGATTCAGAACAACAATTTTGCCTTCAATTTCAGGTTTGTACATACCGCCATTCAATTTAATGATACTGGTGGGAATTTTTCAGGCAACCCTTTATATGATTTTGATAACGAAACCTTCTATCTGAATACCATCATCAATGGAGATATGGATTTCCAATCTCCATTTCAAGATTCATTTTTACTTGGGGTTCAATCCGATGCCATTGATGCGGGTGACCCTAGCACACTTCCTTTATTCGCCAACGATATTTTGGGCAATCCAAGGGATGCAAATCCCGACCTCGGAGCATACGAATTCGCGCCCGAGAATTGATTTATTGAAGGAAATCTCCGAAATTTTACAGAAAAATCATGGTTTTTGGGGGAAACCTACAATTTTTTTAAGGTAAAACTGCAATGGGTTTGTTTTAGGCCTTAGTAACTTGCACCCAGTGTTTTACGCATGGATTATACCTACGCCATAATAGATTCGGACGCCAGTTCCAAACTCCAGCTACAAGTATATTTGGAGGAGTTTGACGATTTTGTCTGTGCCGGGTTTGCCCAGAACTCCGTGGAAGGCCTCAATACCATTTTGAAGTTTTCTCCAGATGTGGTTTTGGTAAATCTGAACACGGATAGCATGTCCTATTTTCAGATGGTTACGGAACTGAGCCAGTACATGAACTCCCTTCCGCTGATTATTGGCTACTCCACCTCCACAAAATATGCGTACAATGCTATTAAAAGTGGGTTCTTTGATTATTGGATACTGCCCCACAACGAGTTCGATATTCGTAAGACGATTTTCAAGTTAAGAAAGCAGCATCCCAAAGAGAACTTCCCTTCTACTATCTGTCTTAAATCCTATAACGACTACCGTTATCTGGACACCAAGGAGATTCTCTATTTAAAATCGGACAACAACTCTACCGATTTCTTTTTGGCCAATGGCAATGTGGTAAGTGCATTTAAAACCCTTAAATCCTTTGAGGAGCAACTGCCCGAAAACTTTATCCGCATTCACCAGAGCTATATTTTGAACAGCAGATACGTCTCCCGTATCAACTATGGCAAAAGTCTGTGTACCCTGCGCAATCCCAAAGAGCAGGAAATCCCATTTTCCAAAAAGTACAAGCAGCGTATAGATCAACTTAAGGAAAAACTGTCCAAAAAGGCTGTAGGCGCCTCCAATTAAACCAATTCTAACAGAATAGGTCCAAATACCACCATTTTCCCACCAAATACTAAGATTTTAACATTTTGAGCGGTCGCCCAAGGGGTCAAAAATATATTAGCCACTAGAAAACTAACATACAAACTATTAAACGGGATTATTATGAAAAAAGTATTTGGTATTGTAGCTGTGGCCTTATTTTCAGTAGGTTTATTCTCTTGTGAAGCCGAAACCAATGTAGAGGATACAGAAGCCCTATTTGAAACCTTGGAAGCGGATGGGAATTCCGTCGATGGAAATGGTAATTACGACCCTGAAAGAGGCTAAAATAAGTCTTCAAACATATCGAGAACCCCAAATCCCTTCAGATTTGGGGTTTTTTAGTACCTTGTAGTAAAAGAACTAGGCTTTTGCCCTATTTTTCAACAAAGCAGTATTGAAAAAGTTATCATTAGTTGTCTTATTATCAGTTCTTTTCGCTTGCAATGATGTAACCAACGATACGCAAGTTGAGAATTCTTCCGTAATACAAGCTATGGAAAACGTGCGTATTGCTAAAGACAGTGCCGAATTACCTCTTGAAGTCAGAAAAGAGTATTTACAACAAGGTTATCAACTTTTACAGGAACACGCTAATGATTCAACCTATCTTAAAAACCTTTCCCAAGTTTCAATTGCCGGTTACAAACTGAAGGATTCTCTGTTTTATCGAGATATTTACAAAGAACTATCCAGCCGTGCATTGGAAAGTAACGATTACATGATCTTAGGAGAAGCTAATTGGGATATGGCTTCTTTTTTAAAAAGTTATCAAGTAATTGATAGCGCATATTACTACCATCAGTTGGCCTATCAAAGTTTTGACAAATTATCTGCAAGTCCATCCAAAGACTACTTAAAAGCAAGAATGCTATACTCAATGGCTTTAGCCCAAGATAAATTAAAGGACTATTTGGGAGCGGAAAGTAATACCACTAGAGCTATAAAGACTTTTGCAGAACAAGAGAACAATCTTATGCTTTATGGAAGCTATAACTTATTGGCTAGTATCCAAAGTGGATTTAAAAACGAGGAAAAAGCCTTAGAATATCTCCATAAAGCAGGGGAATATCTTGAAAAAGTAGATAATGAAAACTTGGTAAGACAGAACAAGAATAATATTGCCCTAAGATATCTGCGCAAAGGGGATTATGAAAGTGCCATTCAAGCCTATGAACCATTACTTCAGGATAATGATTTCAAGGAACAAGACCCAGAGTTGTATTCAAAAGCTTTAGTAAGCCATACCTATGCGCGTTTTAAATTAGGGGAAACTCACGAAGAACTTAATCAAAGGTATTTACAAGCCATCAATACCTTCGTGGACATTGACAAAACAAAAGATTTAGGGTGGGCTAAACAATACTTGGCTGAACTTTTGCTGGTTCAGGGCAAACGGAATGAAGCAATTGAGTTGGCTAAGGAAGTAAATCTATTTGCCGAGGAAACCCAAAATAATGACAGACGTCTGGAGGTACTTAAGTTCCTGACTGAAATAGACACTGAAAATGCAGTGGCCTACTCCACCGCGTACTATAATCTCTCTGAGCAACTTAAAGAGGAGGAGCGCACCACACGGGATAAATTTGCCCGCGTTCGTTTGGAAACGGACCAAGTTATTGAGGAAAATGAAGTGCTTTCTCGACAAAAGCAGATTTGGATTGGTGTCACTTTGGGCTTAATCCTTCTGGGGATTGCGTTGATGACCATTATCTCCCAACGCATCAGCAACAACCGTTTAAAATTCCAGCAAAAGCAACAGGAAAGCAATCAAGAAATCTACAATTTGATGCTAGCCCAGCAGGGAAAATTTGAAGAGGGCAAAAAGTTAGAACAAAAACGCATTTCGGAAGAATTGCATGATGGTATCTTGGGTCAAATGCTGGGTATTCGGCTGGTGCTCACCGGACTTAATGAAATGGTGGATGAAAAATCTGTGGAACAACGCGCAGAGCTGATTGAAAAATTGCGCGATACCGAGGAGGAAATTCGTACCATTTCGCACGAATTGAATAATGCTTCTTATCAAAAAATTCATAACTTTATTGTATCCCTCGAGGATATGATTAACTCCATTGGAGCCTCTTCGGGGATAATATGTTCTTTTACCTACGACCCCCTTTTGGAATGGGACAGCTTGGAAGGAGATATTAAAATCAACGCCTACCGAATTGTACAAGAGTCTCTGCAGAACTGTGTCAAGCATGCCCAATGCGAAAACGCCTCGGTCAACTTTGAATGTGAGGGCAACACCCTTAAACTAAGTGTACAGGATGATGGCGTGGGCTTTGACATGAATAAAGGGAAAAGAGGTATAGGGCTTAGGAATATTATTTCTAGGGTAAAAAAGGTGAACGGAACCTTTGATATTGACAGTAAAAAAGGAAAGGGAACGACCATAAAAGTGAACATTCCTTTGAATTATGCCCAAAAAAGTGATATTCTTGAGGACTTGGAATTGAAACAATCGATAAAGGCATAACCCCCAAACTAAATAATTGACGACAACATGAAAACACTTAGAATTTTAGCCATTGATGATCACGAAATGACCATGTTGGGCTACAAGTTTATCTTGGAACGCATTGTTTTTGAGGGACACTCCATTATTGTGGATACCGCCAACACCTTTGAAATGGGAAAACGGATGATTGAGGAATCCGTTACTTCCTTTAAATATGACATCCTCTTTCTGGATGTACAGATGTACCCACCCAACGAACATCAACCCCAAACCGGAGAAGATTTGGGTATTTTGGCGCGCAAGCTGGTGCCTGAATCCAAAATTGTTTTCATGTCCTCCTTTAGTGACAATTATAGAATCAACAGCATTCTTAAATCGGTTGACCCGGATGGTTATTTGGTCAAAACCGATATTGACCCCAAAACCTTGGAGGATGCCGTAAAAACGGTAACGCTTAATCCGCCTTACTATTCATCCAAAGCCTTGGGTGCCATCCGAAAGAAGATGACCAATGATATTAGCTTGGATGAAAAGGACAAAAAGATTCTCTATCATCTATCCATCGGCACCAAAAACAAGGATTTGGAGAAATTTATACGACTTTCCCCCTCTTCCATCGAAAATAGAAAGAGGCATTTGAAATCTTTATTCGGCACCGAAAACGAGAATGATCTTGCACTAATTTTGGCCGCCAAAAACCGAGGATTTATCTAAAGAATTTTATAAAGGTTTTCCCTACAATTATGTTAACCCCTTGATACAAAGGCACGTTAAAATAGAGGCGAACACTATAAAACCCGTAGAATTTTTAAGGATTTCGTGCAATCCTAAGAAAAACATTCGTTATAACTTTGATATACCTGACCGATTTTAAAAAGTCATGTATGCAACCAAATAAAAAACGAGGTTCCCATTTTCCAATTAGTGGCATAAAAACCTTTGTGACCTGTGAGGGCATTGAGGCATTTTTAAATGTTTTGGAAAGAGAATTTTTTGCAGAGATTTATGCCGAATGCCGCTATGATGTCAATAAGGAAAGAACAGATTTGATTCTTGACATCTACTGTAACTTTGGGTTGACCGAAAGTCTACATCATTTTAATAACGGTAGTTGGGGTGGAATGTCAATCAACAAAGATTCCCATTGCCCATCACGTTTTGACGAGGCTTTTCAGAAGCTATTCAAGGACAACAACCACGCCATAGACATCGCCGAACTGTCCTTACATTTTAAAGACACCTCCGTTGTAGTTAGTAGAATACAGGATTATAGCATTCCCGAGGAACTTGGGAGCATTATTTATACGTTGAGTGAACACTTCGTGTATTTTACCAAAGGACTTACGGAAATGCCCTATGAGATTTTTGTGCCTGTCTTCGAAGATATTGACCAGCATGCCCTGGAAGCCGAGGGACAAAGAGGACAGTACTATGATTTTTGGGGGCTTTACTTTAACGACGAAATCAACCACGATGTGCTGATCTATGACCTAAAATCCAAAACACTTAAAAAGGAAGACTTTTTCCTTTTGGATTGATAACCATATAAATTCCTTAGGCTTAACCTAGGAACACCCTTCAGATTATGTATTGAAAAGAGGTCTGTGCGTCATTAAGGCATGGACCTTTTCTTTTATTCTTGAAATACTTGCCTCATCTTCAGGCTTCATCAATACTTCGTCTATCAACTCCACAATGGTTTCCATATCGGATTCCACCAATCCCCTAGTGGTAATGGCTGGTGTCCCAAAACGTATTCCCGAAGTAATGAAGGGAGATTGGTCATCAAAAGGCACCATATTTTTGTTGGCCGTGATAGCTGCTTTTTCCAACGCTTTTTCTGCATCCTTACCAGTAATACCTTTATTTCTAAGGTCGATAAGCATCATATGGTTATCCGTTCCACCAGAAATTACTTTGTAATCTTTGGACATAAAGGCCTTGGCCATCGCCTCAGCATTCTTTTTCACTTGAAGCATATAATGGAGGAAGTCATCCGAAAGCGCCTCACCAAAGGCAATAGCCTTAGCGGCAATAATATGCTCCAGTGGCCCGCCCTGATTTCCTGGGAATACGGCCAAATCTAATAATCCGGACATCTTTCTCAGGTTTCCATTTTTCAATCGAATACCGAAAGGGTTTTCAAAATTCTCACCCATTAGAATAAGTCCACCACGTGGCCCTCGAAGGGTTTTGTGCGTGGTAGTCGTCACAATATGGCAATGTGGGATAGGGTCATTCAAAATTCCTTTGGCAATCAAGCCAGCCGGGTGGGATATATCGGCCAATAAAATGGCATTCACACTATCGGCAATCTCCCGAAAACGGGCAAAATCCATATCTCTGGAATACGCTGAAGCTCCAGCTATAATCAGTTTGGGTTTTTCCTTGTCCGCAATTTCTTGAATCTTATCATAATTCAACATCCCTGTTTCCTTATCCACCCCATAAAAAGTAGGACGGTATAATTTTCCAGAGAAATTAACCGGAGAACCATGGGTCAAATGTCCTCCATGCGCCAAATCAAAGCCAAGAATGGTATCTCCAGGTTGCAGGCAGGCATGATACACCGAAGCATTGGCCTGGGAACCTGAATGCGGTTGCACGTTGGCATAGACTGCACCAAAAAGCTCCTTTGCCCTTTCAATGGCCAGAGTTTCTATTTCGTCCACCACTTCGCACCCTCCATAATAGCGCTTTCCCGGGTAGCCTTCGGCATATTTATTTGTCAACACCGAACCGGCTGCCTCCATTACTTGAGGGCTTGTAAAATTCTCGGAAGCAATCAATTCGATTCCTTCTACCTGTCTTTGTCTCTCCTTCTCAATTAGGTCAAAAACAGTTGTGTCTTTCTGTATTAGGACTTCAGCTTTCATCCTTCAAAAATACAAAGAGAAATAAGGAATCCAACCAAAAAATGCCGTAACCCAAGAGATATTATCCACTAAAAATCAACAATTGGAAATTAGGGTGTACCCTATTGAAAATGCTTAAAATCAGTGCATTTCATCGAAAATATACTACAGTTGAACCCAAAACGTTACTAAAGTGTGGCTTTTTGGCACGCCGGTTGAATACAACTAGAAAATCATTAAACCAAAAACGATGAAAAAAACTCTACTTTATAGCGCCATTTTGCTAATGTTTGCCTGCGGGGGAGTAAAGAAAACCCAAGAGGCTGTAAACAGCGGTAACTATGTAACGGCCATGAACAAGGCCATTAAGAATTTAACTGATAATAAGAGCAGAAAAGGGCACCAAGCCTACGTTACGCTCTTGGAAGATGCCTTTGCCAAAAACGCGGAAAGGGAACTGGAGCAAATCAGTTTTATGGAAAAAGATGGGAATCCTGCCAATTTGGAGACTATCTATAGAAAATACAATGCCTTAAAAGACATTCAGGCTAGAATTCAGCCCCTGTTGCCCCTTTCTATATATGAAGAAGGTCGTGAGGCCCGTTTTGACTTTGTCAATTATGACAATGCTATTTTAGACACCAAAGAACAGCTTTCATATTATTTGTATACCAATGCGGGTGATTTGTTGAAAAATGCAAAATCCAAGCAAGATTATAGAAATGTCTTCAATGATTTGAAGTATTTGTCTGAAATCAATCCGGGATATAGGCAAACCGCCCAGAAAATGGACGAGGCCTACCAAAAAGGATTGGATTATGTAAAGGTTCAAATAGACAATGAGACCCAACAGATTATTCCAGAACGTTTGGAAACTGAATTGTTGGATTTCAACACCTTCGGAATTGATAATTTCTGGACCAAGTTCCATTCCAATCCGCAGAATGGTATGGATTATGACTTTGCCTTGAACTTAGGATTTAGGGAAATCAATATTTCTCCTGAGCGCGTAAATGAGAAGCAAATTGTACGTGAAAAGCAAGTCAAGGATGGTTACGAATATCTGTTGGATAACAATGGAAATGCTGTAAAAGATAGTCTAGGAAATCGAATTAAAGTAGATAGACTAAGAACGGTTACCTGTAACTTTTATCAGTTTACACAATTCAAAAGCGCTCAAATTGGAGCTAAGGTAAGCATCACTGATTTGTCCAATGGACAGGAAATCAACTCCTATCCCCTATCAAGTGAATTTATCTTTGAGCATATTTATGCCAATTACAAAGGAGATAGAAGGGCTTTGGACAATGATTTGGTTGCCTTATTGGATTTGGCTGCGGTTCCGTTTCCTTCCAATGAGCAAATGGTCTACGATGCAGGTGAAGACCTGAAAGCTCGACTAAAAAGTATTATACGAAGACATCAATTCGATTAATAAAAAAGCCCCGCGAATCGCGGGGCTTTTTCTTTATACATATTCTTTAAGGTCTATATCTGCAATGGCCCCGTGGGAGGTATGGAAATAAACTTCCCCGTCTTTAACTATAAGTAATTGGGGAGATTGGTGCATTACACCAAACTTAATGGCCACTTCGTTGGAAACATCCGATGGGCATGCAAATCCAAAAAATGTAAATCCACTGAGTCGTCCAAATTGTAGGAACCTGTAAACATATTCAACACCATTCTGCTGATTCCACAGGTGGTCGAATGCTTAAAAATAAGTTGGGGTTTACTTTTGGATTCTTGAGCTATATCATCCAATTGACCTATGGAATCCAAAGGCTTCCAGGGTAAAGCGTCTGATTTCTTCGTATTGTTTTCCTTGTTCCCGAAAAAGCTGTCAAAAATTCCCATACAATCTATTTAATAGATAGGTCGGTAAGCTTTATAAAGCTTACAAACTGCCGAAATGTCTTTTGTTTTCAAGGGTTTAGCGCCATTTTGTCTGCTTCAATGCCTTGGTAAGGTTGTTGTCTTTTTCAAACAAAAGATTGAAAATGAACTTTAACAATTTTACAATAAAATCACAAGAAGCCATACAACAAGCGCAACAAATTGCGCAGGGATATGGGCATCAACAGATAGAAAACGAACATTTGTTCAAGGCTATCATGGAGGTTGACCAAAATGTTTTGCCGTTCATTTTAAAGAAACTGAATGTCAATACCACTTTGGTAGAACAAATTTTAGATAGAGAACTGGAAAGCTTACCCAAAGTATCTGGAGGAGATATCATGTTGTCTCGAGAAGGGGGCAAATCATTAACCGAAGCCAGCACCATAGCAAAGAAACTTGGGGACGAATACGTTTCCATTGAACACCTGCTTTTGGCAATCTTCAAGTCAAAAAGTAAAGCAGCCCAAATGTTGAAGGACCAAGGAGCCACCGAAAAAGATTTAAATGCTGCTATTCAAGAACTTCGAAAGGGAGGTAAGGTTACTTCGCAAAGTGCTGAGGACACCTATAATTCCCTGGACAAATATGCCAATAACCTGAATCAACTGGCTGACAATGGGAAATTGGACCCCGTAATCGGTAGAGATGAAGAAATACGCAGGGTGTTGCAAATACTCTCCCGAAGAACCAAAAACAATCCTATGCTTGTAGGTGAACCTGGTGTGGGTAAAACGGCCATAGCTGAAGGTTTGGCACACAGAATTGTACAAGGTGATGTTCCAGAAAACCTCAAGGATAAAATAATTTATTCTTTGGATATGGGAGCTTTGATTGCAGGGGCCAAATATAAGGGTGAGTTTGAAGAACGATTAAAATCCGTAATTAAAGAGGTTACCACATCCGATGGGGATATTGTCCTTTTCATTGACGAAATCCACACCTTGGTCGGTGCTGGAGGTGGACAAGGTGCCATGGACGCCGCCAATATTTTGAAACCTGCTTTGGCCAGAGGTGAGCTACGCGCCATTGGAGCCACTACTTTGGATGAATACCAAAAATATTTTGAAAAGGATAAGGCCTTGGAACGCCGTTTCCAAAAAGTGCTCATTGATGAACCGGATACCGAAAGTGCCATTTCTATTTTAAGAGGAATCAAGGAAAAGTATGAAGCTCACCACAAGGTGCGCATCAAAGATGAGGCGGTGATATCAGCAGTAGAGCTTTCTCAACGATATATTACCAATAGATTCCTCCCTGATAAAGCCATTGACCTTATAGATGAGGCTGCATCGAAATTACGGATGGAAATCAACTCGAAACCCGAAGAATTGGATGTGCTCGATAGAAAAATCATGCAGTTGGAGATTGAGATTGAGGCCATTAAGCGAGAAAACGATTCGGCCAAATTACAAAGTCTAAACCTAGAGTTGGCAAATCTGAAAGAGGAACGAAACGAGATATTTGCACAATGGGAAAGTGAGAAAAGTGTGGTGGACAATATCCAGAAAACCAAACAGGACATTGAGAATTACAAGTTGGAAGCCGAACGTGCAGAACGCAATGGGGATTATGGCAAAGTGGCTGAGTTACGCTACGGAAAAATCAAGGAATCCCAGGAACGTTTGGAGAAATTGCAAGAAGAACTAGCTTCCCAACAAAGTGCGGGCACACTCATAAAGGAGGAAGTAACCAATGAAGATATTGCAGAGGTTGTGGCCAAATGGACTGGGATTCCAGTAACCAAAATGCTGCAAAGCGAGCGCGAAAAGCTATTGAACCTAGAAAATGTACTACATAAAAGAGTTGTAGGTCAACAAGAAGCAATTGAAGCCGTGTCTGATGCAATTCGTAGAAGTCGCGCTGGTTTACAGGATACCAAGAAACCCATAGGTTCCTTCCTATTTTTGGGAACCACTGGGGTTGGTAAGACGGAACTTGCCAAAACTTTGGCTTCCTATCTTTTTGATGATGAGAATGCCATGACCCGAATTGATATGAGTGAATATCAAGAGCGACATGCTGTAAGTAGACTGGTTGGAGCTCCTCCCGGATATGTGGGCTATGATGAAGGAGGGCAGCTTACAGAAGCGGTGCGCAGAAAACCGTATTCCGTTGTGCTTTTGGACGAGATTGAAAAAGCCCATCCTGATACGTTCAACATTCTTTTGCAGGTTTTGGATGAAGGAAGACTTACGGACAACAAAGGCAGGGTGGCCGACTTCAAGAATGCCATTATCATCATGACCAGTAATATGGGAAGTCATATTATCCAGGAAAAGTTTGAAGATGTTGCAGATAACTTGGACAGTGCTACCGAAGCGGCTCGGGTAGAAGTTATGGGGCTGTTGCGGAAAACAATCAGACCAGAGTTTCTAAACAGGATTGATGATATCATTATGTTTACTCCTTTGAGCAAGTCCGATATTAAGGAAATAGTTGGATTGCAATTAGATCATCTGAGAAAATTGGTTGGCAAACAGAACATTACCTTGGATGCCACTGAAGAGGCCATAGCCTATCTGGCACAAAAAGGGTACGACCCTCAGTTCGGTGCTAGGCCTGTTAAACGATTGATTCAAAAAGAAGTGCTTAACAACCTCTCCAAGGAGATTTTGGCAGGAAGAATTACCACGGACAGCATCGTCCTTTTGGATTCTTTTGATGACAAACTGGTATTCAGAAACCAGAACGAGCTTGTAGAGTAACTTTTAACGACCATAAATCACTCAATGCCCCTGTTTTTGTTAAAATAGGGGCATTTTCTTTTTAAAATACCATGCAGTATATCTTTTTTATATCTTCGCTAGGACCATACCAACCCAGACCATATGAGTAAGAAAGCAGAAAGAACCACCGCTTACATCATAGAGACTGTGGCTCCCATATTTAATAAGTTTGGATACGTGGGCACCAGTATGAGCGATATTACTGAGGCAACAGGACTTACAAAAGGTGCGATCTACGGTAATTTTGAAAACAAAGAGGCCTTAGCGCTTTCCGCCTTTCAATACAATCAAAAACAATTATTGGCTGTCATTGATGAAAAACTCAATGTTGAGGGAGGTTCGATGGACAAGATATTTTCTTTGATTCGTTTTTACCGCCAATACGATGTGTTTACCCTCCCCTTTGGCGGGTGTCCCATTTTGAATGTTGGAGTCGATGCGCAAAACAACAACAGGCTTTTAGCAGCTGCGGTAAAGGAAACGATTAATGAGATAGAAGGAAAAATAGCTTTGGTATTGGAAAATGGTGTAAATGCCAACGAAATAAGAATACCTGTTCCCCCCTTACAATTTGCCAAACAACTGTTTACCATGCTACAGGGTGCCATTTCCATGGCCAGCATGACTCGTGACAGAAAATATCTGGTCAACACTATTGCCTATTTGGAGCATTTGGTTCAAAAAGAAATTCTTAATTAAGCACTAAACTTACTTAGCTTTTACTCTGAATATCCATAATGCGCCGGAATAACTTCCATTAAATTTGGTATTTCTCGCAGATCTCGCTTCTTCTATGGTGTTAAACCTTTTTAAATACACATAGTTGTAACCATTCGAGCTTCTAAAAAAGGATTTTGGTTCCAAACCTTGGGTTCGGAGAGTTTTCATGAAATTCAAGAAGTATCGCTCCGTTCCGAAAACGTTGGCAATTAAGTAGAATCCTGACTGAAGGCCATCAGAGCTAACTACCTCTTCATACTTTTCACCTTTTTCCACGGTAACTTCCTTCTCCCTTTCAGCCTTTGCAATACTATCCAATCTATCTTTTTCAAGCTTTGCGGCAATCGCTTCTTGCTTCATCCTGGCAATGGAGTCCTTTCTTGCCTGAGCTAATTTTTGCGCATCCTCCAATCGCTTCTTTTCACGTTCCTCTTCCGCTATTCTCAGACGTTCTTCTTCCTCTTTAACCATCCTACGGCGTTTTTCCTCTTTGGCAATTCTGAGACGTTCTTCCTCCTCATTACCTTCATCCATTGGTTGTTTTTCCTGTTTCTTGGCAAAGGTTTGTTTTCCGAAAGAATAGGAAGCTACTATCTGGAAGGTAAGGTCCTCATTCGAAGTAGGTTCTTCAATTCCTGATTCCACCAGGCCACCTAAGGAAAGTTTTTCAAAGAGGGTTACTCCAGCTCCTCCCGAAATACCATAAAAATTATTGTATCCTCCTTGAACCCAAAATTTGGGGTTCGCAAACAACATATTAAGTCCATATTGGGTGTCCATATCAGAAAGTATCCGGACATAAGCCTGAGGTCTGAGATAATTTACCTCATTAAAGAGAGAAATGGAAAAATCATTACTTACCAATCCTGTAAACACCCTGGGGGCAGATTCCATATCGCTATTTGAGAAGTTTTGCTCCCAGGCATTTTCAACTACCAAACCTACACTAAATCCATTAGTGTTAAACCGAATACCCGGCGAAAATTGCGCTACAAAACTATTATCTAAACTTGAAGACCCTAAATCATTAATGAAATTCATCCCAACCTGTTCATCAGCTTGCTCTTGACTGAACGCAAAAATGTTTGTACCCAAAACAAGATTGGTTTCATCCCCTAAATCCAAGGCGTAAGAAAAATTGATAAGCGCCCCTCTATTAAGGTAAACACCGGTATTGTGCTGTAAGTACCCTACTCCGATAGTAGCCTGTCTGGTTAGGTTTTGGGTGTAGTTAACAAATAGAGTTGTTGGATCACTGTCAATAGTTTGCCATTGCCATCTGGACCATACGGTTATAGATCTAGGCATGTTCCTATCAAAAGAAAACGTTGGGTCCAATAAACTAGCATTGAATTGCGTTAAATTATGTGACCTTAAATCTGCGGGTACTTGACGTTCCTGTCCTACAGTTAACCAACAACAGAGAATAAAAAAAATAGTAATCGCAAACCTTGACATATTTTGGGTAAAAAATTAATACTACTTTTAAATTAATTAATTGTAGACAATATGGGGGAGTTTCAATTTTCGCACAAAACCATTCGTTATAAATCCCTTTTACTAGGTGTTCTTGCGGTGGTCTTGTTAAACTGTAAAAAGGATAATAAAGATATTGAAAAAGACAAAGAACTTGTATCCACTTTTTATCTAATCCGTCATGCGGAAAAGGACAGAACCAATCCCGAAAACACAGATCCAGAACTCAATCAAGATGGATTGAATCGTGCGATTAAATGGGCAGAAGTTTTTGACCCTGTGGAATTGGATGCTATCTACTCCACAAATTTTGAAAGAACAACCATGACGGCAGCACCAGCATCCATAAAAAAGGAAATCGAAATTGAATTCTATGACCCTGGGGCAGTGGACATTGAAAGTTTCAAAGAGACCCATAAAGGGCACAACGTATTAATCGTTGGTCACAGCAACTCTACACCTAATTTTGTCAATCAATTGCTGGGAGAGGACAAATATCCTCAAATGGATGACGATGACAACAGCAGTCTTTACATCGTTCGATTCATTGACGACAATACTACCGATTTTAGACTAAAAATGGATTAGTTTTCTTGTACCTCGATACGCTCTAATTGGATTTTGGACAACAAATCCAGGCTATCACTCTCAAACAAATGACCTATTTCCATTAAATCAGAGCCCTTTTCACGGGGTTTGTAATTGTTGTAATCCACAAAACGAATACCATTGACGTACCTTTCGTTATACGCTTCCCTAAACCGTTGCCCACCGCCATCAACATGAAAGTCATAAGCAAGATAGTCTGGCAACATGGTTTCTTTGTTGAACCAATATAGATAAGTATCATCAAAGTCTTCCCCCCCACCAGCTTGGTCAAAAGTGACCTTTACTTTGTAATAGGGAATTTCCTTTATGGTTTCCTCTCCTAAAAACTCCTTATTCACAGCTTTATCATTCAGTCCGAAAGGGAGCTTGGAAAAATAGTGCACAGAGTTAACCGAATTGGCATAGCGACTTACCAAAGAATCAGGCAAGGAAACCAAAGTATCATTTATAAAACGCTGGAAATCAGCATTTGATTTTTTGTCTGCAATAATATTGGAATCCAAAAACGTATATCGCTCCAACATTTTTTGGCCGTTCACATAGTAGGATGAGTACTTTCTGTTTCTAAAAAAGAAGGAAACCTTATGATTTTTAAAGTTCTCTCCCCCGCTTTTGACAATAGAGCTATCAATAATCGATTGCGAGGTAAGCTCAGATTTTACCTCCTTTTTGCAGGATACTAGAAGAAGTACCAAAATTGGGATAAGTCGTAGTTTCATGAAGTTTTGTTTTCTCAATAATCGCAAAAAGCACCACAACATTACAATTTTCTCCAATAAGAGTTTATATTTTTGCCCACCATGCAGAAGAATATTAACATAAAGAACAAACGGGCTCGATTCGATTTTGAATTATTGGACACCTACACCGCTGGAATAGTGCTTTCCGGTACCGAAATCAAGTCAATTCGATTGGGAAAGGCCTCTTTGTCCCAAAGCTTCTGTGAATTCAATGAAAAAGGGGAGCTTTTTGTTATCAATATGCAGGTTGATGAATACAGCCATGGAGGTTATTACAACCATAGACCCAAAGCAGAACGAAAACTATTGCTCAATAAACAAGAATTAAAAAAATTACAAAGGGAAGTTACCACCTCTGGGCTTACCATTGTTCCTTTAAACTTATTCATAAATGAAAGGGGATTGGCCAAAATAAATATTGCGCTGGCTAAAGGGAAAAAGCTCTACGACAAAAGAGAGAACATCAAGGATAGGGATAACAAAAGAAATCTATCCCGCATCAAGAAAGACTTTAACAACTAATTTTTGTTCTCCAAAAGCGGTACAAAACGGAAAATTCCCAGTTCTTCTTTTTCAAATTCCTTTTCCGATTTCCGAATATAGCGGGTCATAATCTGCTCCTCAGAACCAACGGGAATAACCAACCTACCCCCTATTTTCAATTGGGATAATAGTGGTTTGGGTACGTAAGGCGCTCCAGCGGTTACGATTATTCCATCAAAAGGAGCTTCCTCAGGTAGTCCTTTGTATCCATCGCCAAAAATGAATTTCTTGGGTCTATATCCCATTTTTCCAAAGAACAGTTTGGTTTTCTTAAACAATTCCTTTTGCCGCTCTATGGTAAAGACTTTGGCTTTGAGCTCCAACAAAATAGCAGTTTGATACCCGCTGCCCGTCCCTATTTCCAAAATCGCATCTCCAGGTTGTATCTCGAGTAATCCTGTTTGGAATGCCACAGTATAGGGCTGGGAAATGGTTTGACTTGCCCCAATGGGAAAGGCCTTGTCCTGATACGCATGTTCCTCAAAACTGCTATCCAAAAAAAGATGTCGCGGTACTTTGCCTATGGCATTCAATACATTAGCATCCTGTATGCCCTTTTTGGTAATGATTTTCACCAACTTGTTCCGCATTCCACTATGCTTCAGGGTATCTTTCATTGTTTTGGTCTGGTGCCCAAATTTAAAAAGGTCCTTCCAATTTTGTAGCTGACCTGGCCCTTTTTATTTTATGTCAACTGACCACAGAATCGTATTTTTGACAAAAATCAGAAAGCATGTTAAAAGTTGGTGTCCTAGGCGCAGGACATTTAGGCAAAATTCATCTTAGACTTTTAAACGAATCCGATAAATATGATTTGATTGGATTTTATGATCCCGACGAAATCAACGCCCAGAAAGTAGCCCAGGAATTCGGATATACCTACTTTGAAAACATGAACCTTCTGATGGATTCGGTGGACGTGGTTGATATTGTAACCCCCACTCTTTCCCATTTTGATTGCGCCAAAAAGGCTATTGAAAAAGGCAAGCATATTTTTATTGAAAAACCGATTACCAATACCTTGAAGGAAGCTGAAATTCTTCTTGAGTTAGTTTCGAAACATGGCATAAAAGGTCAGGTGGGACATGTGGAACGTTTTAATCCTGCATTCAGTTCGGTAAAAGATAAGATTGAAACTCCTATGTTTATAGAAACGCATCGCTTGGCGGAATTCAACCCCCGAGGAACGGATGTGCCGGTGGTATTGGACTTGATGATTCATGACATAGATGTCATACTAAGTGTGGTCAATTCTCCCGTAAAACAAATCAATGCCAGTGGTGTTTCCGTTGTCAGCAGCTCTCCGGATATAGCCAATGCCCGAATTGAGTTTGAGAATGGATGTGTCGCCAACCTTACCTCCAGTAGAATCTCGTTGAAGAACATGAGAAAATCCCGTTTCTTTCAAAAGGATGCCTATATCTCGGTAGATTTCTTGGAGAAAAAAGTGGAAGTGGTGAAAATGAAGGATGCACCGGAAAACCCTGGAGATTTTGACATGATTTTGCAAAATGCCGAAGGAATACGTAAGCAGATTTATTTTGAGAATCCAGAGATTGAAGCAAACAATGCCATTCTTGATGAATTGGAAACCTTTGCTGATGCCATAAACAACAATACCACTCCCATTGTGAGTTTGGAACAGGGCACAAATGCGCTACGGGTGGCCCTTCAAATTATAGAATCATTTAAACAATAAATATAGAATGAATAAGATAGCTGTGATTGGTGCAGGAACCATGGGCAATGGAATCGCCCACGTCTTTGCGCAAAGTGGGTATCAAGTAAATTTGGTGGATCTTTCAGAAGTTTCCTTGGAAAAAGGTTTGGCTACCATTACCAAAAACCTAGACCGGATGCTAGCCAAGGAAAAGATTTCCGAAAGTGATAAAGCGGAAACCTTGGAACACATTTCTACCTTCACCTCCTTGGAAGAAGGAGTAAAAGAAGTTGATTTGGTGGTGGAAGCAGCTACTGAAAACCTAAACATAAAGCTCAAAATATTTGAGGATTTGGATAAACTATGCGCTGCCAATACTATTTTGGCCACCAATACCTCATCCATTTCCATTACCCAAATTGCCGCCGTTACGCAACGACCTGACAAAGTAATTGGCATGCATTTCATGAATCCTGTGCCGATTATGAAATTAGTGGAAATCATCCGTGGTTACAGTACTTCAGATGAGGTGACCCAAACCATCATGAAATTGTCCCAAAAGTTGGGTAAAACCCCTACTGAAGTCAATGATTACCCAGGTTTTGTGGCCAACCGAATTCTAATGCCAATGATAAATGAAGCCATAGAAACCTTATACAACGGGGTTGCCGGAGTCATAGAAATCGATACTGTAATGAAATTGGGGATGGCCCATCCCATGGGACCTTTACAACTAGCGGATTTTATTGGATTGGATGTTTGTCTGTCCATTCTGAATGTAATGTACGACGGCTTTAAAAACCCAAAATATGCCTCTTGCCCACTATTGGTAAACATGGTAATGGCTGGGAAATTGGGTGTAAAGTCAGGGGAAGGATTCTACGACTATGCCGAATCCCGAAAGGCCGAGAAGGTGTCCTCACAATTTAGTTAAGTACCAATGGCCTCCATCAAACCTTTCAAGGCCATACGCCCCACTAAGGACAAAGCCCCTTTTGTGGTTTCCCGTTCTTATGAAAAATATACGAAAAGGGAGTTACGCTCCATTTTAGAGTTCAACCCTTTTTCCTTTCTACATATCATCAATCCGGGCTTTAAGTTCCATAAGACCATTTCAGGCAAGGAACGTTTTAAATTGGTCCACAACCGGTATATGGAGTTTTTGGAAGAAGACATTTTTGAAAAAGATGAAGAGGCCAGCTTTTATCTATATCAAACGGGAAAAGGAGATTTTCAAAGCCAAGGGTTTTTCTGCACCTGTAGTCTACAGGATTATGCGGACGATGTCATAAAAAAACACGAGGACACCTTACAACGCAGGGAAAAACTTTTTGCTGATTATCTATATACTGTTGGCTTCAATGCCGAACCCGTGTTGATTACGTACTCAGATAATCCCAAAATCGACCAAGTTTTACAGCTTGAAATAGAAAAAACACCAGAATACGATTTTACAACTACGGATAAAATTCGACATCAACTCTGGAAAATTTCCAAAAAGGAGACGATTCAGGAATTAGCGGAAGTTTTTGGGGAAATGGATTCGCTCTACATTGCTGATGGTCATCATCGCAGTGCATCTTCGAACCTACTGGCCAAACGCAGGACCAAAGAGAATCCGTCCCATACGGGAACTGAACCCTACAATTACTTTATGGCATATTTAATTCCTGAATCCCAAATCAAGATTTACGAATTCAATCGTATGGTAAGGGATTTGAATGGCTATTCCTTGGAAGAGTTTTTAATTAAATTGGATGAATTCTTCCGCATAGAAAAGAAAGAAGATGGGTTGTACAAACCCACTAAGAAACATCATTTCAGTATGTATTTGGAAGGTGAGTTTTATTCCCTCTATTTACGAAACACCAAATACACCTTTACCGATGCGCTTAGCAAATTGGATACACAAATCTTGTATAAAACCATTTTGGAACCGATTTTGGGCATTCACGATTTGCGCAACGATAAACGTATTTCCTACGGATATGGCAAACACAATATCATCAAAATGAAAGACAGTATCGACAAAGGAGATTTCAAAGTAGGTTTTAGTTTAGTTCCTATAACCATGGATGAAATAAAAGCTATTGCAGATGCTGGATTGGTCATGCCTCCAAAAAGCACCTATATTGAACCTAAACTGCGTAGTGGAATGGCAATATACGAGCTCTAATATGTTCAAAATATGAGTATTAAGGAGAATTTAAACCAGATAAAAGAAACTCTTCCACCTCAAGTAACCTTGGTAGCTGTGTCCAAAACCAAGCCTAATGAGGATATTTTGGAGGCCTATGAAACGGGGCATCGAGTTTTCGGGGAAAATAAGGTCCAGGACATGACGAGAAAGTGGGAGCAGCTACCCAAAGATATTGAGTGGCATATGATTGGCCATGTGCAACGAAATAAGGTAAAGTATATGGCGGAATATGTATCTATGATACATGGTGTGGACAGTCTCCGTTTGCTTTCTGAGATAAACAAGCAAGCTAAAAAACACAATCGTATCATTTCATGTCTTTTTCAAATGCATATTGCCGAGGAGGAAACCAAATTTGGTCTTGACAGTGAAGAATTAAGGGAAATATTGGCCTCTGAAGAATTTAAATCCCTGGAAAACGTAGAAATTGTTGGCCTTATGGGAATGGCCACCTTTACTGAGAATCACGCCCAAATACGACAGGAATTTGCCCATTTAAGGTCGATTTATGATTCCATTAAACCTATTTTGCCCGAAATACAAGTTCTTTCCATGGGTATGAGCGGGGATTATAGCATAGCTATTGAGGAGGGAAGTAACATGGTACGCATTGGAAGTAGTATCTTTGGAGCAAGAAACTACCATTAAGCATCAACAAGTATTCTATGTACGCCATTCTTGATATTGAAAGCACTGGAGGCCAATTCAATGAGGAAGGCATTATGGAAGTCGCCATTTACAGATTTGACGGACATGAAATCGTAGACCGTTTCATGAGTTTGGTAAATCCTGAAAGGGAAATCCAGCCTTTTGTATCCAAACTGACTGGAATCAACAACAAAATGTTACGTACGGCGCCTAAATTTCATGAGGTAGCCAAGCGCATTGTGGAAATTACAGAGGGAGCAGTAATTGTAGCACATAATGCCCAATTCGATTATAGAATTCTCCGCACTGAATTTAGACGATTGGGTTACGATTTTCAAAGAAAGACCTTATGCACGGTAGACCTTTCCAAAAAATTGATTCCCGATGCCGAATCCCACAGTTTGGGAAAACTGGTTCGTTCTTTGGGAATACCTATGAGTGATAGACATAGGGCCAATGGAGATGCTTTGGCCACACTCAAACTCTTCAAATTGCTTTTAGCCAAAGATTCAGATAAGGCTATTGTTCAAGAAGTAATGCGTGATGCGGAGCATGGGGAACTATCCTCCAATCAACTGCAAATGGTTTCACAACTCCCTTCGAGCACAGGTATCTACTATATGCATGATAGGGATGGTGCCATTATTTTTTTAGGAAAGACCAAGGATATTCAGAAGCGGGTCAACCAACATTTCACCAATGTGGGACAATTGGCCCGAAAACTTCAAAAAGAGACCAAAAAGGTTACCTATGAATTGACTGGAAGTGAGCTTATTGCCATCCTAAAGGAATACGAAGAAGTATACCGAACCCAACCGAAGCATAACCATATTTCCAGAAAAAGACTCTTTTCGCACGCCATCAATTTTTCATCCAATGGAACTCCAGAGATAAACCCAGAAATTGTCAAAAGCACTTTGCGAAAACCAAAGAGTATTGGATTCAATGGGGTTTTATCCGCAAGAAACTTCATCAATAAAATGAGCAATGGGTCAATGTCCAATGGGGAAAACCTTCCGGATGAAAATGATAAATGGGAAGTCGTCTTCGAAAAATACAGCTTGTATGACAAAAATGTCGCTCTTTTTGACAAAGGCAGAGAAATCGGGGAAAGTAGTTTTATACTCGTAAAAGAAGGGCAACTAAAGGGCTATGGGTACGCTGAACTGAACAATCAAATGAATAATATTCATATATTAGAATCGTTGTTGACCCCAATGCAAAGCGATGAGAATACGACTTTTATCATAGAGTCCTATTTGAGAAAAAACCATAGACTCAAAATTTTGGAGTTAAGCCCTGCCCTTTGAAAGAGCAAAAAAGACATTCTGGCTGGAAAAACTCGCTTCATGAAGTTATCTATGAAGCGGATACCCCATTGGGAAAGCTTTTTGACGTTATCCTTGTAGTACTCATCGTTTTGAGTGTTATTCTGGTAATGCTGGAAAGTGTAAAGGAAGTGGATGAGCGCTATCATCAAATCCTGTTTACTCTGGAATGGGTAGTAACCATCTTTTTCTCATTCGAGTATATTGCCCGAATAATCAGTATTAGAAAACCTTGGAAGTACATTCTCAGTTTTTATGGGATAATCGATTTTTTGTCTACCATACCCCTCTATCTTTCGTATCTCCTAGCGGGTTCTCAGGTACTACTAGCCTTAAGAGCATTCCGCCTTTTACGGATTTTCAGGATTTTGAAATTGGTGAAATTTTTGGGAGAAGCCTCCCAACTGCGGCGAGCTTTAAGAGCCAGTAGGACAAAAATCATGGTTTTCATATATGTAGTTCTCATTTTATCCATCATCATGGGCACTATCATGTATTTGGTTGAGGGTGATGAAGCAGGCTTTACCAGCATTCCAAGAAGTATTTATTGGACCATTGTAACCTTAACTACGGTGGGGTACGGAGACATAGCACCGCAAACTACCATTGGACAGTTCCTCGCGACGGTCATTATGATTATGGGGTACGGTATCATTGCGGTTCCTACAGGTATTGTAACGGTAGAGTTCAACAAACGAAGAGACAAGCACTTGGTTCATACCAATACACAATGTTGTCCAAGCTGTTCAGCTGAGGGGCACCGAGATGATGCCGAATATTGCTACAATTGTGGAGAACTATTATGAGTTCAAAGAAGTTAATTGTGGTCGTTGGCCCTACCGCTATTGGGAAGACAAAATTGGCTATTGCCCTGGCCAATCATTTTGATTCTCACATTATCTCCTCGGACTCTAGACAATTCTTCAAAGAAATGCAAATTGGGACTGCTGTACCTTCCAAAGAGGAGCTAGCCGAAGTACCGCACCATTGTATTCAGCATATAAGCATTCAGCAATCGTATTCCGTTGGGGATTTTGAAAAAGATGCCCTTACCTTCTTGGAAAAGTGGTATGAAGACAACGATTGCGCGGTCCTAGTTGGAGGCAGTGGATTATATACCGATGCTGTGGTATACGGTTTGGACAAGTTCCCTGATGTGCCCTCACACATAAGGGAAGAACTCAATTCCATTCTTGATCATCAAGGCATAGAAAGTCTACAAAAGGAACTATATGAAAAGGACCCTGTTTATTATGACAAGGTAGATTTGTTGAATCCCCATCGAATCATTAGGGCTTTGGAAGTAATTCGTTCCACCGATAAACCTTTTTCGTCATTCTTGAACAAAGAAAGGCAGCAACGACCTTTTGATGCTATCTACGTGGGAATAACGGCTGCCCGGGAAATCATTTATGAGAGAATAAATTTACGAGTGGATGAGATGATGAAAGTAGGCCTTTTGGAAGAAGCTAAATCATTATATCCATTTCGGCACTTAAATGCCTTGCAAACTGTGGGTTACAAAGAGCTTTTTCAATTTTTTGATGGTGATATTACCTTGGACGTCGCCATTTCTGAAATTAAAAAAAATACTAGAAGATTTGCAAAAAGACAACTGACTTGGTTACGTAAAAATCCCAATATTTTATGGGTGGAGCATGATTATGATATCCAACAACTTATCCAAGAAGTGACAACTAAAATGAAGAGTATTGCCTAAAATGAAGACTGTTTTTATCATAATGGGGGTTTCCGGAACCGGTAAAAGCACTATTGGTAAGATGCTTTCTAAGGAGTTGGATATTCCCTTTTTTGATGGAGATGATTTCCACCCAGATGCCAATATCCAAAAAATGGCTTCTGGTGTACCCTTGGATGACGCCGATAGATATGATTGGTTAGTTTCCCTAAACGAATTGGCCAAAAAACAAAAAAATCGGGGGGCAATAATCGCATGTTCAGCTTTAAAATCCTCCTATCGGGATATTCTAAGAAAAGGTATGGGACGTACAATGCGATTTATTCATTTGGAAGGGTCTTTTGATTTGATAAAATCCAGAATGGAAAAAAGAACTTCGCATTTCATGACAGCTAAATTATTGGAATCGCAATTTGCATCTTTAGAATTCCCAAAAGAGGCTATTACAGTCTCTATAGCACATTCTCCTGATAAAATACTAAATGAAATTTTGAGCCATATAAACGCTTAAAGCCTGGTATTTAATGAAATTAACATTCCTTAACTTTCTTTTGGGGTATCTTGTGCAAATTTCCTATCGGATTTGCGTAACGAAAACGATATAGATTCGTCTAATCCGTACGACTAATTTAATTTAAAACTTAAAATGAAAAAACTATGTTTTGTTGCAGCTTCTTTACTTGTATTCGCAAGCTGTAAACAGGAATCGAAAGAGGTTGCCGAGGTTGAGAAAATCCCCGGTATTGTTCTCGAAAACATGGACACTACGGTAAGTCCGAAAGACGACTTCTACAACTATGTAAACGGAAGTTGGATGAAAAACACAGAAATCCCAGAAGACCGCACACGTTGGGGAGGTTTCTCAGTACTTCGTAAGTCCACGGATGCCGATGTACTCCAAATTCTAGCAGAAGCCAAAGAAAGTGGAAAATACGATGCTTCCACGGATCAGGCAAAGGCTTTAGCCCTTTTCGATACCAAACTAGATTCTGCTGCACGCGATGCTGCTGGAATCGCACCACTACAACCCGCGTTGGATGCCATAGCCGGAATCCAAAACTTAGGTGACTTACAGACTGTTCTTGCCACTAATCCATCCGTAAGTTCTCCATTCGCGGGAATTAGCGTATTTCCTGACTTAAATAATAGTAAGATGAATGCGGTATATCTAGGTCCTGCTGGTCTAGGCTTACCAGACCGTGATTATTATTTGGATGAAGATGATAAATCCAAGGAGATTAGGGAGGAATACAAAAAGCATATCGTACGAATGCTCAAAATGTTGGGTGACAGCGAGGAAGACGCTACTGCTGCTTCTGAAAAAATAATAAGTCTTGAAACCCAATTGGCAGAACCAAGATTGGATAAAGTGCAACGTCGGGATGCGAGAAACCTGAATAATCCCAGAACTATTGCTGAAGCAGATGCTATGCTAAGTAGTATTGACTTGCAGAAGATGATTAAAGACCTAGGTGCTACAAAACCCTTTGACACCTTGTTCATTACACAATTGGATTACACCAAAGCTTTAGGTGATTTCCTAAAAGAAACCCCAATAGAAGATCTTAAAACTTTAATGCGTTGGGACACTTTCAACAGCGCTGCAGGTAGGCTTTCTACTGAAATAGAAACTGCAAATTGGGAGTTTTACAGCAAATACTTGAGAGGTGCAGAAAAGCAACGTCCTGCTGATGAAAGAGCATTGGCGACTGTCAACCGTTCAGTAGGTGAGGCATTGGGTCAACTATATGTAGATGCCAAGTTTCCTCCGGAAGCAAAGGCTAAGGCCGAAAAGATGATCGCCAATATTATTGAGGCTTATAAAGCAAGAATCCAAAAGCTGGATTGGATGGGAGATTCCACCAAATTAAAGGCGATAGAAAAGTTGGATAAATTCACTGTTAAAATCGCCTATCCTGATAAATGGGAGGACTATTCTTCCATGGATGTATCAGCTGATAAAACTTATTTTGATAATATGGTTGCCGTAAACAAATGGCAACAAGACGATAACTTTTCTGATATTGGTGAACCTGTGGACAAAAGCGCTTGGGGTATGTCTCCCCAAACCGTGAATGCCTATTTCAATCCTTTAAACAATGAAATTGTGTTCCCAGCCGCTATTTTACAACCTCCTTTCTATAATTATACGGCAGACGAGGCCGTAAATTATGGAGGTATTGGAGCTGTTATCGGTCATGAGATATCCCATGCTTTCGATGACAGCGGTTCACGTTTTGATTCAGACGGAAACCTTAAAAACTGGTGGACGGAAGAAGATTTAAAAGCTTTTACCCAAAGAGGAGATTCTTTGGCCGCACAATACGACAGGGTTGAAGTATTGCCCGAAGTTTTCGTAAACGGTAAGTTCACCTTAGGTGAAAACATTGGCGATCTTGGGGGAGTTCTTGGGGCTTATGATGGACTACAAAGGCATTTTGCTGAGAACGGACGACCGGAAAATATAGATGGATTTACCCCAGAGCAACGTTTCTTTATGTCTTGGGCTACGGTGTGGAGAACCAAAATACGGGATGAGGCTTTGCGTACCCAAATAAAAACGGACCCTCACTCCCCTGGTCAAACCAGAGCAATTCAGCCACTATTGAATGTTCAAGAGTTTTATGATGCTTTTGACATTGTGGAAGGTGACAAAATGTATTTACCACCTGAAGAAAGAGTACAAATCTGGTAATTCGGTTTTCAAACAAATTTCTTTAAGGGCAAACCTCGTGGTTTGCCCTTTTCTTTTTTGATATCGGCTGCCCCTTTCTTTTCCCTATATTTGGAGGTATTGCGCCAAGCAAAAACCAAAGCCTGCAAACCAATACATATGACCACTACCCTAGTTATCGCGGTTATTTCAGGAATAGCCCTTTTACTTTTTCTAATTCTAAGACTAAAAATCAATGCCTTTATCGCCCTGCTCATCGGAAGCATAGCGGTAGGGCTGATTGCGGGCTTGGATGCCACCGAAATTATTGACACTATCCAAAAAGGAATGGGAAATACCTTAGGGTTTGTGGCTACCGTTGTGGGCTTAGGGGCCATGTTTGGCGCTATATTGGAAGAATCTGGTGGCGCCAAGACCATTGCTGATTTCATGATATCCAAATTTGGTTTGAAAAAAGCCCCCGCAGCCATGGTAGTGTCTGGGTTCCTAATAGCCATCCCAGTGTTCTTTGATGTGGCATTCATCATTTTGGTGCCCATGATTTATGCCCTGCAACGCAAGACAGGTAAGTCACTTTTACTTTATGCTATTCCGTTATTGGCGGGTTTGGCCATAACCCATGCTTTTATTCCTCCAACTCCAGGACCCATCGCAGTAGCGGATATAGTCGGTGCGGATTTGGGATGGGTAATCTTGGTTGGGTTTTTAGCCGGAATCCCGACAGCATTAGTTGCAGGTCTTTGGTTTGGTCGACATATCGCAGGTAAAATTCATATAGATGCTCCCTCAAAGGAGGAAACCAAACAACTTGCATCGCTTCCGCCCATCGGACAAACCTTGCTCATCATAGCTCTTCCCATTTTTCTGATTCTTTTGAATACCATAACAGCCACAGGCGTATTCGGTATTCAAGCCAAATGGATTTTACAGACCATTGCGTTAATTGGGCATCCTTTTGCAGCTCTGATAATCGCCAATATTTTGGCCTGGTACGTCTTCGGTATTCGGAGAGGGTTCTCCAAAAAACAATTATTTGAAATTACCACAAAATCTCTTGCGCCCGCTGGAACCATTATTTTACTTACAGGGGCAGGAGGTGTATTTAAACAGGTATTAACCGATACTGGTGCTGGAAAATTACTGGCAACTTCACTTAGTGATGCCGGTATTCCGGTCTTGGCCTTTGCGTTTATTAGCGCGGCCATTGTTCGGATTATCCAAGGTTCCTCTACGGTGGCAATGATAACTGCGGCTGGACTCATTTCTCCTTTGCTGGTAGATGCAGCCTTAAAACCGATAGAACTGGCCTGTATGGTCATTGCCATCGCATCGGGAGCGAGTATTTTCTCCCATGTAAATGATAGCGGGTTTTGGTTAGTGGGTCAATATTTAGGGATTACGGAAAAACAAACCTTCAAATCATGGACAGTCATGACCACCATTTTGGCTATGGTTGGAATCGTGACCGTGAGCGTAGTGTATCTCGTGGTATAAAAAAAGCCATCTTATAGATGGCTTCTTAATAAACTATGTCAGCAGTATATTATTGGTTTTCAGCTTTTATTACCAATCTGAAACCTTCCCCATGAATGTTTAGAATTTCAACTACATCGTCCCTTTTAAGGTACTTTCTCAACTTAGCGATGTATACATCCATACTTCTGGAAGTAAAATAGTTGTCATCCCTCCAAATTTTGGTCAATGCAAGCTCCCTTGGCATTAAATCATTTTCATGAAGAGCCAAAAGGCGGAGCAATTCATTTTCCTTAGGAGATAATTTGATGGGTTCTTCTTCTTTATACTTGAGGAAGCGTAGTTTGGAGTTCAAATGGAAGTTTCCAATCTGAAATTCAAACTGTTTGCTGTCGGCTAAAGTACTGGAAGCTTTGCGCTGAAGAATCGCTTTAAGTTTCATCAAAAGCACTTCTGAATCGAAAGGCTTATTTAAATAATCATCTGCCCCTGCCTTATATCCTTTCAAAACATCTTCCTTCATAGTTTTGGCAGTAAGAAATATAATTGGAACATTCTCGTTCTTCTCCCGAATCTCCCTAGCCAGAGTAAACCCATCCTTGTAAGGCATCATCACATCCAAAATGCAAACATCATAGTTGTCTTTTTTGAACTTCTCAAAACCTTCCATTCCGTTTTTCGCCAATACAACGTCAAAATCGTTCATAGAAAGATAATCCTTAAGTACAATACCAAAATTGGGATCGTCTTCGACTAGTAGTATTTTTTTGTTTTCTGTTTCCATAGTTTCTTAAATTAAAGGAAGCTTTATAAAGAAAGTACTGCCTTTCCCTTTTTCACTTTCTGCATAAACTTCTCCTTGGTGATCTTCTATTATTCGTTTAACATAGGCTAATCCGAGCCCATGACCTTTTACATTATGTATGTCTCCGGTATGTTCCCGGTAAAATTTTTCGAATACTCTTTTAAGTACCGCTTTGCTCATTCCTGCACCTTGGTCTTTCACTTTTATAATAATGTGATTCTTGGCCAATTCCGTGTACACATCAATTTTTGGGGCATCCGGAGAGTATTTTACCGCGTTGTCCAACATATTAACCATCACGTTGGTAAAGTGGACATCATTTGCCAATACCTCTGACCGTTCTGCATCCAGATGTGCTTTTACATATCCACCTCTATCGGCAACAATCAATTCAATATGGGTTACCGCATCATTTATGATGTCGTGAGCATCTACCCTATCCTTACTTATGTCCAATTGATTCTTTTCCAGCTTGGAAATCCGCAACACATTTTCAACCTGCGCATGCATCCTTTTATTTTCATCCCTGATCATCCCCAAATACCTCAGCACTTTATCCGTATCTGAAATGGATTTCGGGTTTCGAATAGCTTCTACGGCTAGGTTGATAGTGGCTATAGGGGTTTTAAACTCATGCGTCATATTATTGATAAAATCAGTTTTGATTTCGGAAATCTGTTTCTGCTTTATCAACTGATAAATAGCGCTCGAATAGGCAACCACGATTACAAGTGTGAAAACCAAGGATAAAATCGCCATTCCCATAATCGATTTAAACAAGAATCTCTTCATTTTAGGAAACGTCAGCAGTAATGAAAAGCTGGTACTTCCTTCACTGTCCTTGAAAATGGGTGCCCGGTACATTTTGGTATCGGTGAACTTGAATTTTTTGGATTGCACTTTCGTTGGAAATCCTTGACTGTACACTCCATATTCAAAATCGATATCTATCTCCCGATTTTTAAGCTCTTGGGTCAGCAACAATTCAATTTCTTGCTTTGAAACTCTTTTGTGTATAGGTCTGCTTTTGGCGTACTCCATAAAAACATCTTCCCAAACCGCTTTGTCAATACTGGACAAACCACCGATTTTCTCGGCTTTTTGGATTGGTGTAAGACTGTAACTTTTCCCATCCAAACCAAACTCTTCCTTAAACACCGCTTTGGTGCGCTTGCTGGTGTAATTTTTAAAAGTTGTGGTGTCCTCACCACTTTGATTATCAAAGAACGTTGATGATATATTGTAATCCTCTTCTAATATTCCATGGGAATAAAAAAGAATTTCATCGGAATTTAAATCTCTATCTACAAACAAAAAGTTTCTGAACTGAGTGGTTTGGGGTTGTCCTATGCTATCTACCAATGAAGCTAGACGATCTGAATAGTCCTTCATCTCCCTCTTTTCCACCCTGTTCGCTACCCTATCCAGTATGCCGGTAACCGTTCTTGAGAACTGTTCTTCTTTATCTTTGACTGATGTTCTTATCCAATAAACCTGTACAAAGATGATACCGGTTAAAGACAAACTCATAAGAATGACGAGAAGAACAAAAAGCTTCTTGTTCATTGCGGTAAAATTAGAAATTTAACATTTAGCCCTTTTATCGTTTAACCAAACCTTAACAAAAATGTTAAAATTTGAAACTGTTAACTAGATTCGATGAGTGCTTTATGGATTTCTAGGACTTTCTTTTGTGTGGTTTCCAAATCAATATTCTCTAGATGAAAGTGGGCCTTTTTCTTTTTCAATTCATCATCCAATTGATTTTCAATGCGTTTTATAACTTCTTCCTCATTACTATCATCCCTTTTTACCACTCGCCCCAAGCGGGTTTCCAGAGGTGCACTTACCAAAATTATGGCATCATAGAAATCCTCATAACCGTTTTCAAAAATCAAAGCACTTTCTTGAATCACGTAATTTGTTTCTTGCTCATTAGCCCATTTCAAGAAATGCTCCCGAACCGCAGGATGCACAATTTTGTTTAACTTTTTCAGCAAATGGATGTTTTCAAAAACCTGCTTTGCTATATATCCCCGATTCAAAATACCCTCTTGATAAGCATCATCACCCAATAAGGTGATAATGTCTTTTTTAAGGGTTTCGGAATTGACCATAAGCTCTTTGGCCTCTTTATCCGAATCATAAACAGGTACGCCGAGTTCAGCAAACATTCCGGCTACTGTACTTTTTCCGCTTCCGATACCCCCGGTCAAACCAACCTTCATCATTTTCTTTCCAAAACAAAATTAACCACACGTTGTTGTAAACGCACCGCATAAACAGTACCAGGTTTTTTGGTGACCTGTAATAGAATACTGTTGCTGGTATTACCTCCTAACTGTTCATAATTGGCAGTAACCTCGAAATCTTCCGATTCAATTTTTTTAAGAGCATCCAAGGAAGCTTTACAAACCAATGAAACGGTATTGGGAAACATCTTTAAGTTATATCCATCGGGAACATTCACTGCCCTTACATCCACATCGAATACCTTTTCAGAGAACTTCACAACCTTACCCGCAACTTCTACCCTATTTTCTGAAAAAATGCTGTTATCTAAATCCTTCGGAAATACAATTGACACTTCGGCGGAAAAATCATCGGAGAGATTGTTCAAGATAATCGGCTCTGTCTCTACTTCAAATAAGGTATCGATTTCACTAGCTGGGCCCTTGACTATAATCGAATCCGGGGAAATGCTTAAAACCCCATCCAAAAGATGATTCGGTTCAAATTTTAGTTCTATCCTAGGTTTTACGCGTAAGGCCTTTTGTGAGACTTGATACAAATCAACTATCCATTGGGTACCGTCTAAATCCAAAAGCGAAATATTCTGGGAAAGTTGCCGGTCCATTTGCTTCTTTAGGATGTCCTCCTTAAGCAAATAGTCCCCACTTTCATAAACCACATTAGACAAATCAACATCGATGCGCTTACTGAAAAACTTATAATACAATAACTGAAATCCACTTGTACGTACCTTGGCCTCAACACTTTTCTCCGCGTTATTGCCCAAAATAAGGGTATCCGGTAAATTTTTATAATTGAGGGTAAACTCAGTTCTTGACTCGTAAGAATCTGAAAGATTGCTTAGAAACCAGGCCAAAAGGGAACAAAAGAGAAACAGGAAGAAAACTTTTACTTTTCTCCTATTAAGTCCAGCAATGAGGTTACGTTCCATTTCTAAGCCTTTTTGAAGAATAGTTTCGGAAAGAGCACTTCTGGCTTCTTCTTGCTAAAATTAACCAAGAAAGTGGATTTTAGAAAACCATAGCCGTAACCCGTGAATTGTACTAAAGCCGCAAAAAGGGATAAAAAGGCAACAGTTAAGCTCCTATTCTTAAATAATGAGTCCAAAAACAGTAGCAAGAAATAAATAACATAAGCAAGTATAGGCCAATATATTCCATATAGGAACAGCCCTAAGGAAATTATCAATCCGAGAATGAATAAGGTAGGGAACCAATAGGTCAATCGGTTTGTATCCGGATGCCATTTGGTCAATATAGGTCTGACCATTCCAAACTTGTTTACCTGAATATAGAATTTATTCCAATCCACCCGTCTTTTGTGATAAACGTATGCCTTGGGAAACAAGCGTGTATCAAAACCTGCTTTCCAAATCCGGAAGGTTAAATCCGGGTCCTCCCCAGGATGTATTTGCCCAAAACCTCCCGTTTTTTCAAAAGCCTCTTGAGAAATTCCCATATTAAAACTTCTGGGCTGGAACTTACCAACAGCCTTCTTCCCTCCGCGAATACCTCCCGTGGTCCAAAAAGAGGTCATAACGTAATTAATGGCTTTTTGTATTGTGGTGAAAGATGCATCAGCAGCATCAGGCCCTCCAAAACAATCCACAAAGTTGGAATTGAGCTCCCGGTTCACTTCTGACAAATAGGTCGGTGGCAAAATACAATCCGAGTCCAATATGATGAAGTAATTGCCTTTAGCCCTCTGCATTCCATAATTTCTAGAGTCGCCAGGTCCGGTATTGGATTTGAAATAATAGGAAATCCCTAAGTTGTTTTCAAAACGTGAAATAACTTCCTTGGCATCCACCGAGGAACCATCTTCAATAATCACTACCTCATATTTTCCCATGAAATCCTGCTCCAAAAGACTTTCCAACAGTTCCCGAATTTCTTCGGGCCTATTGTACACGGGAATGATTAAAGATAGTTTTATGTACATCAAAAAAAGAAAGCCATCCAAAAAAGGATGGCCTTATGTTTTAATTTCTCATTTCTTATTTAGAGAACTCGTCAATAACTTCTTGACTAACCCCCGTATTGGAAAAACCACCATCATGAAACAGGTTTTGCATCGTTACTTTTCTAGTCAAATCTGAGAAAAGAGTGACGGTGTAGTTTGCACAATCGTCCGCTGAGGCGTTACCCAATGGGGACATTTTTTCCGCATAGTTGATAAACCCATCAAATCCCTTCACGCCTTGACCCGCTGTTGTAGGGGTTGGGGATTGGGAAATGGTGTTTACCCGTACTTTTTTCTCTTTTCCAAAGAAATATCCAAAGCTTCGAGCCACGGATTCCAAATAGGCTTTATTATCAGCCATGTCGTTATAATCGGGAAATGTTCTCTGGGCGGCCATATAAGTCAATGCAACAATGCTTCCCCATTCACTCATGGCATCCGCCTTGAAAAGGGTTTGCATTACCTTATGGAATGAAAGCGCAGAAACGTCCCAACCTTTGGCAGTAAAATCATATTTCTCATCGGTATACGCCCTACCCTTCCTAACATTTACGGACATTCCGATGGAATGCAGGACGAAATCCAGTTTTCCTCCTAAGATTTCCATAGATTTTTCCACTAAATTTTGAAGCTCCTCTTCATTGGTAGCATCCGCTGGAATGATTTCAGAATTTGTTTTTTCAGCAAGTTCCTTGATTTGCCCCATTCGCATTGCAATGGGAGCATTGGTAAGCACGAAGCTACCTCCCTCTTCATGAACTCGCTCCGCAGTTTTCCATGCTATGGAATTCTCATCAAGCGCTCCAAAAATGATACCTCGTTTTCCTTGTAAAAGATTATACGCCATAGTTTGTATTCGCGTTGGTTTAGCCGCAAAGATATTTATTCTTTCTGATTCTGTGATTCAAAATATGGAGTTAACCCTAAGGTTGTTTCAAGAGCTCCCTGGCGTGGGCCATTGCCGAATCCGATAGAGTTTTGCCTCCCAACATTTCCGCTAGTTCTGCAATCCGCTCTTCCTCGGACAATTGCCGCATTTGAGTACTATCTATTCCACCTTGCTCTTGTTTAAACACCTTGAACTGGTGTTTTCCCTTAGAAGCTACTTGGGGTAAATGTGTAATTGAAAAAATCTGCATGGTTTCACTCATTTCCTGCATAATCTCTCCCATTTTTCCTGAGATTTCTCCAGAAACCCCGGTATCTATCTCATCAAACATCAAAGTGGGTAGCTGCTCATATTGGGCCAATATGGATTTAATGGTCAACATGATGCGGGAAAGTTCACCTCCTGAAGCCACTTTCTTTAATTCTCCGAAGGCAGAGCCCTTATTGGCTGAAAAAAGAAAAGTCAATTCATCTTTTCCATTGGATTTGAAAGCATTAGAAGGATTAACCTCAATCTTAAAAGTGGCTGAGGGTATGCCCAAAACATATAAACTATCCTGCAATCTACTTTTTAGCTGAGGGATAATGGAGTTTCGGGCCTCTCGTATTTGAGTGGCCATTTCTTCCAAAACTTTTTCTGCTTGTATGCACTCTTGTTCCTTATCTGCAATTTTTGAGTCAATGTTCTCAACTGCATCGACCTTCTTTTCCAGTTCGTCCCTAACCTGTATTAGCTCCTCTACTGAACTTACCTGATGCTTCTTCTGCAAATCGTACAACTGTTGCAATTCCCCATTTATGGTTTCCAATCTTTGCGGATTTGCCTCCACGGTACTTTGAACATCCTCCAATTCTGTGGCTATATCGTCAACTTCAATAAATACCGATTGAATTCGTTCATTTAACGCTTCATATCGACTTCCGTATTGGGAAAGGTTCTGAAACACCCGTTTTAGTTCTTGAATTTGCTCTACAATGCCAAGTTGCTCCCTATTCATCAGTTGATGGCCCTGGGTCAACAGTTCCATAATCTGTTCTACGTTGCTGAGCTGTTCATGTTCAGATTCCAAAGATTCTTGCACACCACCTTGCAGCTTGGCGGATTCCAGTTCTTTCAGTAAAAAGGAATTATAATCGTGCTCTTTGTTGGCGCCATCTTGAAAATCTTGGAGTTCCTTCAATTCAACATTCAATCTTTTAAAGGCTGTCCATTGTTGAGTATAGTCTTGAAGTCTTTCCTTATTCTGGGCCAAGGCATCCAAAACTTTCAATTGAAAATCGTTTTCTGTCAACCGAAGGGTTTGATGTTGCGAGTGAACATCCACGAGTTGTTCGCCAAGCGATTTTAGAATATCCAAAGTAACCGGAGAGTCATTTACAAAAGCCCTCGATTTGCCGCTGGGTAGAATTTCCCTTCGAAGAATGGTTTCAGCTTCATAATCCAAATCATGGTCTTCAAAAAATTGGCGTAACCCATATCTGGAAATTGCAAATTCAGCCTCAATGACACATTTTTGTTGGTCGTTTTGTAAACTGGACATATCGGCCCGTTTTCCAAGGGCCAGCGCTAATCCTCCCAAAAGGATAGATTTTCCAGCACCCGTTTCACCGGTTATGGTAGTGAAACCTTCGGAAAAGGAGACATTGATGTCATTAATCAATGCATAATTTTTTATGGAGAGATGGGTAAGCAATGCTTTTATTTTACCCGATAAAGATAAATGTCTTTGAAGAAATGGACTAGTAATTTATTTCATTCCAAATATTGGAATAAAATGGGGCCACCCTGTTCAAGGTTTCCTTTAGGCGAACAATGTCAACTTTAGGACCATCTGAAAAAATATTCTGAATTTCTTCAGACTTCGCATCAAAAAAGGTTTGTATCAAAAACGCGTTGGGTCTGCGTTTAATCAAGGTTTCAAAAAGGCGTAGACTTCCTGCAATGACCTGTTTCCCCGTACTGTTGTTATCCCCCAAAATATCCAATCCCTTACGGTGGTAGTTATACATGGCGATGCGGTATTCCCTAAAGGAATTGCTCAAAAGATTGTCAACCAACTCAAAACGGGAACGGGTCCCAGTTTCTTGACTCCAACCTGCCGAATTCGTTCCTTGTGCTTGGGTCACTATATTCTGGGCTCTTCTATAATAATCATCTCCTCCTTGAAGGGAAAATGTATCAGCATCCAGTCCTATGATAATGTAAACATAATAGGCTACTACTGCAATTAAGTTGGACTCAAAAACATTTTCGTTATATACCAAGGGTTGAAACTCCTGATAAATGAAGTTAAACGCATTGTCCTTATAATTGAAAACGGGGCTTTCATAAGAGGTGTTGTATACCGGTCTTGATGATTGAATCTGAATATTTGCCTCAAACCGGTCTGATTCGTATTGGGTGACGGTTATGAACATTCTGGCACTAATCCTTTCATTTTCCCGGAACACCCGATTGGTCCACTTGCTCTTGTTCACAAAATCGTTTAGCGAGCGCTCCAAGGTCCTAAAAATCTGTTGATTGGTTTGGTTGACTTGGTCAGAATTGACAACCACTTCGCAGTTTAATTCTTGAGCTACCCCAAAAGCGCAGCTTGCCACAAAAGAAAAAAAGAAAAGTAGTTTACGCATGAATCCTAGCAATGATTTCCCCCCAAATGTCAGCAGCGACTTCAGGCTTCGTCTTCAATGCAAACGTTTTTATATCCAAATTCTTATCGATAAAGGAAACTTTGTTCGTACCTGCCCCAAAACCAGCTCCATCATCCTTTAGGGAATTCAAAACAATGGCATCAAGATTTTTTCTTTTTAGCTTGCCTTTGGCATTTTCCAACTCATTTTCCGTTTCCAGGGCAAAACCCACAAGAAATTGCTTTTTTTTCTGCTCTCCCATGGATAGAAGAATATCAGGATTCCGTTCCAGCTCAATCACCAAATCCCCTTCTTTTTTCTTCATCTTTTCGGTATGAACTTCTTTGGGACGATAATCGGCCACAGCTGCTGCACTAATGGCAATATCTACATTTGCATAGTGTTTATGGCAAGCATCATACATTTCCTGAGCGGAAGTAACCCGAATAAGCTGAATTCTATCATTGTCAGTGTCCAGATTCGTAGGTCCAGCTACCAAAACAACTCGTGCTCCTTGAGCAGCCGCAGATTTGGCCAATTCAAAACCCATAGTTCCCGACGAACGATTTCCCAAGTAGCGAACGGGGTCAATGGCTTCATGGGTAGGCCCAGCTGTAATCAACACCTTCTTGTCCTTTAAGGGAAGTCCAGAAATTAAATCATTCGTAATAAAAGAGCGTATCGTTTCTGGTTCAGCCATACGTCCCTCTCCATGCAAGCCACTGGCTAATTCACCACTTTCCGCAGGAATCATCTTGTTGCCGAAAGAAACTAACTTGTCCAATGTAGTTTTGGTCGAAGGATGCTTGTACATATCCAAATCCATTGCCGGAGCAAAGTACACTGGACATTTTGCAGATAAGTACGTGGCTAGGAGCAAATTGTCACACGTGCCATTTGCCATTTTGGAAAGCGTATTGGCCGTAGCCGGGGCAATAATCATCAAGTCCGCCCACAGACCCAGTTCCACATGATTGTTCCAAGATAAACTGCCATCATCTTGGTGTACAAAATCCATGAGAACAGGATTTTTGGATAGCGTAGATAGTGTCAGCGGGGAAACAAAAGAGCTGGCACTTGTGGTCAAAACTATTTTGACTTCGGCACCAGCTTTTATCAATAACCTTGTTAAAAAGGTAGTCTTGTATGCGGCAATTCCCCCGGTAACCCCCAAAAGGATTTTTTTACCGCTGAGCATAATTTATGCGTCTTTCTCTGTGTTTCTGTAATAAATTTTGTCCTCAAGCCATTCTATAACAGCTAACGCATGAGGTTTGGGAAGTTTTTCATAGAACTTGGAAACTTCAATCTGCTCCTTATTCTCAAAAACCTCTTCCAAGCTATCGCTGTAAGTGGCAAACTCTTCCAACTTCTCCAATAGCTCTTTCTTGATTTCAGAGTTGATTTGTATTGCTCTTTTCGCCGTTATGGAAATGGCTTCATAAATGTTCTCCGTTTTATCATCGAATTCATTTCTATTCAATGTTTTTGTAGAAACCGGAGCTTTGGTATTCTTCAAATCGTGCATGATGCTTAACGTGTTTATTCTTTATTTGCTTTCGGAAAACCTACTTAATTCCTTCTGTATTTTTTCCTGTAAATTATCGGCTTTCTTTTTATACTTTGTTTCTGGGAAATACCGTATCAATGTGTTGTACGAATCCTGAGCCTCTTCCAGACGTTCCTGCTTTTTGGTATCCGTACTGTTCATAGCCAAGTTGGTAGTCGCTTCTATTTTGTAATAAAGCGCCTCCTCTCGATATATGGAACCTGGATTATCTGAAACGAAGTTATCCAAAGCGGTAATGGCTGATACTAGGATAGGAAAATTGAATTGCCCTAATTTATTAAACTGCTTGGCTATTTCTATTTGTTTTTTTTCTTTTTTGGACGTCAATTCCCTGGCCATGGTATTGGCTTCTTCAAAAAACTCAGACTCTGGATAGGTGTTGATGAAGGTTTGAAGCTTGGAAAGGGCCTTATTGGTATCCGTTTGGTCAAGAGAGTATTTTGGAGAAAGCATATAATAACTTTTTGCCCCTAAAAAAGACGCCTCCTGAATCTTATCACTACTGGGATATGATTTCACGAAACGTTCAAACTGATATCCAGAAAGATAAAAATCCTTGTTTTTATAATAGGTATCCGCGAAGAAGAACATTACGCGTTCCCCTTGAGGTTTTCCTACATACCTTGGTGCAATTTGCTCAAATAAACGTTGTGCTCTCTTGTAATCCCCGTCATTGTAGAATTTTTCCGCCAATTCGTATTTTGCCTTAATATCGCTCTCCTTCAATACCTTTTGGTATTCACTACAACTGGAAAAAACAAAAAGTCCGGCGATTAACAAGTAGAAAAAAGATACCCTCATTTTCAAAAACATTTTGCAAAAGTAGCTATATTCCATGGATTTAAAAAACGGATTAACACCCTAAAAATAATGGTACTCTCTGGTTTGTTGCTAGAGTTTAGCTAAGCTTTAACGTAGTTTAGGCGTTTACCTTGCTCATTTGTTTCAAAAAGCTAGTAATCTTCTTCTTTAAATCGCTGGAGGCTTCAACAAGGGGCAGGCGCACCACTGCTTTGCTTAATCCATGATGCTCAAAAATACTCTTTACCCCAGCAGGATTGCCCTCTTGAAAAATAAGATGCATCAGTGGTAGCAATTGATGATGGATTTGAAAGGCATCCTTAGCCTCTTGAGCCAAACCTAGCCGAATCATCTGAGAAAACTCCTGGGGCAATGCCTGACCCAGAACTGAAATGACACCAGCACCCCCAGACAAAACCGTGGGTAAAGCGGTGAAATCGTCACCAGAAATCACCAAAAAGTTTTCAGGTTTGGTACGTAGAATGTCATCTATTTGAATCGAGTTTGCACAAGCTTCCTTGATTCCAATGATATTTTCAAAATCCCGGGCAAGTCTTACTGTAGTTTCAGGAAGCATATTACTACCTGTCCTAGACGGTACATTATATAAAATAATGGGTTTTGGACTAGCCTGGGCCAATACTTTAAAATGCTGATATATGCCTTCTTGGGTAGGTTTGTTGTACGCTGGAGAAACAGAAAGAACCGCATCATATTCTGATAAATCCGTACTTCTAAGTTCCTCAGTTATCACTATGGTATTGTTTCCTCCAATTCCCAGAACTAAAGGCAATCTACCTGCATTGACTTGGCTAACTTTTTGGGCTACTTGTTTTTTCTCTTCCTTGCTAAGGGTGACGGATTCACCGGTAGTGCCCAAAACCACCAAATAATCCACACCACCTTTTATAGCATGCTCAACGATACGTTCGAGTGCGGTAAAATCCACTGCACCCCTTTCATCAAATGGTGTCACTAAGGCCACACCTGTTCCCCAAAACTGTTCCACTATATTTCGCTTAATACCTTTAAATATTTTTTCAACTCACTCTTGAACATATTAAAATCCTTGAAAGGAGTATTCAATATTAAATCATTGAATTTAGGGTCTAGAGACCCAAAACCAACTTTTAATCTGGAAGGGGTTCGAATGGAAAGTAACTTCATCATTAAATTATCATCTTCATAATAGTTTATGACCAAATCATATTCCCTTCCTAAAAATTCAAGAACATAACCGTTTTCAATATCACCTTTCCAACCCAAATCCTTATCAGAAAAAATTTGGATGGCGTAGGGCGATGTATTGTCAAAATCCCGCTTGTACCCAATAATTTTTATAGCGTTGGGTCTAAGGGAAAATTCATCAATTAATTCATAGAACCTTTCCCCGTCAGGAAATTTGTCCAAATCAACAATACATCCTACACTGGTAACTCCCTTGTCCCGATTAACCAAAACAGGAGGTCTTTCCATCTCCTCTTGTAAGTACTTTTGTCCGGATTTAACTTTAAATTTATCTTGGAGTCCTTTGAAAAACATTTTTTTCGCCCATTTTTGCAAAGGTAAATATTCTACCAAGATTACTTTACAAAGATAAACAAGGTGCTAAATCCAAAAATAAAACATTTTGTTATAATTATAACACTGCTTTCTTTTGCTTGCAAGCAAGAAAAAAGTCATCTTACTAGAATTGAAGGTACCCAACTGGATATTGATACGGCACTTGCTGGAGTTGACTCCATTCAGCGTTTCATTGACCCCTATAAAAAAAGAGTAGAAGATGTTTTGGACAGCACCCTGGCCTATGCTCCCAAATCTTTACTTCTTAATGACGGTGTTCGAAATACCTCTATGGGCAATTTTTTGGCTGATTTAATTTTTGAAGAAACCGAACCCATTGTGCAACGCAAAATTGGCAAACAGCTTGATTTTGTGGTTATGAACAGAGGCGGTATTCGTTCCATTCTATCCCAAGGGAATGTTTCTGCCAGAAATGGGTATCAAATTATGCCCTTTGAAAACTATATCTCCGTCGTCAAGCTCTCAGGAACACAAGTAAGGGAATTGATTCTTTTCCTAACCCAATCCAAACGAGCCCATGCCTTTTCAGGAATGGAAATCGTGCTAGATTCTTCCGGGGCCTTGGAGTCTGTCAATATTCAAGGAAGTCCCTTTGATGAAAGTAGACATTATTATGTAGCCACTTCTGATTATTTGGTCTCAGGTGGCGCGGACATTGGTTTTTTCCCTGAAGTAGATTCTATTTTAGATACTGAATACCTTCTCAGAAATGCAATTATTGATCATTTTAAAAAGAAGGACACCATTACCGCCAAGGTAGACGACCGCTTTGTTCAACTGAATTAAAATGAAAAGAAGGGATTTTTTACGGAATACAGCTGCCACCTCCACTCTATTGACCTTGGGGGGCTTGGGACTTGAATCGTGCAGTTCACTTGGAAAAAAACATGTGACTATTCTTCACACAAATGATGTACACAGTCATATTGAGCCTTTCCCAAGTAGTCATTCCCGATGGGCCAATTTAGGAGGTGTGGCCAGAAGAGCGGATTTGGTAGCCAAGATACGAAACGAAAATCCCAACACTCTCCTTTTGGACGCCGGTGATATTTTCCAAGGCACACCTTTTTTCAACTTTTACGGAGGTGAGCTGGAATTCAAACTAATGAGCAAGTTGAAATACGATGCCGCAACCATTGGAAACCATGATTTTGATAATGGCATTGATGGGCTTTTGGCACAAGTGCCTCACGCAAGTTTCCAACTACTTTCGGCCAATTATGATTTTTCCAATACGGTCATGGACGGTTTTGTGAAACCCTATTCCATCTTCAATCTGGATGGTTTAAAAATAGGGGTGTATGGTATTGGTATTGAACTCGATGGTCTGGTATTGAAAAAAATGTATAAAGAGACTCAATACCTCAATCCATATGAGTTAGCACTGGATTCCGAACGCAAGCTCAAAGAAGAAGAAAATTGCGACTTGATTATTTGTCTTTCCCATTTAGGTTACAACTACCAGAACCCTGAAAGACCATCAGATACTCAATTAGCAAAGCGGACGGAACACACCCATCTAATTATTGGCGGTCATACCCATACTTTTTTGGAGAAACCAGAAGTGCACACCAACAAAGCGGGCAATTCGGTATTGGTAAATCAAGTGGGTTGCTATGGCATTCATTTAGGACGTATTGATTTTTATTTTGAATCGGGAAAAGTTACGTCTAATGGTGTGAGCATTCAGGTATAGAACCATTCACACATCCTTTGTATCCACCAACACATATTCAAGTAGATTTTTGTTTGATTTATACTAACTTAATTGAAAGTAAATCCTTCAAAAAATCAACCTCATGGATAACGTACAAATCTTCTGGGACCCCAATGGTATCGAGCTAGAACAATTAGGTAAAAAGACAAAATCGGGAGACCCAGCAGATGGGGATACCCCATTTGTACGAATGCCCATTCGAATGCTGGGTATAGACACCCCCGAAACCAACTACCAAGGCGGAGAAGCGACTGCAAATACCAAATTTGCCGAGTTGAAAACCTTACTGGAATCCGGTAATTATGATAATTGGATTGATGCAGACCTCAAAGCAATGCTCTTGCCCAAACTTTTGAATGCGGGTACACTGCAAATCAATCAGGGTCAGCAAGCCAAAGATTTTTTCAAACAAATCTTGGACCAACGTTTAAAAAAGCCCAATGGAAACAATCGAAGTTTGTTTATTCGAGCCGCGGATGACCATTTTGATAGTTTTGGGCGTTTGTTGGCTTACATCGCTCCAAGTTATACCAAAAGCGAACTCGCAACGATTACTGCGGATGACCGGAAAACCTTCAATCTTCTTATGTTGGAATCTGGTTGGGCAGCCAGTATTATCATTTATCCCAACCTACCCAAAAACAGCGACCTGCGCATGGCACGAACAGGGGTGAAAAACGCCCTAGAAAACGGTTTGGGTGCTTGGGCAGATTCTAAAATGTTGACTGGCTATGAATATCGTATGTGTTTAAAACTGCATTCCGCCCTTAAGAAAGCAAAGGCCAGTGAAGGTTTCTTTATCAAAGAGTCCAGTTGGGTGCAACGCTTTTGTGTGGATATGACCACCTTAAAAGTGTATACTCCCCAAAAGTATCACAAAGTGGAACCCTATAATCGGCTCTTTTTATGGTCCAAAGACGTTCGAAAGGCTGTTGGGGAATTAAATCTTAAAGCTGCTGAATAGTTGCCCTAAAGGACTGAAAAAAGTTTTTCAGCCTAATATCGCCAACACCATTTCTTTAAATTCCTCTTCCAAACTACATTTTGGAAAAGGTTGTCCTGCTTGGCGATACCAATAGCCTGCATTCCAATCATCCCCTTCCTTGCGGTGTAGATACGCGTGAATCCAACTACCCATTGGGGTATGTAAATCTTGAGCGATATGGTGTGAAGCATTCCAATTTCCTTTTCCATCCCACCACAGAGACTGCAATGCTAAGGACCAATCGCTAGCAGGAGAACTGTTTTCCAAAGTCTGCAGAAAAGTTTCAAAATCCTTAGGTTTCATTACTCCAGTTTCAATAAAAACTCCTGTTCCGAAATAATAGGGACTCCGAGGGTTTCGGCCTTGGTTTTCTTACTGGGTCCCATATTGGCTCCAGCCACCAAAAAACTGGTTTTTGAGGATATGGAAGAGGCTACTTTGCCCCCATTATCCTCAATCATTTTTTTTAGGTCATTTCTGCTGATATTTTCGAATACGCCAGAAACCACAAAGGTCTGACCCTTTAGTTTTTCAGTCTGTCCTTCCAATTGCTCTTCGGAAAGCGAAAATTGCAATCCATAGGATTTTAGTCTGTCGACAATTTGGATGTTGGCCAGATTCCCGAAAAACTGTACCACACTTTCCGCAATACGGCCCCCTATTTCATCCACAGCAACCAATTCTTCTTCCGAAGCGGCCATAAGTGCATCAATATTTTTATACGCCTTCGCTAATTTTTTGGCTACGGTCTCCCCCACATAACGGATTCCCAATGCAAACAGTACCCTTTCAAACGGGATAAGCTTAGAAGCCGCTACCCCATTTACCAAATTCTCTGCCGACTTTTCTGCCATTCGCTCCAGGGGCATAACTTGTTCCTTGGTTAAGGTGTACAAATCCGCATAATTAGCAATCAACCCTTCCTTGAAAAGCAATTCAACGGTTTCTCCTCCCAAACCTTCAATATCCATAGCCTTTCTGGAAATGAAATGTTGGATACGACCGGTAATTTGAGGTGGACAACTAGTATCATTTGGGCAAAAATGCTGGGCCTCTCCCTCTTTTCGGATCAATTCGGTACCGCATTCCGGACAATGGGTGATGTATTGGGTAGGTACGGACGAAGCTAGGCGTTTGGTAAAGTCAACTCCAATAATCTTCGGTATAATCTCCCCTCCTTTTTCCACAAAAACGGTATCGCCTTCACGGATATCCAGTTTTGCAATCTGGTCTGCGTTATGCAATGAGGCGCGTTTTACGGTTGTGCCTCCCAACAAAACCGGTTCTAAATTCGCGACTGGGGTAATGGCTCCGGTACGACCCACTTGGTAGGTAATTTCGTTTAAGACTGTGGAAACCTGTTCGGCCTTAAACTTGTATGCCATAGCCCATCTTGGGGCTTTTGCTGTATGTCCCAACTCCTCTTGATGTCGAAGATTGTTTACCTTGATGACCACACCATCCGTTTCATACGGTAAATCATGGCGATGTACATCCCAGTACTCAACAAACTCCAATACTTCATCAATAGATTTACACAGTTTGGCGACAGTAGGAACTTTGAATCCCCATCTACGTGCCTTTTCCAGTGCTTCAAACTGGGAACTAATACCCAACTTTTCTCCAGCTAAATTATACAACAAGCATTCCAACGGACGTTTCGCCACTAAAGCACTATCCTGCAATTTCAAACTTCCTGATGCCGTATTTCGTGGATTCATATAGGGTTCTTCCCCATTCGCAATACGCTCTTTGTTCATTTGGGCAAAACCCTCAAGGGTCAAAATAATTTCGCCCCTTATATCGAATTTCGGTGGATAATCTCCCTTTAATTGTAGGGGTACGGATTTTATGGTCTTAATATTAGTGGTCACGTCATCCCCTTGAAAACCATCACCCCGGGTAACTGCTCTTGCCAATTTACCTTCCTCATAGGTAAGGCTAATCGATGCACCATCATATTTTAGCTCGCAGGTGTATTCAACATCAACATTACCCAAAATACGCTGAATACGCTTTTCCCAATCCTCCAAATCCTCCTTGGAATATGAATTATCCAAAGAGTACATTCGATGCACATGCTTTACCGTTTCAAAGTTCTTGGTGACCGCACCCCCAACCCGTAAAGTGGGCGATGTAGGGTCATGAAACTCAGGATGTGCTTCTTCCAAAGTCTGTAATTCTTTAAGTTTCATATCGAACTCATAATCGGAAACGGTAGGCTTGTCGAGTATGTAATAATTGTAGTTGTGTTCTCTCAATTCATCACGAAGAGCAATAATTTTTTCTTGGGTGGTCATCGTTTTTTGGCTTTTAGCATTCTGTCATTTCCAAAGATGTCTTTGCGCAGTTCAATTTCTAAAAAATTATGCGCTTCTAAAAGTGCTTGGGTTTCTTGTCCTAAGTATTGATTGATTTCTAAATACAACAACCCGTTATCCTTTAAGTATTTGGAAGCAAATTGGGCTATAGCTTCATAGAAAATTAGCGGTTTTTCATCCGGGACAAATAATGCCATTTCCGGTTCAAACTTTTTAACGTTATTTTCGATTTTAGATTTTTCCATCTCTCTCACATAAGGTGGGTTGGATACGATGATATCAAATTCAAGCTCAAGTTTTAAACTAAAATCAAGAATATTATGTTGGTGAAACGTAACCTCCGCTTTGTTTTTCGCAGCATTTTCTTTAGCTACTTTAAGTGCTTGGCTTGAAATATCTAAAGCATGCACCTCAAGGTTTGGAAGATTCTTAGCCAAAGCTACCGGAATACAACCGCTTCCTGTGCCTATGTCTAAAACCTTTATATCTGATGTCTGATGTCCGATGTCTGATGTCTGACTACTGATATCATCAAGAACCCAATGGACCAACTCTTCAGTTTCCGGTCTGGGTATAAGGACATGTTCATTCACCTGAAACTCCAAATCCATAAAATGGGTTTTCCCTAAAACATACTGTAGCGGTATTTCCTGCTTCAAAGAGGATAGGGTTCTAAAGAGGGGTTCTTCCTCACCTTTGGTAAGGGTAAACTGTGGTTGTATTACGAGTACAAACCGCTCCAAACCCAAATGGTGTTCAATGGACCTGTAGAAAAGATGGTCAATCTCTTCTTTGGGATAGATTTTGCCCAGTTCTTTGTGATAAATGGATTTGATTTCAGAAAGCAGCATCAGCTACAGGTATTTTATCATAAACACGGGGCAGGAATAGTGTCCAGTGTCCCCCAGCCGTTCCTCGATAAATTGAAACCCATTTTTTTCATATAAACTGTGTGCTGCTTTCATATTGGGCATAGTTTCCAAATAGCAAGCTTCAAAACCAAAATCCCGTGCAGAATTCAAACAGGTACGCATCAACTGTTTAGACAAACCTCGACCTCTGGCATTTTGGGATACATACATTTTTTGGAGTTCACAGATGTTTTCTTCTGCCTTTTGCAAGGGTGCAATACCGGCGCAACCCAAAATTTCACCATTTTTTTCCGCCACAAAATAGGTAGACCTTGTCTTCTGGTATTCCCTATGCATATTATCAAGGGATTTATCTTCATAAGCGGAACCCACTTTGGGCACACCCATTTCCAACAAAATAGTCCGAATAAGCATGGCTATTTTCTCATTGTCTTCGGGTAGTATTTCACGAATTATTAGTTCCTCCACAGTGTAGTATAATGTTCTATTTTTGCGACGTGAAGATACATGAAAATTACATCCGTAGATGTATCCAATTGGGCGAACACGGGCTAGGCAACACAGCACCAAATCCTATGGTGGGTTGTGTAATAGTACATGGTGAAACTATTATTGGAGAAGGATTTACAAGCCCTTATGGCGGACCCCATGCCGAAGTAAATGCTGTTGCATCTGTAAATGATAAAACATTGTTGACCCAATGCACCCTGTACGTCACCCTTGAACCCTGTTCACATTATGGCAAGACACCTCCCTGTGTCAATCTGATTCTGGAACATCGGATTCCTAAAGTGGTTATTGGGATTCAAGACCCTCACGATAAGGTGGCCGGAAAAGGTATTCAAAAATTAAGGGAAGCTGGTTGTGAGGTGATTGTGGGTGTTCTGGAAGCTGAGTGTCGGTGGCATCACCGACGCTTTTTGAGTCTTCAGGAAAAAAAGAGACCTTATATTATCTTAAAATGGGCGGAAACCCAAAATGGATTCATTGCTCCGTCTAAGGCTGTAAGAAGTAAAAATCCGGAACCCTATTGGATAACCAACCCCAATTCCAGACAATTGGTCCATCAATGGCGAAGTGAGGAACAGGCGATTCTGGTTGGAACCAATACAGTTTTGGAGGACAATCCAAAACTCAATGTACGGAGTTGGAAAGGTTCAAATCCGATTCGGGTGGTCATCGATAGAGATTTAAAGATTCCACATCAGTATAATGTATTGGACTCAGAAGTGAAAACCATTGTCCTGACACAGGTAGATGACGATTCAAAATGTGTAAAAGGAGTTGAATACGAGGTTATTGATTTTACCGATAATGTGGTTCAAGAGATTTGTGATGTGCTAAATCGACACTGCATAACCAGTCTCATTGTAGAAGGGGGAACCCAAACCCTTCAATCTTTTATTGATTCTGGGATTTGGGATGAAGCCCGCATTTTTAAGGGTGACCAAACCTTTAGTGAAGGACTTCCTGCACCAAAAATCATTGCGACACGTATAGCCAAGCAAAAGATATTTTCAGATACTTTAAGCGTACTCACTCCATGATTAAAAACATTATCCTCGATTTTGGAGACATTTTTATCAATTTGGATAAAGAAGCTATTGCTAGGGAGATGCAATCTTTTGGTTTTAATGAAATTACTGTTGAGTTGGGTTCCTTGTTTAAAGCTTATGAAAAAGGGAACGTATCCTCGGAAGAATTTCTAGACACCGTATCAAGGCATTTTCCTTCGGCTTCTACTTCCGATTTGATTAATGCATGGAATGCGATTTTTTTGGATTTTCCCGCACAGCGGTTGGAATTTATTGAGCAATTGGCCAGGGAAAATACATACCGCCTGTTTTTATTGAGCAACACCAACGACATCCATATTGAATTTGTAAAACAACAAATGGGAATGGCAGATTACAATCGATTTAAAAACGCTTTCGAGGTATTTTATCTTTCTTACGAAATGGGAATGCGCAAACCCGACACTGAAATCTTCGAGTACGTGCTTCGCGAAAATAATCTGGACGCTTCCGAAACGCTATTCGTGGACGATATGCCGGAAAACACAGATACAGCGGCATCAATAGGCATCGTTACATGGAACCTCAAAGTAGGCCAAGAGGATATTACCCAACTCAAATCCCGACTATAGATGCTGGCACTTATACTTAGTGTACTTTGTTCCACACTTATTCTTGTAATTTTTAAGTTATACGCCGTGTATGGGGTACAGACCTTATATGCGATTATAGTGAATTACATTACCGCTTGCTGCACAGGTCTTCTTTTTTACCAAGGTTCCACCACGGTTGGGGATATTTTGGAGAAACCTTGGGTTTTAGGAACGGTCGCATTGGGAGTACTTTTTATCGTGGTCTTCAATATCATTGCAAAAACATCTCAGGTTGCTGGAGTTTCGGTAGCCTCCGTTGCCACAAAAATGTCACTTGTGATTCCTGTAATTTTTGGAGTATTTCTTTATCAGGAAAAACTCTCTACGGTTCAGGTTGTTGGTATTCTTTTGGCCTTGGCGGCGGTTTACTTTACTTCCGTTAAGCAGGAAACTCGAAATATTTCAAGTAGGGTCTTGATTCTTCCCCTGTTGGCTTTTTTGGGCTCAGGGGTTATTGATGCGCTTATCAAGTATTTTGAAGAAATCCATTTAACGGATGAGGAGCTTCCTATTTTTTCGGCCGTGGTTTTTGGCGCTGCTGCAGTAACTGGAATGGTGTTTATCGGTGTGAACACTTTCAAAAAACCATTAAGAGTCAATTCCAGAAATATTTTAGGAGGCATCGCTTTAGGAGTACCCAATTACTTTTCCATCTTCTTTTTGGTTAGAGCTCTCCAAAATGAACAGTTTACAAGTGCAGCCATTTTTACCATGAACAATGTCGCCATTGTAATGGTATCCACCTTGATAGGAGTATGGTTTTTTAAGGAATCCATGTCGATAAAGAATTGGGGAGGTATAGCCTTGGCTATTGTGAGTATTGTTTTAGTAGCACTTTTTTAATTGAATATGAGTGATAGCTATAAGACTTTGCAAAAGCCGTCTCCTGAAATTCTATATAAAGAGAAAAAGAGCAAGTTCTTTGGATATGCATTTCCCATATCATCAGAAGATGAGGTAAAACCAATTTTGGATATTCTAACTAAACAGCATCCCTCGGCGAATCATATTTGTTACGCTTGGCAATTGGGTGTTGAATTGGTAAGATACAGGGCCAATGATGATGGTGAACCCAATAATTCTGCGGGCATGCCCATCTATGGGCAAATTCAGTCCTTTGAAATAACCGATGTGCTCGTTGCAGTGGTCCGGTATTTTGGCGGAGTCAAATTAGGGGTTGGGGGTCTTATCCAGGCATATCGTGAAACGGCGAAATTGGCTTTGGAGGCATCCAGCATTGTGGAATGCATACAATATGTAAAAATGAGCTTGTATTTTGAATATGCCTCTATGAACAAAGTCATGCGGATTGTAAAGCAACACAAAATCCGAGTTTTGTCGCAGAAAATGGAATTAAGCTGTGAATTGGGTATTTCGGTTCAAAAAAGTACAGCTGAGGAAGTAAAGCAACTTTTTCAAGAGCTTCCAGGGATTAAAATCATATAATCAGCTTATTTTTTCCAAAATGTAGTCTGGGCATCGTGTGGGTCTTTGGGTCTCCATATCCATGAAGGCCAAAACGGTGTTTGCTTTTACCAGTAATTCCTGTTTTTCATTTACTATATGATAGTCAAATTCAATCTTAACTGTAGGGGTTTTCACCAAGCGAGTTTCTACGGTGAGCAGGTCATCATAGTAAGCGGATTTTTTATATTCCAATTGTAAGGAAATTACGGGTAACATGATTCCATTTTCCTCCATGCTCCGATAACTTATACCCAAGGCTCTCAACCACTCCACACGACCCATTTCCAAGTACTGTGCATAATTGCCATGGTAGACCACTCCCATCTGGTCCGTCTCCCCGTAACGCACCCGAAAAGAAAATGAATTTTGTCGCATATATTAAGGGAAAAATTTTATATTTAGAGACTTGGTTAACATTAAGGAAACATGCGAAAAAAAAACAAAACTTTCAACAGGAATTTGATTTTTTTTTTAAAAAGTTTGTTCACATATTTGTCGCATCCAACGAGCATCTTTCAACCCTAGATGCTCTTAGCAAATAAATTATTTAGCTAACCAACAAACAAGGAAAAACTTTTATGAGTGTCACTGCAAATTCCGTATGGAACAAATGTTTGGCTTTTATCCAGGATAATATCCAACCGCAGGCATTCAAAACTTGGTTTGAGCCTATTAAGCCTATCAGATTAACAGATAATTCGCTCAGCATTCAAGTTCCCAGTAAGTTTTTCTATGAATGGCTTGAAGAACACTACGTTAAACTATTAAAAGTTGCCCTCACTAAAGAATTAGGAAAAAACGCCAAACTCATCTATATCATAAAGATGGAAAATAAATACGGCAATAAAGAACCTTTTACAGAACAGATTCCCAGTTCAAACAGAACGGCAATGGCTCCTCAAGAATTGGATGTTCCCATAACCTCCAAAAGTCCTGAATTAAAGAATCCTTTTATAATTCCTGGCATTCGAAATATAAAAATCGAATCGCAGCTCAATCCAGGTTATAATTTTGAAAATTTCTTGGAAGGGGATTCCAATCGTTTGGCACGCTCTGCAGGTATGGCCGTAGCCAACAAACCTGGTGGCACATCCTTTAATCCCTTACTGGTATTTGGTGGGGTTGGTTTGGGTAAAACCCACCTGGCCCATGCTATTGGTGTTGAAATAAAGGATAAATACCCAGAGAAGACGGTTCTCTATATATCTGCTGAGAAATTTACCCAGCAGTATATTGAGTCCGTTAAAAAGAACACGCGTAACGATTTCATTCATTTTTATCAGCTAATTGATGTATTGATTATCGACGATGTTCAATTTCTCTCCGGAAAATCTGGAACACAAGATGTGTTCTTCCATATTTTCAATCATTTGCACCAAAACGGAAAGCAGGTCATATTAACCTCGGATAAAGCACCCGTGGACATGCAGGACATAGAACAACGCTTATTGTCTCGATTTAAGTGGGGACTTTCGGCGGAATTGCAAAGTCCTGATTATGAAACCCGGGTTTCAATTCTTAAAAACAAGCTTTATCGTGATGGGGTGGAAATGCCTGAGGATATTGTAGATCACGTTGCCAAAAATATCAAGACCAACATCCGTGAGCTGGAAGGAGCGATAATCTCGCTGATTGCGCAATCGTCATTTAATAAGCGAGAGGTGACATTGGAATTGGCACAGCAAGTGGTTGAGAAGTTCGTTAAAAATACCAAACGCGAAGTTTCTATCGACTATATCCAAAAGGTAGTTTCTGACTACTTCGAAATGGATGTGGCCACACTTCAATCCAAAACGCGTAAGCGACATATTGTTCAGGCCCGTCAGTTGGCCATGTTCTTTGCCAAAAAGTTCACCAAGGCTTCCTTGGCAAGTATCGGTTCCCAAATTGGCAAGCGGGACCATGCCACCGTGTTGCATGCCTGTAAAACCGTGGATAATCTTGCTGAAACCGACAAACAATTCAGAAAATATATTGAGGACTTGAACAAGAAGTTCTCTTAATCTCCTTTTTTATTGATGAAAACCAAGGTTTTAATGGTTTGCCTCGGAAATATTTGTAGGTCGCCATTGGCTGAAGGTATTCTCAAATCCAAAGTAGACTCAGATAAGGTTTATGTCGACTCTGCGGGAACGGCCGGATATCATATTGGAAATCCTCCAGACCCACGTTCCATTTGGGTTGCAAGAAATCACGGTTTAGAGATTGGTCAGCAAAGATGTCGTAAATTTTCTGTTGGAGATTTTGAAGAGTTTGACCACATCTATGTCATGGATAAAAGTAATTTTTCCAATGTTCTTAATTTGGCTACTTCTGAACATCAAATTAAAAAAGTGAAGTTGCTATTAAGTGAATTAGCCCATGGCATCCAAGAAGTTCCCGATCCCTATTACGGAGGAGATGATGGATTTGAAAAAGTGTATCAGCTTATCGATTCCGCCTGCGACGAAATCGTTACAAAATTGAATCTTAATGGATGAAAATAAACCCAGTCCCAGTTTAGTCGCTGGTAAAGTATATCTTATTCCCACAACCTTAGGGGACAATGCTCCTTTGGAAGTGCTCCCAATTTCCATTAAAAGGACGATTGAGAATATTGATTACTATGTGGTTGAAAACGAGAAAACGGCCCGAAGATTCATAAAGAAAGTAAGCCCAGGTAAATCCCAAGGGGATATTCAGATTGAGACAATCAATAAATATACAGACCCTGCTGCCATCCCAGCTTTTTTGGACCCTTGTATCCATGGGGATGACGTAGGTGTGCTTTCCGAAGCAGGTTGTCCCGGAATTGCCGACCCAGGAGCCGATATTGTGAGAATAGCCCACGAGAAACGAATTCAAGTTGTTCCACTGGTAGGGCCTTCTTCCATATTGATGGCCATGATGTCTAGTGGTATGAATGGCCAGAATTTCGCGTTCAATGGGTATCTGCCCATTGAAGGTCCAGAACGCAAAGCTATGATCAAACGCTTGGAACGCCTATCCCGGGAAACCGGACAATCTCAAATTTTTATGGAGACCCCCTACCGAAATGACAAACTATTGGCAGAATTGACCAAAACCCTTCAAAGAAGTACTCGATTATGTATTGCTACAGATATTACCTTGCCCACCGAGTTCATAAAAACCAAAATTGTACATGAATGGAAGGAATTGGAAATTGATTTGAACAAAAGACCTACCATTTTTATCATTCAGGCATAAAAAAACCCGGCCTCAAAATTGAAACCGGGTAATCGTTATGATTAAAAAACTTCTGTATTATACTTTTGCGTTACGTTTTTGATGAATCTCTGAAACATCAAACCCACCGAATCTTTTCATATAGTAGGAAATGGTAGTTCCGTAAGCGTCAGCAACATCATTCTTACCATACGATCGCAGGTATTTTTTTACGTTGCCTGCACCGGCTAAGTGTGCTGCTGCTAGAATACCCGATTCGGTAATTTCAATTCCACGGATTCGCTTTCCATTAAATTGCTTAATGTCTCTTCGCAAAATCCATTTATTACGGGCTACGTTTACTTCAAAGACCCTTTCCTGTAGCGGGGCGTTATTCAAAAAATCGTCGGTGTCATATACACCTATCAATTTCAAAGTGCTTCGTCCAAACTGATACTTTCCAAGATAACCCAAGGTATTCACTACTTGATAGCGTCCTTGTGACTCTTTAAAAGCCAAGGCCTCCTTGAAGCCGTTGTACGATTTGCCCAAAAAGGGCGGAGCAATAGCAGTTTCCCGTATCGAATCCAATTCGCTGGAAACTGTAGGTTCAATTTCTAGTGTCACTCGGAGGTTTTCAGGAACTTTGGGGTATTCCTTTTTAGTTACCGAGTACGAGCCGAAACTCGTTAAAATGACAATCATGGCAAGATGCAAAATAAAACTAATCCATCTTTTCATAATTCACATATTTAAGATTTCAATGCTAAGCGCACCGAAATTTTATTTTGGCCGGCAAATATAGTGGGAGACTTTTTGTTAACAATGTTAAAGCTCCTAATATTTTCATAAAAGGAGCCCAAATAACGTTAAATCGTTGAAAATTAACGGTAAAGAGTACTAGCGATAGGTTTTTTGTGCATTTAGCCAACGGATATATTGGGCCTTATTCCGGTTGTGTTGCGCTAAAGTCTCGGCGAACTTGTGATAGCCAAAATTAGATACGTCCGCAACAAAGAAAAGATAGTCGTGTTTTTCACGATTCAAGACGGCATCAATGGATGAAATGTCCGGCATAGCAATTGGACCTGGAGGTACACCTTTATATTTATAGGTATTATAAGGAGAATCAATTTCCAAATCTCGATACAGGACACGTTTTATTATGGTGTCATAATTTCCAGTTTCTTTCTTTATCGCATAAATTACGGTTGGGTCCGCTTGAAGTAAAATACCTTTTTTGATGCGATTCAAATAAACCCCGGCCACTCTTGGACGTTCATCCACCTTTGCTGTTTCCTTTTGTACAATGGAGGCAAGGGAAATAACCTGCAAAGGGGTTAAGTTTTGTGCTTTCGCTTTTGTCAGGCGGTCTTGGTTCCAAAACCTCTTGTACTCTGCCAACATCTTGTCCCGAAATGTTTCCGCCGAACTATTCCAAAAAAACTCATAGGTATTGGGAAGGTACATAGCCAATTTGGTGTCCTCCGAGAACCCATTTTCCCGTAAAAATTCCGGTGAATCGAAAGCACTTAGCAACTCAGTGCTATCCGCTTCCAATTGCTCACTAATTCTCCCGGCAAGAGAAGCCAGGGATTCCTGGTTGTTGAATGAAACCCGTATCGGGGTATTGTTGCTTCTTAGTGAATTTATGATTTCGTTGTTGTTCATTCCGGGCTTCAAGGGGAATTTCCCCCCCTTAATATTATTTATATAACCCTTGCGCTTAGCCACAGCTTCAAATGAAGCCATATCCTTTAATAACGGTTGCAATTGCTCGGCAACTTCTGTGAATGAAGCATCCGAAGGAATAAAAACATAAGCGGTTTCATTATTGAATTGGGTATTGGGACTAAAAATGGCTGCATAGATTTGATAGGCGAAAAAACCACATACCACCAATCCTAAAACAGCAACAATCCAGAGTATTTTTCTAATGTACATGGGGATTTAATTTTTGGTACATGATTTCATTTTTAAAACCTGAACTCGTTCGTACCCATTCCTTTTTCTTTCCAATTTCTTCAAACCCAAGTTTGGTGAATAGATTTATGCTAGGGGTATTATCCTCCAAAATATTAGCATAAATCTGATGTAGATGAAGTATTGAAAAAGCATAATCACAAAAAAGGGTTATGGCCTCGGCCCCTATTCCTTTATTTCTATTTTCTGGCTTCGAAATAACTACTCCCATACCGGCTCGGGCATTTTTTGGGTCAAAATCAAATAGGTCAATTAATCCCAAACAAACATTGTCCATGTCACAAATACACAAGCGCAATTGTTTTACTTCATAAATATCACGATGGGCATTTTCCAGATAAAATTTCAGCACCTTTTTAGAGTAGGGTTTGGATGTGCCACTGATTTCCCATATCGCCGTATCATTTTCAAGCTGATATAAAAAATCCAAATCAGAAGGCTCCAAAGCACGCAATTGAATATGTTTTCCTTTCAGATTTACCATTCAACTTCCCCTTTAAATACTTGCTTGGCAGGTCCTTTTAAAAAAATATCAGTGTATGTCCCATTTTCTTGATGGAAACTAACGGTCAATTTTCCCCCTGGCATATTGATATAAACCGTATCGGATTTGGTTTTTCCCATTTTATGCATAGCGATGGCCACGGCAGTAACCCCAGTTCCACAAGAAAGCGTTTCATCTTCAACACCACGCTCGTATGTTCGGGCATTGAAAGAACCATCTGGTGCCTCCGAAACAAAATTTATATTACTTCCTGATTCCCCATACATGCCATATCGAAGTTTGGCACCTACGCTTTTAACATCCATTTTTTCCAAATCCTCAACGAGTTGTACATGATGCGGCGAACCTGTATTCAAAAAACTGTAGGATTGCTTTTCCTTTACCTCATCCACATTCCCCATCTTTAGATTTACCTCATCTCCTTCGATGGACGCATAGTGCAGGCCATCTATAGCGTTGAAAGTGGTTTCCTCTTTTATAATTCCCAAAAAATGGGCAAAAGCAACCGCACAACGTCCGCCATTGCCGCACAGGCTTTGGCTTCCATCTGAATTGTAATATACCATTCGAAAATCCGACAAATTGTCATTTTCTAGAAGGATAAGACCATCAGCCCCAATACCAAAACGACGGTCGCAAAGCTCCGTGATGAGCTTGGTATTGTTTTTGGGGAAAATGTCTTGCCGGTTGTCCATTATGACAAAGTCATTTCCAGTTCCTTGATATTTATAAAATTCGGCCTTCATGCTTTGATTCAAAAGCACAAATATAGGGCATTCTTTAGGGAAAATTTTGTAGTTAAAAGGGAGTTAAACAGGGCAACGCAATAGTGATTTCATTTAATTTTGTTAAAGCCAAATGTTAAATATTTATTGAATTATGAAGAAAATTGCAGGTTTATTTTTGGTTTCCCTATTTGCAGGGGCAATTACCTTAGGGGCATATAAATTATTCTTTGAAAAAGATACCTATAAAATTGTTGAAGCATCGCAAGAGACTCCCTTGATACAAACGAGTGCCTTATCCGCTTCAGCCAAAGGCGCTGGTATCAATGAGGTAGACTTTACCTTAGCCGCCGAAAAAACGGTCAATTCCGTGGTTCACGTAAAGAATTTGAGTACAAACAAGGGGTCTAGCAGTATTGCTGATTTTTTCTACGGATTTGAAAGAAAGGAAACCCCCCAAATTGGAACAGGTTCGGGCGTTATTATTTCACCGGATGGTTTCATAGTTACCAATAACCATGTTATTGCCAATGCCAGTCAGCTGGAGGTTACCTTAAACAACAAAAAAACATATGAGGCCCGAGTGGTTGGAGCTGATAAGGACTCCGATATTGCCCTTTTGAAAATTAATACAGATGAGGCCCTACCCTATTTGGCCTTCGGTGATTCAGATAATACGAAAGTGGGCGAATGGGTATTGGCCGTAGGAAATCCATTTAACTTGACTTCTACGGTTACCGCTGGGATTGTTAGTGCCAAAGCACGTTCTTTGGGTAGAAATCAATCTTTTATCCAAACAGATGCCGCCGTGAACCCAGGTAATAGCGGTGGTGCACTTGTAAACACCAATGGAGATTTAATCGGAATTAATACAGCGATTACCTCCCAAACCGGGTCCTATGTGGGTTACGCTTTTGCAGTACCCAGTAATATTGCCAAAAAAGTCATCGAGGATTTGATGGAGTTTGGTAATGTACAAAGAGGTCTTTTAGGTATAAGAGGTGGGGATTTAAACACCGAGAGTGCAGCCGAATTAGGCATAGATGAAATTGAGGGGGTCTATATTTCTGAAATCACCAAAGATTCAGGAGCTGAGGCCGCTGGTTTACAAGAAGGTGACGTCATCAAAAAGGTAGACGATGTCTTAGTGCGTAAGTTTTCAGAATTAATCGGATATATTTCTTCCAAAAGACCCGGAGATGTTATTGAAGTGGCTGTGGATAGAAATGGGCAAAGACTTACCCGAAATGTGCGGTTGAAAAAACAACAAACCATTCAATTGCCCGCTACAGGTTTCATGGTGAAAAACCTATCCAAGGAGGATCAGAAGGAATTTGGGGTGAAAGAAGGAGTGAAAATTATAGACGTTCCCGAAGGGTATAATCGATATGATTTAAGAGACAAGGTCATCACCGAAGTGGATGGCAAAAAAATCAGCAATATTGAAGAGGCTCGGGAGGTTTTTGGTGAGATATCCAGATACGGTCGCACCAGCTTTACCATGATCAATAAAAATGGAGAAAAAGAGCGGCTTATTCTACAGTAGTCCTTACCTTAATACCTAAAACATAAAAGCACCCAATCTTGGGTGTTTTTTTATGGAAAAAAGACTTTACGAAAACGTTTGAAATATCTAATTTTGCCGAAAATTTTAAAAAGCAACAAAACCTAAAATGAGCGACATCCGGTCTTACGAAAAAGAACTTGCCTTTCAGGCAGATAGAAGAAAAGCCACCACAGAATTCATAAAGATTATCAGTGACCTATGGTATGACAAGGCCATTGAAGTGGTTCTTTTCAAAAACCAGATTATCGACAAGAATGTAAGTGATATTATCAATTTGCATGAATATGCTGGCGAATTCGTCCAAAAGCCCATTTCCATTTTTGATTCGGTGGAAATTTTGAGGGCCATTAATGACATCAACCTTCCTCCTGCCAAATTGGACATAGGAAAACTGACCTATGAGTATCATTCCGAGGATAACACCCACTTGAATGTCAAAGCATTTGTTCTGGACAAACTAAAGGATGCGCATGCCACCAAAGAGATAAAACCGAAAGATGTCGTGCTCTATGGCTTCGGAAGAATAGGGCGATTGGTGGCTCGGGAATTAATGACAAAAACTGGGCGTGGAAGCCAGCTTAGATTGCGTGCCGTAGTAGTCAGAGGTGATTTGACGAAAGAAATTCTAGAGAAGAGGGCAGCCCTCCTCAAAACAGACTCGGTTCATGGACAGTTTATGGGTACTGTGGATGTGGATTCTGAAAATGAAGCCTTAATTATCAATGGAACAACCGTTAAGTTTATTAGTGCCAGTAATCCTGAGGATATAGATTACACCAAATACAGTATTTACAATGCGCTAATTATTGACAATACTGGAGCCTTTAGGGATAAAAAAGCACTTTCAAGACACTTAGAAGCAAAAGGTGCGGGACGGGTGTTACTAACAGCTCCAGGTAAAGAAGTCCCAAACATTGTGCATGGCGTAAACCAAAACGAGTTTGACCCAGATAGCACTAAAATTTACTCTGCAGCATCTTGTACCACGAATGCGATTACCCCAATACTAAAAGTTATCGAAGATTCTTTAGGTATTAAAAAGGGGCATATAGAAACCATCCACGCGTACACCAATGACCAGAACCTTGTGGACAATATGCACAAGAAATATCGTAGAGGTCGTGCAGCCGCCCTAAATATGGTCATTACGGAAACTGGCGCGGGAGCTGCTGTTGCCAAGGCTCTACCTGCATTAAAGGGAAAACTTACTTCAAATGCCATTCGTGTTCCGGTACCTAATGGGTCTTTGGCAATTTTAAATTTGGAGGTGAAAACCAAAACGTCATCTGAAAGCGTAAATACCATATTGAAAAAATATGCTTTGGAAGGTGATTTGGTGGAGCAAATAAAGTATTCATTAAGTAATGAACTGGTGTCTACCGATATCGTTGGGGCTTCGGCTCCGTCCATTTATGATAGCAAAGCTACCCTGGTATCAGCCGATGGGAAAAGCCTAGTTCTCTACATATGGTACGATAACGAATTTGGGTACTCACATCAGGTAATTCGCTTGGCCAAATACATTTCTAAAGTAAGAAGATACACCTATTATTAGGAGAGCGGGAAAGGTCCAATTAAAAGGCGGAGCCATTTTCTTTTGATTTTTGGTTTATTGCCGTAAATTCGCCCTACCCTCAATCTAAATTTACATATAAACACACCATGAAAGTCTCTAATTTATTGATAGCTTCTACCCTATTCTTTAGCCTTACCGCGGTTAATGCACAACAATCCAATGCTTCCGATGAAGACCAAAGTCTGGTCTCCCAATTTCAGGCATTGGAGAAAAAATCCGGTAATTATAGTGCCAATGGTATCCGCTACGAGGTTGTCCGTTTAACGGATTTGAATAGAATGAAGAAAAGTATTTTTGATTCAATTACTACCGCAAATGCATCTATAAAACAGCTAACAGCCACAATTGAAGGAAATAACTCTGAAATCAGTTCGCTAAATACCAAACTTCAGGAAACCACGACCAACTTAACAACGGTTACCAAAGAAAAGGATAGCATTTCATTTTTTGGGGCGTTGCTGAGCAAGGCCACTTACAAGGGAATCGTTTGGGGCATCATTGCTATTTTGACCCTCCTCCTATTCCTTTTTATTTATAAGTTTAGGAACAGTAATTTTTTGACCCAACAAGCAAAAAGTGCCTTAGCCGATTTGGAAACGGAATTTGAAGACCACAGAAGAAGGGCTTTGGAACGTGAGCAAAAAATAAGTCGAAGGCTGCAAGATGAGCTGAATAAGCAAAAGAAATAACAAAAAGCTTCCCACGGGAGGCTTTTTTGTTTAACTTCCCCTCCAATGAAGAACGTACTTCTAATCAAAGTACCCCCTCTCCTACCCAAAATCTTACATTCACCTAGCTGCTGATTGCTAAGCAATTAATCATCAATCAAAAAACATGAATGAAAAAAACGTCTTTTTTCTCGTGTTATTTCTTTTTTGCCTGCAACTTAAGGCCCAAGAAATAAACGGAAAAGTAATAGAACAAGACGGCGAGGGTCTTGCTTTTGCCAATATCCTTCTACAGAAAGCCTCCGATTCCAGTTTAGTAAAAGGTGCGATTACCGATGAAAGGGGAAATTTCAAATTTGAAAATGTCGCCTCAGGTCGGTATTACATCACCGCCAGTATGGTAGGATTTTCTTCCCAATCCACTGAAATATTCGATTATCAGGGAAATCAAAACTTAACCCTACCTACCATATTTCTGGTAGCTGGGGTTGAATTGGATGAAGTTGTGGTGCAAACAACCAAACCCGTTTTCGTCCAAAAAATCGACCGGATGGTGATTAACGTCGAAAATAGCATCGTTTCGGCTGGGAGTTCTGCCCTTGAAGTTTTGGAACGCTCTCCCGGGGTCATAGTGGACCGACAGAATAACGCCATCTCCTTGGCCGGAAAAAATGGTGTGGTCGTCATGATAAATGGGAAAATAAGCTATATGCCCCAAGAAAGCATCGTTCAACTTTTGGAAGGTACCAGTTCGGACAATATTGAGAGTATTGAGTTGATAACTACACCACCTGCAAATTTTGATGCTGAGGGAAATGCAGGTTTTATCAATATCGTTCTTAAAAAAAGAACGGACTTGGGTCTCAACGGAACGTATTCGCTTTCTGGTGGGTTCGGAAACGGCACAACTACATCCAACAATATCAGTTTCAATTATCGAAAAAATAAAATAAACCTCTTTGGGAATTACTCTTTTTTAAGGGATTCCCAAGGTCAGCGATTTGAGTTTTCCAGGGTCTTCACCGATGACGAAGGTTCTCTCGTCAATTTGGAAACCGTCTCTGACCGCGACCCAATACAACGTAATCACAATATCCGCCTTGGTCTGGATTATCAAGTAACTGATAAAACCATACTGGGTTTTTTAGTGGGTGCCTACGACAACAAATGGACCATGGATGCTGTGAATAATAGTATTGAATCTGAGGATGGAGCTCCCTTCTCCATTGTCCAGCTTTTGAATACAGAAAGAAATCAATGGCAACATTTTAATTCCAACATTAACCTGAAACATAACTTCACCGAAAATGAGTTTTTCAGTGTGGACTTTGATTATCTGTATTATTACGACGAAAACCCAACAGATTACGTCAACAGTTTTTTTGATGGAAACAATACATTTCTAAGGGAAGAACTTACACTTAGTGATAAAACAACACCCATAAACATAGCAGTTGCCAAAGGGGATTACAGTAAGCAATTCAATGATAACCTAAAACTGGAAGCTGGAGTCAAAGCAGTTATTTCAAATTTTGAAAATGACGTTTCTGTGGCAACCTTCAATGGGCAAGAATTTGTGGAAGACCCTACTTTGACCAACAAAAGTATTTTGAATGAACATATTTGGGCCGCATATACCTCGATGGATTATAAATTGAACAAAAAGACCACCCTAAAACTTGGACTAAGGTATGAGCAAACAGATTCTGAATTGGACACGGAAACGGATGGGCGTGTGGTGGATAGGAACTTTGGAAATATATTCCCAAGTGTATTCGTATCCCATGCGGTCAACGATTCGTTGGGCTTTAATCTTTCCTATTCTAAGCGGATTACAAGGCCCACATTCAATGACCTTGCGCCATTTGTCATTTTTGTGGACCCCAATACCTTTTTGTCGGGTAACTCTTCATTACAACCATCGATATCAAATTCAGTGAAATTTGATACCACCTACAAAAACATTTTGCTGTCATTCCAGTATTCCATCGAGGATGAACCAATTGCTAGTTTTCAGGAACGTTTTGATGAAGCGACCGGACGTTTATTTTTTGAAGCAGCAAACAATGACAAAAACCAACTGTTTACTGTAACCTTAGGACTGCCCATCACTATCGCAAACTGGTGGAAGATGCAAAATAATTTTATATACATTAATACACAGGTTGATGCCGTGTTACAAGATGCTCCATTCAGTTTTGAGCAGAACACGTTCCGAGCAAACAGTTCTAGTTCCTTTACAATTACCAAGAGCTTCAGTTCAGAAATAAATATGAACTATTTCGGAGCAGGATTATTTGGAATACGGAGATTTGACCCTGTTTTTGGCTTAAATATAGGTTTCCAAAAGAAGTTTGGCGACAAATGGGGAACCTTGAGATTCGCTATCAATGATGTTTTTGATTCATTTGAATTCACGGGGAGAACTGACGTTCCTGAACAAAATCTAAATACCAGAAATACCTTTGATTTTAGCAACCGAACTTTTCTATTGACGTACTCCCGTAGTTTTGGGAACGACAAACTCAAATCATCCAGACAACGAGGAACAGGTTCCGATGATGAGCGTAGAAGGGTGAATTAGTTACATTTGTTGCATGGAAATAAGAATGGCTACCCAAGATGATATTGAAAGTATTGTCCCCTTGTTTGATGCCTATCGAATTTTTTATGGAAAATCGTCAAATCTGAATGATGCACGCAGTTTTCTGAGCGAGCGTTTCACTAAAAATGAGAATGTGCTGTTTTTGGCTACGGTAAAAGGGGAAGCTGTGGGATTTACCCAACTCTATGAAACGTTCTCCTCCGTGTCCCTTAAACCTTTTTACATTTTGAATGACTTATACGTAGCTCAGGAATATCGCAAGTTAGGAATTGGCAAAGCGCTTTTGGAGCATGCGAAATCCTTTTGTATCGAAAAAGACTTCAAAGGATTGGCTCTTGAAACCGCCTTGGATAATCCTGCTCAAAAGTTATATGAACACTTGGGATGGGAACTTGACCAATCTTACTTACACTATTTTTGGACCAATACACAGGAATCCATATGAGGATAGACATTATTACGGTACTACCTGAACTTTTAAAAAGTCCTTTTGAAGCATCTATTTTAAAGCGGGCCATCGACAAGAATATCGTATCTGTGCATTTACATAACCTGAGGGATTTTGGCCAAGGGAATTACAAGCAAGTAGATGATTATCAGTTTGGAGGAGGTGCCGGAATGGTCCTGATGATTGAGCCCATAGACAGATGTATTTCAGGTTTGCTACAAGAAAGGGACTATGACGAAATCATTTACTTGACTCCCGATGGAGAAACTCTGAATCAGGGTATAGCTAATCAATTGTCCTTAAAGCAAAACATCATCATGCTATGCGGTCATTATAAAGGAGTGGACCAAAGAGTTCGGGATATGTTTGTAACCCGGGAAATTTCCGTTGGGGATTACGTCCTTTCAGGAGGTGAACTTGGGGCAGCGATTTTAAGCGACGCGGTAATCCGTTTAATTCCCGGGGTTTTAAATGATGAAACCTCAGCCTTGACCGACACTTTTCAGGATAATCTGTTGGCCCCGCCAGTCTATACACGTCCTGCGGAGTACAAAGGAATTGAAGTCCCGAAAATATTACTAAGTGGGAATACCCCGAAGATAGACGAATGGCGTGAGGAACAGGCTATTCTGAAAACAAAGCAAAAAAGACCCGATTTATTGGAATGATATGGAAAACTATGAGTTCTTACATCTTTTATCCGGATTTATTAGCACAATTTTTCAATTAGTGGTCATCGTGGGATGTATCTTATTGCTTTCCAAATCAAGAAATTTGGCAACGGTACTTATGCTCGTGGGCAGTGTGTTATCCCTATTCTTCTCTTTATTCTCTGTCTTAGGAACCTCATTTATGGCCAGTCAAGGCGCAGAGAATCTGGTTCAAGGCATTGCCATAATGGGAGTTGTGGGACAAATTCCGCATATTCTGTTCGCTTTGGGGCTTTTATTGTATGTAATTAAGCACGTAAAAAAAGAACTGCCTTCGAAAAACATTTGATTTTATCTTGGGTATTCTTAAGAAAATAGTACTTTTGCACACGCAAAATCAACCTCTGACGAGAGGCGTGAAAGTTGATTTTGTAAAATCACAAAAAAAGACCCATGGAATCTTTAGTAAAATTTATTGAAGACGAATTTATACCGAAGAAGGATTTTCCCGCTTTTTCTTCAGGTGACACGATTACCGTGTATTATGAAATCAAAGAAGGGGAAAAGACACGTACCCAGTTCTTTAAAGGTGTAGTAATCCAGAGAAGAGGTTCTGGAGGCACAGAAACCTTTACCATCAGAAAAATGTCTGGAACCGTTGGAGTAGAGCGTATTTTCCCTATCAACATGCCAGCTTTACAGCGCATTGAAGTCAACAAAAGAGGAAAAGTACGTCGTTCCAGAATCTTTTATTTCAGAGGATTGACTGGTAAAAAGGCCCGTATAAAAGAAATAAGAGAGTAAGTACTTCCCACTTAACGTTATTTTAAAGGACACTCCAAAGGGTGTCCTTTTTTTATGAACAATTGTTAATAACCACGGTTCATATATTGTTGATTTTAAAATGGTTATAAAATTTGGATTTCTCATCCTTTATGATAATTTAGTCAAAGAAATATGAAGGAGAGTTCATCAAATTCTTATTTCTTTTTAAAGTTTGACGTTCTTTAAAACTGTTGTTTCTCTTTTAAATTAGTAACACTACTGATCTCAAAAAGAATTTCAAATCCTGGTACGCTTTGGCAAGTCATGAGGAGAAAATAAAAGGGTTTTATGTGCGGAAAGGATGCAAGTCCTATCCTGATAGAATCTGGAACAACGGAAACACTCCCTAGGAGTTATTTAGTTGCAAAATTAAATGCAAATAGTGTTGAGTAAACGTCAAAGGGGGCAAAGGATGCAGTCAATGGCTGCCAGTTTGCGGAAACGTAGACTTATATCTGATGGCCCTTTTCAGAAAGCCATATCAATGTTCTACATCGATATGGCTTTTGTTTTATCCCTATACCACTCCCTCAGCCAATTTTAACTTCGGCTTAGTATCCCAATGGTCAGAAAATAGCTATAACATTGTATATTTGCACCGCTCAAATAATTTCACCTGACTAATGGCAAAAATTTTCTATACCAAAACGGACGAAGCACCAGCTTTGGCCACTTTATCCTTCTTACCTATTGTAAAAGCATTTACCAAAACCGCGGGCATCGACATTGAAACCAAAGACATTTCTTTGGCAGGTAGGATTCTAGCTGTTTTTCCCGATTTTCTCCAAGAAAAACAGAGAATTTCCGACGACTTAAAGGTGTTGGGCGAATTGGCCAAAACTCCAGAGGCGAATATTATAAAATTACCCAATATCAGTGCTTCCATCCCTCAACTCAAGGAAGCCATTGAAGAACTACAGGAAAAGGGATTTGCCATTCCCAATTACCCAGATAATCCTGAGACTGAGGAGGAAAAAAGCATCAAAACACGATATGATAAAATCAAAGGAAGCGCCGTAAACCCTGTCTTAAGGGAAGGAAACTCGGATAGAAGAGCGCCAAAAGCTGTGAAAAATTACGCCAAAAAGAATCCACATTCCATGGGTGCGTGGTCGTCTACCTCCAAAACACATGTAGCCACGATGTCACAAGGAGATTTTTTCAACAATGAAAAGTCCATTACCCTTCCAGATGCTCAGGAGGTTCAAATTTTATTGAAAAATACCCAGGGCAAGACCACTGTGCTTAAAGAGAAAGTTGCACTTCAAAAAGATGAAATCATTGATGCAACAGTAATGAGGAAAAAGGCTCTTGTTGATTTTCTGACCAAAGAGATGGACGATGCAAGAGAGAACAACCTTTTGCTTTCCCTGCACTTCAAGGCAACCATGATGAAAGTCTCCGACCCTATTATCTTCGGACATGCCCTTGAAACCTACTTCTCTGACGTTTTTACCAAATATGAGGCGACATTCACCAAACTGGGAATAAATCCGAACAATGGTTTGGAAACGCTGTTTGAAAAACTCGAAGAGTTGCCTGAAGCCGAACGCAAAGAAATTACAAAATCCATAGAGGACGCCATGGAGAATGGTCCGGATTTAGCGATGGTAAATTCTGATAAAGGGATTACCAACCTGCATGTACCCAGTGATGTCATTATAGACGCATCAATGCCAGCCATGATACGGAACTCAGGAAAGATGTGGGATAAAAATGGGGATTTGCAGGATACCAAAGCGATTATCCCAGATAGTAGTTATTCTGGTATATATCAAGCAACTATTGATTTTTGCAAAGAGCACGGTGCCTTTGACCCTACTACCATGGGAACCGTTCCCAATGTGGGACTTATGGCCCAAAAGGCGGAGGAATACGGCTCGCACGACAAAACTTTTGAAATTTCTGAAGCAGGAACCGTTAAGGTAGTCAGCCTTTCAACAGAGGAAACTTTGTTGGAACATGATGTGGAGCAGGGAGATATCTGGAGAATGTGCCAAGTAAAGGACGCTCCAATAAAGGATTGGGTAAAATTGGCAGTAACTCGAGCAAGAGCTACCCAAACGCCCGCAGTTTTCTGGCTGGACAAGAATAGGGCTCATGATGCCCAACTTATTGAAAAAGTAAGCGAATATTTAAAGCTACATGACACAGAAGGACTGGATATCCATATCCTTTCTCCGGTAGAGGCTACAAAATTTACTTTGGAGCGAATAAAGGATGGGAAAGATACTATATCCGTATCTGGAAATGTTTTGAGAGATTATCTAACGGACCTCTTCCCTATTTTGGAAGTGGGGACCAGCGCCAAAATGCTTTCCATTGTTCCTTTGATGAATGGAGGGGGACTTTTTGAGACCGGTGCTGGAGGTTCTGCCCCAAAACATGTAGAGCAATTTTTGGAAGAAGGGCATTTGCGTTGGGATTCGTTGGGGGAATTCTTGGCCTTGGGTGTTTCGCTAGAGCATTTCGCAGAAAAAAATGACAACCAAAAAGCGCAGGTCCTATCTGAAACTTTGGATAATGCTACGGAGAAGTTTTTGGAAAATGACAAATCGCCTTCCAGAAAAGTAAATGAACGAGATACTAGAGGTAGCCACTTTTACCTGTGTCTGTATTGGGCTGAGGAACTGGCTAACCAGACCAAGGATAATGAGCTGAAAGAAATCTTCAGCAAAGTGTATAACGAACTTTCTTCTAAAGAAGCTGTTATTGATAAGGAGCTTGTTGATGCGCAGGGAACCTCCATGGACATTGGTGGATATTATTTGCCCAAACGCGAAATGGCCTCTAACGCTATGCGACCCAGCAGTACATTGAACGCTATCTTGGAATCTTTGGGCTAATATTCTTTCCACAAGGTTTAAGAAACTGTTAAACCATATTTTTTCCGATTATGATTGTCTATTTTAGACCATCATAAAAATTGCTTATTTAATGCGCAAAGCATCCCTTCTATTTGCTGCCGCTTTTATTTTTTTTGCCTGCGAAGATGTTATAGATGTTGATTTGTCGACTTCGGAACCTAGATTGGTAATCGATGCTCTCATCGGCTTTAATTCCCGAAATGGAGACCCTATTACTGTGGGTCAAGTAAAATTGACCTTGACCGCACCTTTTTTTGATGAAGAAGTACCTCCGGCGCTAAATGCTTCTGTGTCCATAATTGATGAAGAAACTGGAGAAGCCTTTGAGCTCGGGGAAAGTGAACCCGGTGTTTTTACCATTGGTTTCCCGGAATTACAATTCAATAGGGACTATACATTATCAATTACATACGAAGGAGAGATTTATACCGCTACTGAAAGGCTAAACGCATCTCCTGTTATTGATAATGCGGTTCAAGGTGATGGTTTCCTTTTTGATGAAGAAGAAGAAACGGAGGTCATTATAACCTTTACAGATATTCCCGGGGAACGCAACAACTATCTTTTTTCGTTTGGATTTGATAATTTCTTGGTAATTGAGGATGAATTCTTTCAGGATAGCGAAATTACGTTTTCCTATTTCTATGAAGATGTAGAACCCGGTGACCTGCTTCCCATCACGCTTTTTGGCATAGACGATGAATTTGCTACATACGCAGAACTTGTCCTTACCCAATCTGGTGAAGATGGTGGGGGACCCTTTGCAACTCCTCCGGCGACCATAAAGGGAAACATAGTCAATACCACCAATAGTGATAATTTTCCATTCGGGTACTTTGCAATTAGCGAGTTCGATGCCCGATTTATTACGGTGACAGAATAAAATGGATTTAGGAAAACGTTTATTCAGTAGCAGCCGTATGAACCATGTTCTTTTTCTGAGAAAATACGCACCCCTCATATTTTTTATAGCCTGTACCTTCCTTTCAGCACAAGAAAAATTTACTCTTAGCGGAACCATTTCCGAAGCTTCCAGTAATGAAACCCTAATTGGTGTTACCCTAGTATTTCCCGAGTTAAGCACAGGAGTAACGACCAATGAATACGGTTTTTACTCGATTACATTACCTGAAGGAGAATACGAAGTTATCATCAGTTATCTGGGTTTTCAGGATATTCGAGAGCGTATTTCACTTATTGAAAATATAAAAAAGGACTACCGCCTAGTGGAGGAAATGTCCGAATTGGATGAGGTGGTGGTCACCGATGATGTGGAAAGGTTGGATATCAAAAAACCTCAAATAAGTGTAAACAGTCTATCATCCCAAACCATAAAACAAGTTCCTGTTGTTTTGGGAGAGGCAGATATAATAAAATCCTTGATTCTCCTGCCCGGGGTCACCAATGCGGGGGAAGCTTCTTCTGGATTTAATGTTCGGGGTGGAGCGGCTGACCAAAACCTAATTCTCTTGGATGAAGCCATAGTCTTCAATTCATCCCACCTATTCGGCTTCTTTTCTGTTTTTAATCCAGATGCCATAAAAGATGTAAAACTGTTCAAGGGAGGGATTCCTGCGAGATACGGAGGAAGAGTGTCGTCCGTATTGGATATTTTTCAGAAAGAAGGCAATAGTAAGGAACTCAAAGTTAGTGGCGGTATTGGTGCTGTTGCAAGTCGATTGTTGATAGAAGGTCCAATTGACAAGGACCGAACCGCATTTCTTGTGGGAGGAAGAGCTTCCTATGCGCATTTGTTTCTTCCCCTATTTGATATTAACAATAGAGCCTACTTCTACGATTTAAATACTAAAATCAACCATAAAATCAATGACAGAAACAGCATCTTTTTATCTGGTTATTTTGGTCGTGACCTTTTCAGCATCAATGATAGTTTTGTCAACGTTTATGGAAACGCTGTAGGTAACTTTAGATGGAACCATTTGTTTTCTGACAAGTTGTTTTCCAATCTTTCCGTTATATATTCTGATTATTTCTATGGTCTAGAACTTGATTTTGTGGGTTTTGAATGGGATTCCGGCATTCAAAACTTTAATTTAAAGTATGACCTAAAACACTACTTAAATGACAAAATCACGCTGGATTACGGATTGAACAACATATATTATGTTTTCAATCCTGGTAAAATAAAACCCAACCGGGAAGATTCGGGTATCGTTGAAGACCAACTCACAAAAAAATATGCCAATGAAACTGCCGCTTACGTCAGCGTTGAGCATAAGGTAAGTGAACAACTCAGCTTAAACTATGGGTTACGTGTAAGTCACTTCAATCGATTGGGACAAGATGAGCTTTTTGTCTATGAAAATGACAATCCCGTCATATTCGACCCTTTGTTGCGGGTCTACAGGGAGGCTGAACCTATTGAAACTATAAATCCCGGTCGAGGTGGTAGCTTGGAGCGATTTACCAACCTGGAACCTCGTATTTCATTAGCTTATAACTTCAAAGGAAAAAGTTCGATAAAGGCAAGCTATACACGTCTGGCCCAATATCTACACTTGCTTTCCAATACTAACTCCCCTACCCCTTTGGATGTATGGACCCCCAGCGGTCCTTTTGTAGAACCTCAATTGCTGGACCAATATGCCGTAGGGTATTTCCGGAATATTAATGAGGGCGAGTTTTCCTTGGAAGTGGAAGCATTCTATAAAGACATTCAAAACAGAATTGATTACATAGATGGGGCTGACCTTATCGCAAACGACGCAATCGAACAAGTAATCTTAAATGGGGAGGCCCGGGCCTATGGATTGGAATTACTACTAAGAAAAAATCAAGGCGCATTTAAAGGGTGGTTGGCATATACCCTTTCGAGATCGGAACAAAGAACTCCAGGAAGAACCTTACCTTTCGATAACGGGGAACCCAATTTGGAAACTGGGATTAATTTTGGCGAATGGTACAGTACCCCTTTTGACAAAACCCATGATATTTCTGTGTTCGCAAGCTATGACATCTCTGAAAAATGGAATTTCAATGCCAACTTTATTTACCAAACGGGCCAGCCCACTAATTTTCCTGAGGGCCAATTTGAATTCCAAGGTTTAACCGTACCGTTTTTTGGACTAAGAAATCAAGAGCGGTTACCCGATTTTCATCGTTTGGATGTTTCCGCCACTTTAACTCCAAAAAGAAACAAAAGAAAAAAAGTGCAGTCAGAATGGGTATTCAGTATTTATAATGTATACAACCGAATGAATGCGGCATCCATTAACTTTAGGGAAAATGAAGACACAGGAAGAAATGAAGCCTTGCGTACCTCAATTTTTGGGATTATCCCCTCTGTAACTTATAATTTTAAGTTTTGACCTAAGACGACCGCCGTGTTTACCAGTATACCATTGTTTCCTGTGAAGATGGTATAGTTGCAGACTTATCGAAAACAGAAAATCGATTGGTGGTGGATGCAGTTATTTAGGTAGATGAATCCCAGAATTTCACTTAAATCTGGGGCAACGTTTTTTACCATATAGATTTGGATAATCTAACCATAGTGGACGATGTAAATCAACCCCGACTTTTTGCAATGGAATATGAAATAGTTCAGGAGTTTATCTCAAGCTTGACCATAGAGTGATGCGCTTAGGAGACTGCTAAATATAGAACCATCAAGGCAGTCAAACCTACTAGACCTTGAATTAAGGTAGCCAAGGTGAATCCTTTTAATGCCTCCTTTACTTCCATATTAGAGAATTGGGATACCACCCAAAAATAACTATCATTAATATGTGATACTGTCATGGCACCAGCTCCTACCGCTAAAACGGAAAGTGCCTTGTCCATTTCCGATACTAAACCCATATTGGTTAATAAAGGCGCAATAATAGCCGAGGTGGTAATAATTGCAACAGTCGAAGAGCCTTGGGCCGTTTTTAAGGTGGCTGCAATCAGAAAAATGATAAGAAGACCCAGCCAGCCAGAAGAAACATTTAAGTCGAAGGATTCTGCAATATCAATAGTTCGTAGTATTGCACCGAAAGCTCCACCAGCACCCGTTATTAACACAATGGCGCCAGCTTGTTTCAAGGCCTCAGGAACCCAGCCCTGTTTTTCTTTCAAAGAAACTCTTCGGGCCAAAGCAAAGGCAAAAACGACACCAATCAAAAGAGCAATAATCGGATTGCCCATAAAATCGAGGACCCAGAAAACACTTCCTTCTCCGAAAGGATGATTGGGGTGATTCACAATGGATTTTAGTGCAATTAAGAAAATCGGTACCAGTAGTGGCAAAAAGGCTTGGATGGGTTGCATAGTTGAGTCCTCATCCAGGTGGGTTTCTTCCGAAATGTTTTCTTCTCCATCCATAGACTGTTTCAACGATTTGCCTGAAAACCGTGCCCAAAAGTAACCGGTTAGGGAAACAGGAAGTGCAACCAACAACCCCAATAGCATAACCAACCCCAGGTCTGCCTCCAGTATTGCCGCCGCTGCCAAAGGTCCAGGTGTAGGGGGTACAAAAACGTGGGCAGCATACAATCCTGTTGCCAAAGCTATGGCGAAGACAAGAACTGGAAACCCACTTTTCTTACTTAGCGCTTTGTTCAGCCGTGATAATATGATAAAGCCCGAATCACAAAAGACCGGTATGGAAACTATGAACCCAGCTAGATTAATCGCCATAGGAGATTTCTTGTTTCCTACTATCTTCAAAATGGTTTGTGCCAGAATCTGTGTGGCTCCTGTTTTTTCAAGATAAATCCCGATTATACTTCCAAAAGCAATAACCAATGCTATTCCAGAGAGCGTTTTTCCCAACCCCTCCCCCATGGTTTTCAAAATATCAGAAGGGGTCATGCCTAGCATTAATCCTGCACCTACAGCAGCAATGGTCAACGAAAGCACGGGATGCATTTTTAAACGAACCGTTGCCAAAATAATGAACAGTATCGCGCCGATAAGTACAATAAAAACCATGAGTATTTGAGTCAGTGATTATTAAATATAAAGCAATATGGCTACATTAGATGCCATGCGCACAAATAAGGAGCTTTTGGTTAAAGGAATCAAGTTTATTGGCTACACCACTGGTGTAATGTTTTTGGCTCCTTTTACCATATATCAGGCATTTAAGAACGAAGACCACCCAGCCTATATTCCAGTATTGGTTATTGGACTACTTTTGGCCATTACGGCCATTGGGTTAGGATTTTATACTATAAAAATTTTTATGGATGCTTTGTTCGGAAAGAAGGAAAAGGAATAAAGGCTACTTTTTTTGGGTCTTCGTCTCTTTTTTCCATTTATTGCTTAGAAGCGCATAGTCGTAGTCCAATACCGACTTTTGTCTTACCAATTTCTCCGAAGCAAAGGCGCGTTGTAGAATATCCTCTATAAGATAGTCTTCGTGTATATATTCCGGATGGAATTCCTCCTTAATACTTATTTTGAAAGCCTTAGCAGTTGTATTATACCAGAAGGCCCGCCAACCACTTCGCAATTCTTTTACTAGAGCAAAAGCAGTCTTACCTGTTTGTCGGTAAATCAATTTAATCAGTATCTGTCCCTCGGTCCGAGTTAGTTTTTTAAGTTCTTCGGCAAACTCTCCTTCTATATATTTTTGAACCTTTTTGGTATACCGTTTTCTATGTCGTTTTCGTTTAATTTTATCCAGACTATCATTCAGTTCCACCAATCTCTCCGCAGCCAATTTGGCATAGGGATATACCTTTAAAGTCTTACGCCTCAAAATATAATAGCGTAGTTTTTCCTGCCTATTGGCAAACTCCAACTTGCTAAAAATAAACACCTCATCCAGCTCAATGGAGCTACGCAAAATGGAATCTCCTTCAAATCGAACATAATATTCCGTCACCGAATCCTTGGATATTTCCTGTGAAAACACAGAACACATCAAAAGGGATAATATAGCAGCGATTTGGTACTTCAAGATTGAATTTCTTTAACAAATGTTGGGTTAAAATTAAGGATAAAGCCAAAAATGGGCTATTAAATAAAAGTGAATATTGTTAAGTTTGTCTCTTAATCCAAATACATGGCAACACCGAATATTATTACCGACCAATCCTTAAAATTCTTTGAAAAATATCTAAACAATGCCTCTCCTACTGGGTACGAGTGGGAAGGTCAAAAAATCTGGATGGAGTACCTTAAACCTTATGTTGATGATTTTATCACCGACACCTATGGTACTGCAGTTGCCGTTATTAATCCAGAGGCAGATTACAAAGTGGTCATTGAAGGGCACTCTGATGAAATTTCCTGGTACGTCAACTATATTACAGATAATGGTTTGCTCTATGTGATTCGTAATGGGGGTAGTGACCACCAAATCGCCCCTTCGAAATGGGTGAACATTCACACGAAAAATGGGATAGTTAAAGGCGTTTTTGGCTGGCCGGCAATTCACACCCGAAAGGCTGGAAAAGAAGAAGCGCCAAAACTGGATAACATTTTCATTGATATCGGTGCTAAGGACAAAGAGGAAGTAGAGAAAATGGGGGTTCATGTGGGTTGTGTGATTACCTATCCTGACGAGTTTCATGTTTTGAACAAAGACAAATTTGTCTGTCGTGCCCTGGATAACCGAGCAGGTGGATTTATGATAGCCGAAGTAGCCCGTCTACTGCATGAGAATAAGAAAAAATTACCTTTTGGTCTGTACATTACCAACTCTGTTCAGGAAGAAATTGGATTGAGAGGGGCTGAAATGATTACGCAAACCATAAAACCCAATGTGGCTATCGTTACGGATGTTACCCATGATACTACTACTCCAATGATAGAGAAAAAGGTTCAAGGAGATTGTTCCATTGGGAAAGGTCCTGTTATTTCTTACGCACCGGCTGTGCAACAGAAACTGCGGGAACGTATCATTGAAACTGCCGAAGTTAAGGAAATTCCATTCCAAAGACAGGCTTCTTCGCGATATACGGGAACGGATACTGACGCTTTTGCCTACAGCAATGGTGGGGTGGCCTCGGCGCTTATTTCTCTTCCTCTGCGGTACATGCACACTACTGTGGAGACCGTGCACAAGGATGATGTGGAAAATGTAATTCGCCTGATTTATGAAACCCTTTTGGCTATAAAACCTGGTGAGACCTTTAGTTATTTTGATTGATTTGTCATTCCCACGAAAGTGGGAATCTTTTGCCAATAACATATAGATTCCTGCCTTGCCTCACCGCTAAAGCTTCAGCGGCACGCGGTCGCAAGAATGACATTAATAATATGATTCATGGACGAATGGGTGGATATTTTGGACGATGATGGGACCCCAATCGGGGAAACCCAACTAAAATCCGAAGCACACCGTTTAGGGCTCTTTCACCCTACAGTCCATATCTGGTGTTACGATAAAAACGGATTCGTTTTGCTTCAACAGCGCGGAAAAGACAAAACCACTTTCCCATTAAAATGGGATGTTTCCGTAGCTGGACATGTTGCTGCAGGAGAACCTATTGAACTAGGTGCCCTTAGGGAAGTTGAAGAAGAAATTGGAGTGAAAATTTCCAATGAACAACTAGAAAAAATTGCCATATTCAAAACAGAGCACCAGCATTCAGAAGCCGTTTTTGATAGGGAGTTCAACCATACTTTCCTATGTAAACTATCCCAGCAAACCCAATTGAAAAAACAGGAATCCGAAGTTGAGACACTTGAATGGTTTCCTTTGGAAAAGTTCAAAGATTGGGTCAAAACGAACCACAAGGACATGGTTCCCAATTTGGATATGCGTTACGAAAAAGTGATCGCTGAAATCGAATCGCGTTTATAGGGTCTGAAAGAACGCTTCAGGATTATCCAAAGAATAAGACTGCTGATTTCCAGTGTTCATGTCCTTTACAATGAATTGACCCGAGTTTAATTCTTTTTCACCCAATAAAACTACATAAGGAACCTTGCGCTTATCTGCATACTTAAACTGCTTCTGCACCTTTGCTGCCGAAGGATATAAATCAGCTCTTAAACCAAGACTTCGTAGGGTACCCACTAATTTGAGGGAAGCAGCACCCTCTTTTTCACCAAAATTAAGACAAAGAATATCCAAAGAAGTATCCAAAGATTCGGGGAACAATCCCAACTCCTCCAGTACCAAAAAAATACGGTCCAATCCAAAGGAAATCCCAACGCCGCTTACATCTTTCAATCCAAAAATCCCGGTCAGGTCATCATATCGTCCTCCACCACCAATAGAGCCCATTTGAACTGTTGAAGGGGCGGCCACTTCAAAAATAGCTCCCGTATAGTAGTTGAGTCCTCTGGCCAGGGTGACGTCCAACTCTACCGAAGCACTTTGTAATCCTAATTCCGCAATATGGGCGAGAATGGTCTGCACTTCAGCAATTCCTTCCATTCCGAGTTCTGATTCGGACAACAATCCCTTTAAAATCTCCAGTTTTTCTTGGTTGTTGCCAATCATCCCAAACAAAGGGGTAGCTTTTGCTATGGCATTTTCAGAAATACCTTTATTCACCATTTCAGCTTTAACAGCCTCCTCCCCTATCTTATCCAGTTTGTCCAAAGCCACGGTAAAGTCCACCAATCGGTTTTGGGCTCCGATTACCTCCGCAATACCGTACAATATCTTTCGATTGTTGATTTTTATGGTGGTCCCATCAAGTCCCAAATCCGTAAAGACAGCATCGTACAATTGTACAAACTCCACTTCCTGGAGCAAAGAATTCGCACCTACCACATCAGCATCGCATTGATAAAACTCACGGAAACGACCCTTCTGGGGTCTGTCGGCCCGCCAAACCGGTTGTATTTGATACCGTTTGAATGGAAAATCAATTTCATTTTGGTGCATGACCACATATCGGGCAAAAGGCACGGTGAGATCATAGCGCAAGGCTTTTTCGGTTATTTTGGGTGCCAAAGAACCAGAGTTCTTGGAACTATAGGTCACATCATCCACCTTGGAAATAAAATCCCCCGAATTTAAAATCTTAAAAATCAGGCGATCTCCTTCCTCTCCGTATTTGCCCAATAAGGTTTCGGAATTTTCAAATGAAGGCGTTTCAATGGGTTGAAAACCAAACCGTTCGAAGTGCTTGGTAATTACTCCGATAATGTAGTTTCGCTTGGTTACTTCAGCTGGTGAAAAATCACGGGTTCCCTTTGGAATGGATGGTTTTTGGGCCATTCAAGTAGTATAATGATTAGGGAGCTCCTTTATAGTTGATTCGATGATCAAAACCGGCGCGTAGAATCTATTTGGCAAATATCGATTATTCCATGATTTTTTCAAACCATTGGTAGAGTTCCCCTTTGGTAATGACAGCTCCTTGCTGAATCAAATCGAATTTATCCTTGTTTTTATCTTGGGAATAGGCCTTGGAAGCCGTAAGGTATTCCACAAAATCGGATTGAAAGTTCCGTTTAAACCAACCAAATCCTACTTCGGTTCGCAAATCAATTTCAGGATTCAATACTTTGACCGAAAAAAGTTTCATTTCTTTTTCCGTTAAATGGAACAAGTGCATGTGTTGCTCCGATATGTTTTCCAGATATTCCACTTTCGCCAATACGCCTTCCCAAATCAAGTCGCTGAAAACATCCAGTTCCTCCTCTGCAACTTCGGGTTTTTCTTCTTTCAGTTGCGTCCACTCGTCAGCAGTGATGGATTGTGTAGCCAAAAAATTGATGAACTCTGGATGAAGTTCTTCCAGTTGCTGCTGTGTCAACCTTGCATATTTCATGTATTCCATTTCAATTGATCCGGCAAAAATAAAAAAAGGCCACGCTTTTGCGCAGCCTCTTTCAAGAAATTTAGGTCGGTTCTAGTTAAAGATGTATCGTAAGCCGAATTGCATCTGCCATCTTGAAATTAAATCAGGATTGTTGACAAAAGTGCTGGTCTGCGTAGTATCGAAACTATATACTGGATTACCCAAGTCGTCAATAAAAACACCCAAAGGCTGTGTAGTTCTCGGGTCTTGAACCACTCCCCAATTGGAATTTATCAAATTACCAAGGTTTAAGATATCCACGCTAAACTGAATGGTGTTCTTTTTATCCCCTGCTTGGAAGTTATAATCCTGTAGAATTTTTACATCCCAACGGCCTGTCCAAGGGGTCAGGATATCGTTTCTTCCGGCATAGCCCCCCCTTCGTGAGTTCAAATACTCATCTTGTTGGATAAAAGCTTCAAAAGCCTCCCGTTGCTCAGGAGCGGCAAATTGTTGTTGCTGAAGCTGGGCTGCAGTTGGAATGAAAATCAAATCATTGGTGAAAGAACCGTCGTTATTAATATCCCCAGAATAGGTATACGAGAATCTACCTCCTTCAGCATACTCGAAGAACGCACCAATGGAAGTTCCCCAAGTTCCACCACCATATTGCCATGATTTGTTCAACTGACCAATGATTCGGTGCCTGTTTCCAAACAAACTTGGTGAGCTTGCCGCAGTATTTACATTACCAAAAGCAGGATTCAAATCAAAAATATCACTGCTGATTTCAGCACCCAGTGAATTGGCATCAAAACTTTCCAAAAAGTTGTAGGCAACACTGGCAAAAAGGTTATTATCGAACTGCTTTTGAACTTTAACGGTCCAGTTGAATGAATATCCTACATCCACATTGGAAAATACATAGGCATTAGTAGGTCCACCAAAAATGGTGGCCCTATCCGTGGGGAGGTAAATAGGTCTGTTATCAACGCCAGCCAATGTGCCATTTGGTGTTCCAGCACCAAAATTGTTTACTGTGGCGGCGTTTAGGTCTTCCGTATAAATAATATCGGTACTCGCGACAATTCCATTTTCAAAACGGTAATCCAATCCTAAATTGCTACGCCATACTTGTGGGAATTGAAAATTAGGATTCGTGGTTTGATAGAAAAAGAAGTCTGTGCTCTGTACCTGATTGCCAACCCAAACAAATGGGAATCTTCCTGAAAACACCCCAGTACCTCCACGAATTTGGAAGCTTTGATCACTTCGTACATCCCAATTGAACCCTAATCTTGGTGACCAAAGAATATCGTTGCTAGGTAAGTCTAAGCTATTCAAGAAAATAGGCTCTCCATTCTCATCAAAATATTGAATATCGGGAGCATAGGTTCCACCCTCGGAAAGTAGGCCTCCTTTTCTATCAATGTTTTCCTGAATCAATCCTCGGGTATTGAAATAAAGAGGTCTATCTGCGCGGATACCATAGGTCAATTTAAAGTTATCTGTTACATTCCAATCGTCCTGAATGTAGAAAGCCAACTGCCCTACTTTAGTTTCTGCCAAATTCCACCCTCCAGGGGTACCAATTGGGACTGCGTTGTTTGCTGCAAAAATATTCTCGGCATTGTTTATAGCATCACCTATTAATCCATTATCGACAGCATCCAAGAAGGAATCCACACTTGGGAAATCAGCAAAAACCCCAACAGCTCCTCGCTGATCGGCAAAGAAATAAGTGCCCAGGTTAAAGGAGTTGAAGAACTCAAAGTTCTCATAAGAGAAACCTACAGTAAAGGTGTGATTTCCTGTGAAAAAGTTTAGATTATCGGTAATCTGAAATACGCGTTGTTCCAACCTATTATTGATGGAAAACGGTTCATGACCCGCTACAATGGCTCGCACACCGTCTTGCTGAATGTTAATAGCAGGTGCTGGCGTAGAAAATGGATTTCTAAAATCATCAAAAAAGGAATACCCAATTTGTAGTTTGTTCGTCGCTGTACCATTGTTGAAGGTTGAGTTCAATTCTGCCAAAAAGGAATCGATATTATTGTTAATCTCATACCCACTATTGGCAAACTGCAATGTAGTGGCATCTGGACCTCTACGGCCAATAGCGAATTCATTCGCCGTCAAATCCCTTGATGCTCTCAAGAAGTTGTAAATCAATGCTAACCTGTTGTTGTCATCAATATTCCAATCCAGTTTGAAAATACCTTTGGTGGACTCTGTATCCAAAAGGAAACCTTCAAAAGGGCCTGTTTCATAACCCAAACCTGCCAAAGCATCAGAAACCAACAACAAATCAGTTTCGGAGACCCTGGAAACATTGTTTCCAGATTGACCTCGGTTGGCCACAAAGTTAGAGCCCAAATCTTCCCTTTGGTCTCGTTCAAAGTTGGCGAAGAAGAACAACTTATTCTTCACAATGGGTCCTCCAATGCTCACACCAAATTGGGTTTGTGTTAAATCCGGAACGAAGATGTCCTCACCTTCCACTTTGCTCCCGGTCAAATCTTGATTTCTAAAGAAAGTGTAAACGGTCCCCTTTAGCTCATTGGTACCACTCTTGGTGACTGCATTAACCGAGGCACCTGTAAATCCTGCTTGCGTTACATCATAAGGTGCCAAAGAGACCTGAATTTGGTCAATTGCATCCAACGAAATCGGTTGCGCATTGGTCTGACCCCCCGGTGTGGCAGCATCCAACCCAAATGGATTGTTGAAGATGGAACCATCCAGAGAGAAATTATTGTATTGGGAGTTACGTCCACCAAAGGAATTCCCGTCCGAAGTGGGCTCCAATCGAGTAAAATCTTGAGCAGACCTAGTAATCGTGGGCAATCGAGTGAGTTCCCTTCTACCCACACTGGTTTCGGAACCTGTTCTATCACTACCAAAAGTACCAGTGGCATCAGAAACCACAACAACCTCATCCAAAGCTTGGCTATCCGATACCATGGTAAGGTTGTAATTAAAGGTTTTACCCAGTGTTAGAAAAATATCATTTTTTACGGCTGTTTTAAATCCAACATAGGATATGGTCACTTCATACGGTCCTCCAACGCGTAGGTTTAAAAGGTTATACCTTCCATCTTCGTTGGTAATAGCTCCGTAGCGCGTTCCCGTTGGGGTATGCACAGCTACAACATTAGCTCCAAATAAAGGAACGCTTTGGTCGTCAACAACAGCCCCTCGGATGTTGGAGGTAGTTACTTGTGAAAAAGCAGAAGAGAATACCATAAGAAATAGTATCCACAGAGGTAGAATTTTTTTCATGATGAGTTAGTTATAAAGTTTATTGAGCACCTACAAACATAGACAAAAAAAAGAGCTATGCACGCATAGCTCTTAACAACTTATTAACTAAGTCTTGATATCTATTTTGCCTCTGCAATAACCTCAAATGGGAAATCTACGATTACCTCTCTATGCAATCTAATTTGGGCGTGATAAGGTCCTACTCTTTTGATAGTTCCTCCTTTAATATTGATAAACTTTCTGTCCAACTGATGTCCTGCTTTTTCTAAAGCAGCAGCCAAGTCAATATTGCTCACAGAACCAAACAACTTGTCACCAGCACCTACTTTAGCAGGAATACGAATTTCCAATTGCTTTAAGGCTTCAGCAACTTTATTGGCCTCATCAACAATTTTTTTCTCTTTGTGGGCTCTTTGCTTCAGATTTTCAGCCAAAACTTTCTTGGCGGAAGGAGTAGCCAAAGTAGCCAAACCTTGAGGAATAAGGTAGTTTCTACCGTAACCATTCTTCACGGTTACCACATCATCCTTGAAGCCTAAATCCTGTACGTCTTCTTTTAAAATAATTTCCATGCTTCTTCTACCTTTTTATTTTAACATATCGCCTACGTAGGGCATTAAGGCCAAGTGACGAGCACGTTTAACTGCCTGTGCAACTTTTCTTTGATACTTCAAGGAAGTTCCTGTCAATCGTCTTGGAAGCAATTTTCCTTGCTCGTTTACCAACTTCATCAAAAAGTCTGGGTCCTTATAATCAATGTACTTAATACCTGATTTTTTGAACCTACAGTATTTCTTTTGCTTATTGGTTTCAATGTTCAATGGGGTCAAATATCTGATTTCCCCATCTTTCTTAGCTTTTGCTTGTTGCTCTATTGATGCCATACCCTTATGCGTTTGCTTTTAATTTTGTTCTTCTTCTCTCTGCCCAAGCAATTGCGTGCTTGTCCAATTTAACCGTTAAAAAACGCATGATACGTTCATCTCTGATAAATTCCAGTTCGTATGGCGCAATAACGCTGCCATCAACAGTAAACTCAAACAAGTGGTAAAATCCACTTTTCTTGTGTTGAATGGGATAGGCCAATTTCTTAAGTCCCCAATTCTCTTTAGAGACCATTTTGGCACCATTCTTAATTAAGAAATCTTCAAATTTCTTAACTGTTTCCTCTATCTGGGTCTCAGATAGAACGGGATTCAAAATGAAAACAGTTTCGTAATGGTTCATATATACTTATTTTTAAAGGAGCGCAAAATTAGCAATAATAACTTCTCCGCGCAAGAAAAGAATTAAATCTTCGTTTAAAGTACAAGAGTTATTAACAGAATGAACCTTTCAAATCTATATAACGTATATAGCAAAGTACACAACAGAATAGACCATGTTTACATCTTTTGTTGTCTTTAAACGTCATTTTTGTGTAATTTGCCGATGATTTAAAACCCTACAAATCACCCCTTTCTATGAAATTAAAAAGTATAATAGTTGACGACTCCTCCATGCAGCGAATGGCAGTTGCCAAACTAGTAAACAACCATCCTCACCTTGCCTTGATAGCTGAGTACAGCAACGCTATCGAAGCAAAGAACGGCCTGAAAAACCATGAAATAGACCTTATTTTCTTAGATGTTGAAATGCCTATCATCAGCGGTTTCGACCTTTTGGAAGCCTTGGAAAATCCTCCACAGGTAATTTTAATCACTGGAAAGCCTGATTACGCACTCAAAGCTTTCGATTATGACGTTACTGATTATTTGCACAAACCTATCACTTTAGCACGTTTTGAGGCATCCGTTAAACGAGCGGTAACCAAGTACGAGCAAATGAACCGTGTAGATGAGGACGAGGAGCATATCTTTGTAAAAAGTAATCTTAAAAAGCGTAAGGTTATCTTAAACGACATTAAATGGATTGAAGCACTGGGTGACTACATCAAATTGGTTACTGATGAAGCCAATATTGTTATCCTATCAACCATGAAATCCTTTGAAAAGCAGTTACCTGCTGAAAAGTTTCTAAGGATACATAAATCATACATTGTGAATCTGGAAAAAATTGAGAAATTCAACAGTAAAAATGTTGAAGTGGG